>CANGAW010000023.1 GCA_947451925.1 Burkholderiales bacterium | reverse complement strand
CAGCTACATCGTCAACCAGAGCAGTGCATTAGCCTTGTTGCGTATGCTCGATGGACATATTCATGTCGAAGTTCGCAAACTCTACAGCGATGCCGAATTGCCTTCGTTTGATTGCGAAGAACAGGCCGATGGCAGCATGGTGCTGATCTACCGTTCAAAACGCGCGCTCGCTGATTTCGCGCAAGGCCTGCTGGAAGGTTGCATTTCTTACTTTAACGAACCGATGCAAATCGCACGGCAGGATTTGCCCGACCATACGGGCAGCCACACGCGCTTTACCTTAACGAAGATCGCGCATGTCAATCTCGCCTGAAATCCTTGCCCGCCAGCTGGCCCGTGAAACACACGCCCGTCAGCAGGCAGAAAGCTTACTCGAACAAAAAAGCCTGGAATTGTTTCATCAAGCCAGGCAGCGTGAACAGGCGCTGGCCGAATTGCGCGAAAGTGAGGAACGCTACCGGCTGATCGTCGAGTTGTCACCCGACGCTATTCTGATTGCCGTCGATGAAGAAATTGTTTTTGCCAACAGTGCAGCCCGACTGCTGTTTAACGAAACGACGGCCAATGGCTTGCTTGGTAAAAATCTGCTGGAACTGACAACGGAACAGGACCGCAGCAAAGCTGTACAAGAATTACAGCGTGTGGCCAGCGGCGGGCGTTGCATCGAAACGGAAGAACTGGCCATGCGTCTTGACGGCTCGACCTTCTCGGTATCCGTGCAGCGGGTCGCGCTAACGTATCAGGGCAAACACGCAGCACAAATGGTGGCTCGCGACATCTCCGCACGCAAACAACTGGAACATCAGTTAGCCCATCAGGCAAGCCACGACATTCTCACCGGCGTTCCCAATCGCCAGCGCCTGACCGACATTCTCGAACAAGCGCTGCGCTATGCCGACCGTTATGCAACGCCGGTCTGGGTCGGCTTTATTGATCTCGACCGTTTCAAATTCATCAATGATCATTATGGTCATCACGTTGGCGACCATGTGCTGAGGACCGTTACCGAGCGCGTGCGTTCGGTGCTGCGCAATGGCGACACCATCGGTCGCTTTGGCGGCGATGAATTCGTTTTGCTTCTGCACGGGGCGCAGCATGAACAGCTCAATGCCGCTATCGTTGAGCGCATCATGGACGCAATCAACCTGCCTATCGTCTTCGATGGTCATCATCTGCGCATTACCTGCAGTCTGGGTCTGGCCACTTATCCGGACGATGGTGAAAATTCACAGAGCCTGATCGAGCATGCCGACGTGGCGATGTACCGCGCCAAAGAATCTGGCCGCCATCTGTGCCAGTTTTACACGGCGCAAATGAACCAGCAATTTGTCGAGCGTAATCAGCTTGAAAGTACGCTCTACACCGTTCTCGACCGTAACGAATTGCAGCTGCATTATCAGCCTATCGTCAATCTGCATTCAGGCCACATAGTCGGCGTTGAAGCACTACTGCGCTGGGACCATCCCGAGTTGGGCCGAATCCCGCCGGACCGTTTTATTCCGATCGCCGAAGAATGCGGCATGATCACCAAAATCGGCGCCTGGGTTTTGCAACAGGCCTGCATGCAGTGCGCCCAATGGAATGCGGCCGGACTGGGGCCCTTGCGCGTGTCGGTCAATTTGTCGGTGCGTCAGCTGGACTCACCGGATTTGGTGGCCAATATTGCCACCGCCTTGAAGCAGACCGGCCTGCCCCCCTCTCTGCTGGAAATCGAACTGACCGAAACCCTGATGATGACGGACATTGACCGTGCTTTGCACCTGCTGCAAACATTGCGAAAAATGGGTGTGCGGGTGGCAGTTGATGACTTCGGTACCGGCTATTCCAGCTTTGCCTATCTCAAGCGTTTGTTGCTCGACAGCCTGAAAATTGACCAGAGTTTTATCCGTGGCCTGGAAAACGATCACGAGAATCAGGCCATCGTGCGCACGATGATTCAACTCGCACACAACCTCAAATTGCACGTCATTGCAGAAGGCGTGGAAACCGATTTTCAACTGGCCTTTTTGAAACAATGGGGCTGCGACGAATTTCAGGGTTATCTGCTGAGCCAGCCGCAGCACAGCGACGGCACCGGTGCTTTGCTCAGCAAGCATCAATCGAGTTTATTAATCACTTGAAGGCTGGTAAAAAATCAGCGCATGGCCGTTGAATGCGGTATACCTTTTGCCTATCCTGAGCTTTTTGCCTGCGCCCAATTGATTGCCCTCCTCGAAGCCCATAGAGCCGGACTGTTCCATCGCCGGCACTGGCTACGCAACCTGATTGCGGGCCTTACCGTCGGCGTGGTGGCCTTGCCGCTGGCGATGGCCGTTGCCATTGCCAGCGGCGCCAAACCGGAACAAGGCATTTACACCGCAATTGTGGCCGGGCTGGCCGTGTCTGTTTTTGGTGGCAGCCGCTTGCAGATTGCGGGGCCGACCGGTGCTTTTATCGTGCTCTTGTCCGGCATCACGGCCAAGCATGGCATTGTCGGTTTGCAGATCGCTACGCTACTGGCCGGTGCGATGCTGTTGCTGCTGGGTTTAGCCCGCCTGGGCACCATCATCAAATTTATTCCCGAGCCTGTGATCGTTGGTTTTACCGCCGGCATTGGCGTCATCATCTGGGTCGGCCAGTGGTCGTATTTTTTTGGACTGCCGGCACCAGCGGGTCTGCATTTCCACCAAAAACTGTGGCAACTTTTGCAAAGCCTGCCCGCCCTGCACCTGCCCACCAGCCTCATGGCAGTCGCGGCATTATTGATCACGCTTTTCGCGTCACGTCTGCCGGGCCTGCGCCATGCCCCCGGGCCGCTGCTGGCCTTGCTGGCAAGCGGCCTGTTTCAATTTTTTGTCCCACTCGAAGGCATTGCCACCATAGGCAGTGTCTTTGGCGCGATTCCTCGCGGGCTGCCATCACTGCAATGGCCTGACTTAACGCTGGTGCATGTGATTGAACTCATCGGTCCGGCCTTTGCCATTGCTATGCTGGGCGCGATTGAATCGCTGCTCTCGGCAGTCGTCGCTGACGGCATGAGCGGCACGCGCCACAACGCCAATCAGGAACTGATCGGTCAGGGCATCGCCAACCTGCTCACACCGCTGTTTGGCGGCTTTGCGGCAACCGGTGCCATCGCCCGCACCGCCACCTCGATTCGCAATGGCGGCAATAGCCCGCTGGCCGGCATCGTCCATGTCCTCACATTAGTGCTGGTGATTGTGCTGGCTGCGCCCCTGGCGGTTTATGTACCGCTGGCGGCGCTGGCGGCCATCCTGTTTGTGGTCGCCTGGAATATGAGCGAGCTGCGCCGCGCCATCAGCCTGATCCGCCGCGCACCGCTTGCCGATGTCGTGATCTTGCTCGTTACCTTTGTATTGACCGTGTTCGTCGATCTGGTGGTGGCCGTCAATATCGGCGTGATACTGGCAATGCTGCAATTTTTGCGGCGCATGGCCGCCAGCGTCGACGTCACTGAACTGCACGCTACCGATCTGAACAGAAGCGCGCTACCCGCAGGTGTTTTGGTATTCAGAATTGACGGACCGTTTTTTTTCGGTGCAGTAGAACACTTTGAACGTACGCTGGGCTTTACCCATACCGATCCGCGCGTGCTGATTTTGAGTCTGGAGCGTGTGCCCTTTATGGATATGTCCGGCATCAGCGCGCTGGAAATGGCGATTCGTGATTTGCAGCGTCGCGGGGTGCGGGTGATGCTGGCGGGTGCCAATCAAAGGGTCAGCGATAAACTCACTCATGCTGGTTTGGTGCAACTTGTAGGTGCGCAGTGGGTCTTTGCGGATTTGTCCGCTGCGATTGCAGCAGCATGATTCTTTAACTATTTATTTTTCTTCTCTGCCGCTGTCTGTGTATCGTTGCCCAACACGCACACGTCACTGCCGTCCGCCGGTACCTTGTCTTCAAACAGCTTTTTGATCGGCACCCAAATCAGCGAAGTCGCCAGTCTGCCGATGGTGGCCAGCACATCGCCCGCATTCGGCCCGACAGAAAAATGACTGAAACTGCCGCGCACTTCTATCGGCGTCGACAAGCTTAAAAATTGTGCCGTCTTGGCTTGCGGCTGCAAGCGCATCAGAATTTTTTCGTCGGCAAAATTCACTGCCGTGTTGCCGGCCACGCGCATTTGCGTGGTGTCGATGACCAGTTGTTTTTGAATCAGCTTGCCGTCATTGAGACCGAAGCGGCCGATTGCGCAATTGACCGTCGAATTGTTCTTCGGGTCCAGCGTCGGCAGCAAGGCCACCAGCACATTGACGGCCCACATATCGAATACACCGGCCTGCATATTTTGCGGCCAGACGCCAAAGTCTATGCGGCCGCTGCCATGACGCAAAATTTCAGACAAGCGCGGCGCACGCGAGGCCACATCCAGATGCAGACTGAAGCGTCCGGCCATCTCGGATTGCGGCTTGATGCGGCGCGCCAGCACGCCATAATCAAAACGGTCGACATCCATTTTCAGATTGGCCAGCACATCGCGTTCATTCGGTTCATATGCCAGCGACCAGTTGGCGGTACCACCGGGCATGCTGAGTTTGACCGGGCCGATTTCGGCGCGCCCCTTGTCGATGTGCGCCAGCAAGCTGCCGTTACCCAGCTGGTCGCGACCGGACATGACCCGTTCGACCTCCACTTTCAGGCTGGCGTTCAAGGTTCGCAAGAATGCCGGACTCAGCAAGCCCTGCACCTGGTCGCTGGTGTCGCTGGCTTTTTTGCGTAAAGCCTGCTGGTCGAGTGCGATATCGGCAGGCATGCCGCCGCCTTCGGTTTTGAGCCAGCTACCGCCGGGAAAATCATCAAGTTGAATCAGCGGTGCCGTCAGTGCCACGTCGAGTTTGCCGCGGCCGCTGCGGGTATCCAGCGTGCCTTGCCCATTGAGCGTACTGCTACCCACTTGCAGCTTTAACTGACTGACTTCGTACCCCTTGGCCGACATGCGAAAACGCCCGGCAGCCGACCACGGCCCCCAGGGCGGCAAGACCACGCGTGCCATCGCATTGAGACTATCGAATCGCGAACCGTTCAGCTTCATCGCCAGCTCGATATCCGGCACATCGAAGTCGCGCTCCAGCGTGCCGGACAAACTCAATTGCGTTTGCGCAGCTTCAACCGACAGATTGAAGGGCACCCGCAAAGTCGGGTTCACCAATTCAGATGCCGGCGCGCTACGCAGGGTAATGGCAACCGGCGTCGATTCCACTGCAGCAGCAAGTTCAAGCTTGACCGCTTCGCCCGGTGCCGCCGTCAACACCCCTGAATGAAGAACGATGTGCATCGCCGAAGCGGTATTTTTATCACGCAAAATCAGCTTGCCACCATTGATTTGCCCATTGAGCTGGGCATTGGCAATCAGGCCGGACAAGCGACTGGCGCGGCTATCCAGATAAAGACTGACGCGGACTAAGCGGGCGTCCATTTGATCGGCCAGTTTGAGTTGCTGCAACATGCGGCCGGCATCGACATCTTCGGCAGAGACCCAGAGCTGAACCCGTGGTGCGTCGTTGCGCAAATCCAGCATCAGCGCGCCGTCAAAAGCGGTGCCGGCAAGGGTGGCATGAAAAGGCGAGGTTTGCATAAAGCCGTCACGAACTTTCGCGTCGAAACGAATGTCGCGAATCTCCAGTTTGGCGCCCTCTATTTTTCTTACCCGTGTTTCCACATCGGCGTCGGTCAAGACCAATTGCTGCGGCAAAATCGGAATATCAAAACTGGCCGCGCCTTTGTGTTTGAGCTTTTTGCTTTTATTGCTGACCGGCGCGCGCAAGCCTTCCAGTTCAGCCACATCAATATTGGCCACATCAACGAGCGCAGTCAGATAAGGCCGGCCAGCCTTTTCGCTGCGGTCAATATTGGCATACATACTGCTGCGACCAAGCTGGCCGATCAGGTTCGACACCTTCCACTGCGAGCCTTGCTGCTTAAAACTGCCCGCCAGCACCAGCGCGGCGGTGGCGTCACGCCGCAAGCCAAACCACGAGGCCACATCACCGGCCTTAGCCGCACCCAGGCTAAAGACCAGTTCTGACTGGCTGGCTTCACCTTTGCTCTGCAAGGTGCCGGCGATTCGGGCGGTGAGGCCGCTGCTCTGTGCGGTGAACTCGATGGGTGTGCTACCGGTTTCCATGCTGCTTAACAGATCGCCACCGGCCAAAACCGCATCCAGCGGACTGCCCAACAGACTGCCGCGCAAATGCCCTTGCAAGGCTTTGCGCGCCGGCAGCGCCAGCTCAAACTGATCCAGCGTAAAAGCGACCGGCTTGCCACCTTCGACATGACCGTAGCTGAGTTTGCTCTCCGAGAGCATCAGCCTGACGGACAAATTCTGCATCAGCTCTTGCCCCCGGTTGCCGGCTGCGGCCAGACCGAGTTGAAAATGCCCGAGCCGGCCTTCGATGCCTGCCACACCCGTTAACAACTGCGCCAGCCCGCCAATATCGGTCTGGCTGGCGGCAAAGTCGATGCTGAAAGTGGGCAAGGCCAGCGAGGCGTCCGCTTTGATATTGCCTTTGACATTGACGCCGGCAATATTGGCCTGCAAGGGCAGCGCAAGCTTGCCGTGCTCCAGTTGCAGTCGCAAGCCCGCATCTTTAATGGCGCCGGGCAGACTTAACCATTGCGCGACCTTCAGTTCAAGATCGATATCGACAGCATTGAGCGACTGCAAATCAAATCGGGCACCGGCCAGGCTCTGATACAACTGGCGCAAATCAACTGGCGGCTCTGCTTTTGCATCCTCGCCAAAAAAAGGCTGCACATCCAGCGTCGGCATCAGCAAAGCACCGCTTATGCGAGGTCGCTGGCTTTTCAGGTCAATCGCCAGTGCACCCTGCAAGCTGGTCTGACCCAGCACACCGAAGATGTCTTTGACTTCAATGCGCCCGGGTGCGAACCTGACCTGACCGGCAATACCGGCCGCACCCGCGTCCGGCAAATCCATTTGCAGCAAACGACCAAACTTTGCCAAATCAGGCGTACCCAAACCAAAACGCAGCTGGTTTTTGGCACTGCCCAAGTCTCCGTTGATGGTAAAAACGCTGTCTAAAAATTCCAGCCGCAGTGATAAAGGCCAGACCGCATCACCGGCCAACAGCGCAGCCAGCGAGCCGCTTTCGATGTTGAGTTTGTAGGGCAGCGTTTGCTCAACCCGGCCGCGCGCACTGGCCCGCATCGCGCCGCCAGCCGGTGCCAGTGCATCGAACTGGTCCAGCGCAAAAAAAAGCGGCTTGCCGTTGGCCCCGCGATATTCAATCGCCAGCCGGCTGAGTGCTATTTTTTGAATATCGATGTGTGCTGCTGCGGTGCGCTGATAAGCTGAATCGCCACTATCTTCAGCGACAACCGGCTTGGTTGATGGTGCGGCGAATTGCCAGTTGCTTTGTCCATCGGCATGCTGCTGCAATAACAGCCGCACGTCCTTACCAGCCAGCTGTTCAATCTGTAACTGGCCTTTGAGCAGGGGCAGCAAATCCAGCGCCACGCGCAATTCGCCTATGCTTAAAAAGTCAGCCTCACCAAATCCGGCCGGCTGCGCAATGCGCACCTGACGAATCAGCAGCGCAGGATGGGCACTGATTTCCAGCATCAGGCTGCCATCCAGCCTGACCGCCCTGCCCAGCTTGTCCGACAACAGACGGGCAATGCTGGCGTGATAGGGCGCAGCATTGATGTTCACACCAAAAACCGCCACCAGCAAAAGCCCAAGCGCAAACAAGGCAGCGAGCATGGATTTGCGCGAGCGGCCAATTGAGGTAAGCAAGGTGGGCAGTGATGGCATGGATGTTTTTTGGATGAGACACGCAAAGAAAAAATTGATAGTCCGACGCCTGTACAAATCATACCCTCTCTGCCACCGGCGAATCAAAGCCGCACCGACTGCAAGTCTGCGGCGAAAGCAACAGTGCCCGACCTGTGCAATCATGCGGCATGTCCAAACCATTCGACCTCATTCTCTTTGGCGCAAGCGGCTTTACCGGACGCCTTGTGGCCCAATATCTGCACACCTTGCGCAATAGCGAGCCTGGCTTGCGCTGGGCCATGGCCGCACGCAACCTGTCCAAACTGCGGGCCGTTTGCACAGAACTGGGCATTGATGATCACATTCCGCTGATTGAAGCCGACGCAGCCAACCCGCAAGCGATGGCCGCGCTGGTCAAGCAAACCCGGGTGGTGATCACCACAGTCGGGCCTTATCAGCAGTATGGCGAAACACTGATTAGCGCATGCGCTGCCAACGGCACCGATTATGTTGACCTGTGCGGTGAGCCAACCTGGATGGCAAGCATGATCCCGCAACTGCAAGGCCCTGCGCGCGCCAGCGGTGCAAGAATTGTCTTTTCATGCGGCTTTGATTCGATTCCCTTTGATCTGGGCGTGCTGTTTCTTCAGGATGAAATGCGCCAGCGTTTTAGTACACCGGCAACGCAAGTCCATGGCCGCATGCGGGTGATGAAAGGCGGTATTTCTGGCGGCACCATTGCCAGCGCACTCACCACAGTAGAACTGATCGCCCGTGACCCGTCGCAGGCAATGGTGATGAACAACCCGTTTGCACTGACGCCTGCGCTGCAAGGCCCGGCCCAGCCGGACGGCGAGCTGGCTGCCTACGACCCGCTGGCCAAAAGCTGGACCGGCCCCTTCATGATGGCCGCGATCAACACCAAGAACATTCACCGCACCCATGCCCTGCTGGGACAGCCCTGGGGCCCTGATTTCCGCTATGACGAAAGGATGCTGTGCGGCGACGGCGAACGTGGCCGCAAGCGGGCAAAGAAATTGCAGCGGCAAACAGAAAGACAGGCCTTGCTACTACGCTTTGCACCAAGCCGGTGGCTGTTGCGCCGCTTTGTTTTGGCCAAACCGGGCCAGGGGCCGAGTCTGGAAAAACGGGAAAGCGGCCGCTTCGAGGTGCTGTTTATTGGCCAGACAGCGAGCCAGCAAATGCTCAAGGTTTGCGTCAGCGGAGACCGGGACCCCGGCTATGGTTCCACAGCAAAAATGATTGCGCAAAGCGCCTTGTGCCTGCTGCATGATGTGGACCATGACAGAACCGCCGGTGGCGTATGGACGCCCGGCGCGGCAATGGGTCAGACCTTGATCGCACGCTTGCAACGCTATGCCGGACTACGCTTTAGGGTCGAAGATTAATAACAACAACAAGTTTTTTCAGGAGCGCCGCATGAACCGAGTCCTCGCCCATACCGGGGCACGTTATCCCATTTTGCAAGCGCCAATGGGCTGGATCGCCCGCAGCCCCTTAGCCTCAGCCGTTTCCCGCGCCGGTGGTCTGGGCATCATTGAAACCTCGTCCGGTGAAACGGCCAACTGTCAGCGCGAAATCGCCCTCATGGTCGAAAGCGGTCTGCCCTTCGGCGTTAATCTGCCTATCCGCTTTTTGAAAGACGACGCCATGCTGCGTTTTGTCTGCGAATCCGGGGTTCGTTTTGTAACGACCTCGGCCGGTAGTCCGGCAAAATTTATTGCTCCCTTGAAGGCTGCCGGCATTGTGGTTTATCACGCAGTGCCCACCCTCGATACCGCGCTGAAATGTGTCGATGCAGGCGTCGATGGATTGGTGGTGGAAGGCGGTGAAGGTGGTGGTTTTAAGAATCCGGAAGAAGTCAGCACACTGGTGCTGTTGCAGGCGATTCGCGAAAAAGTCGATGTGCCGCTGATTGCCGCTGGCGGCATCATTGATGGTCGCGGCATGGCTGCGGCTTTTGCGCTGGGCGCCGAGGCAATACAAATGGGCACCCGTTTTGTCGCCAGCGCCGAGAGTCCCGTGCATGCCAACTACAAAGAAGCCATTGTAGAAGCCAGCGCCACCGGCACCTGGATGCTCAACACCAGATCGACACCCTGCATCCGGGCGCTGAAAACACCCTTTACGCAAACCATTCACGAGGCTGGCGTGATGACGCCTGACACCTTCAACGGTATTCTGGATGTGTACTTCGGCGGCGACATGAATGCCGCACCGGCACTGGCCGGACAATCATCAGGACTGGTGCATGCGGTCAAGCCGGTGCAGCAAATTATTGATGAGACGGTGGCCGAATTTTTTGCAATTAGCAAACGCCTGGGAGCACTGGCCGCCGGCAGTCAATTTTAGTCAGATAAGGGGAAATTTTTTCGTTTGCAATGCAAGACACTGGATCCCGGCCTGCGCCGGGATGACGGTAGGTAATTGGAATTCGCCTCAACCACTAACGTCGTCCCGATGAAAATCGGGACCCAGCG
Source organism: Burkholderiales bacterium (assembly GCA_947451925.1). Taxonomy (GTDB): domain Bacteria; phylum Pseudomonadota; class Gammaproteobacteria; order Burkholderiales; family Burkholderiaceae_D; genus Pernthalerella. The sequence goes on along the minus strand of CANGAW010000023.1, from coordinate 30,950 downwards.
GCGTTGACTGCAAATGGAAAGTTATTTCCTTAACTAACCCGCATCAGGCGAGGGGAAGATTCAGGTGAACGCCTGAATCCCGGTAATGGCCCGCCCCAGAATTAGCGCATGAATATCATGCGTGCCTTCATAGGTGTTGACCACTTCCAGATTCACCAGATGACGGGCTACGCCAAACTCGTCACTGATGCCGTTACCACCCATCATGTCGCGCGCCATGCGTGCTATGTCCAAAGCCTTGCCGCAGCTATTGCGCTTCAAAATGGAAGTGATCTCGACCGAATCCGTGCCCTCGTCTTTCATCCGGCCCAGACGCAGACAGCCCTGCAAGCCCAGGCTGATATCGGTCAGCATGTCAGCCAGCTTCTTTTGAATCAGCTGGTTCGCTGCCAGCGGCCGACCGAATTGTTTGCGCTCCATCGTGTATTGACGGGCGCGATGAAAACAATCTTCTGCTGCGCCCAGTGCGCCCCAGGCGATACCGTAGCGGGCACTGTTCAAACAGGTGAACGGGCCTTTAAGGCCACGCACGCTTGGGAATGCGTTTTCGTCAGGACAGAACACATTGTCCATCACGATCTCACCGGTGATGGAAGCGCGCAGACCGACTTTGCTGTGGATCGCCGGAGCGCTTAATCCCTGCCAGCCTTTTTCCAATACAAAACCACGAATCGCACCCTCATCGTCCTTGGCCCAAACCACAAACACATCGGCAATCGGGCTATTACTGATCCACATTTTGGCGCCCGAAATCGCATAACCACCGGCGACTTTTCTGGCCCGGGTAACCATGCTGCCGGGGTCAGAACCATGGTCAGGTTCGGTCAGACCAAAACAGCCTATCCATTCACCGCTGGCCAGCTTGGGGAGATATTTTTGCTTTTGTGCTTCGGTACCAAATTCATGAATCGGCAGCATCACCAGAGAACTCTGCACGCTCATCATCGAGCGGTAACCCGAGTCAACCCGTTCGACTTCGCGCGCAACGAGTCCATAACAAACATAACTGAGACCTGCGCCACCATAGGTTTCAGGAATGGTCGGGCCCAGCAAACCCAGCGCGCCCATTTCGCGAAAAATGGCCACATCGGTTTTTTCATGGCGAAAAGCTTCGGTCACGCGCGGCGCCAGCCGCTCCTGGCAATACGCATGCGCAGCATCGCGCACGGCGCGCTCGTCATTGCTGAGCTGATGCTCAAGAAGAAAGGGATCGGCCCAGGAAAATGGTGTGCTGTGCTGGCTCATGCGGCGGCTTTCTGGTAAGCGATGGGTTTGGATATTTCAGCATTTTTACATAATTTCTTCGCTGCCTTCTCGACCACTGTTTGGGTCGGCCGCATACGCTGCCTCGCAAAGGATGAGATGCATCAATTCTGCAGATGGCAATGACAGCGAAAATCATTGCGCAGGGAAGCCGGTCAACCAACCGCCCTCTCGCATTCTGCAAACCCTGAAGTACATTGGTATTGAAAGGAGCGGTAAATTGATTTCATCCAAATCCCTGCATCATGTCTTGCCTTGCTTGTGTGTTGTCTGCAGCCTGATCTTGCCAGCGGTCGCACTGTCTCAATCGATGACGACTGATCCGGCCGTTGAAAACGCGGCCAGACAAACGCCGGAAAATGTCGCGGTCAAACAGATTGATGATGCCGTAACAGTGGTGCGTCGATTGGAGGCAGACGCCACCATGCGTCAGGTTATGCAAAATGCACAAGGCGTTTTCATCGTGCCCAGCTATGGCCGCATTGCGCTGGGCGTCGGTGGGCAGGCTGGTGCCGGCGTCTTGTTAGTCAAACGCAGCGGTCAGAGCTGGAGCGATCCGGCCTTCTTTAACATCGGCGGTATCGGTGTGGGAGCCCAGGCCGGCATCGAGGCAGGGCCGATTGCGCTGGTACTCAATAATCAGAAAGCCATTCAGCGTTTTACCAAAACAAATAATTTTTCGCTTAGTGCAGACGCCGGCATTTCTGTCGTCAACTGGAGCAAGCTGGCGCAAGGCTCAACCGGCGCCGGCGATGTAGTGGCCTGGTCGGGAACGAAGGGATTGTTTGGTAACGTTGCCACTGTCAGCGCCAACGATATTCGACTGAACCAGAAATTAACCAATACTTACTACCATCAGCCTGTCACGGTGATGGATGTGATTAACGGCAAAGTCAAAACCAGCGGTGCAGAAAGTCTGAAGCAGGCATTGGTCGAAGTTTCATCGGGTAGTGCCAGCGGCAGATCAACTGGTGAAACCGGGTCGACATCGGGCCAGAAAAAATAATTCGCCTATCAAGACCAGGCCAACGCCTGAAACACGTTGGCCTTGACATCTTTTCGCCTTTATCAAAATAGGGAGCGCGCGCCAAAGCCCTCCTGCCCTTGCTTGTCCCAGCACCTACCCGCATTCCTACCCCATCCCGCGATGCCAATCTGAAGTATTGCGCGTGCACCCACGCACATCTGAGTCCACAAACAAATTGTCCGCAAGAAGTTCTTGCGAATGCTAATAATTCTCGTTTAGAATTAATGCTTACTCATTAGCAATCAATTTAAGCCAATGAAAATCATGGCGAAAGCAGCGCTAATGCAGAGCTTCAACGAAAACTTCACAATATGAACAATAACAAATTACGCCTCGCCGCCCTTGCACTGGCCTTTGCCGGCATCACTTCTTCTGCACAAGCCGGCGAAGGAACCTTCGGCTGGATCTACACCCTTGATCTGCAACCTAAAGGTACGGTGGAGTTCGAGCAGCGGCTGCAATACAACCGCGGACAAGCGCAAGGTAAATACGATCTGTGGCAAGCCCGCACAGAAATCGAGTATGGCGTCAGTGAAGATTTTCAGATTGCCGGCTATATCAACACCAGCCATGTCAGTGCCAATCAAAACTATCCGGATGGCTCGACCGCAGGCTGGCTGGTGCCCGGCTCGGCAGGGAGCGATCCTTATAGCAAAGCACGTTTCGATGGCGTCTCGATTGAAGGTGTCTGGCGCTTCACCAATCCGGTCATCAGCCCTATCGGCACCGGCTTGTATCTGGAAGCGACCACGGGTCCCGTCAAAGATGAACTCGAAGCGCGCTTGCTGTTGCAATCCAATTTCATGGATGACCGGCTGGTGCTGGCTTCCAACATTCAGTTGTCGACAGAAAAAGTGAAATTTGATGCTGCCAACCTTGGCCGGGAAAGCATGGTGGATTTTCTGGTGGGCCTCACCTATCGCGTTGCTAATAACTGGACCACCGGACTGGAATACCGCTTCCACAACGACTACAACGGCTATCGCTTCAACAGCCACACACAACGCGCCAGTTTCATTGGCCCGAATGTGCACTACGCCTCAAAAGAATGGTGGGTTACCGGTGCATGGCGTTATCAACCCAAGGGTCTGAGCAGCTGCATGGGCGACGGTACTGCCGAATGCTCTGATGGCCGGGTTTGGGATAGTCATTCCAGAAACGAGTTCATCGTTAAATTCGGATTTCCGTTTTAAAGGATCAGAAGATGCAATGGACGCCGGCGCATGCCCTGCTATTAATTCCTGCAATGGCCATGGTGGCGCCCGCCATTGCCGGCGCAAAAATCAATCTGAGTCTTGAAGAAACGCAGCAACGACTGTTCCCGGGTCAGAAAATGATTCTGAGTTCCGTGTTGCTGACGGATGCACAGCGCGACAAAATGAAAGAATTATCTTCTGTGCGAGAGCCGTTCAAAAGTGAACGGGTCTGGCGCACGGAACAGGGCGACTGGTTCATTGTCGATGAAGTCTTGGGCAAACATGAAATGGTCAAATATGCGCTCGCTATTCATGCCAATGGCGCCATCAAAGGCCTGGAAATCATGGAATATGTTGAATCTTACGGCCATGAAGTTGCCCAGCCCGACTGGCGCAGTCAGTTCTCTGGCAAGACCAGCGAAGCAACGCTGAAGCTGAACAAAGACATTAAAAATATTTCAGGCGCGACGCTATCTTGCAAACATGTCACCGATGGCATCAAGCGCTTGATGGTGATGCACGACCTGGCTCTCAAAACGCAAAAGTGAGACAGTGAGATCGACCCGCCCTCTGCTGGGAACCTACGTCACCATCGAAGTGCGCGGCGCTAACGAAGCACAGGCCAGCGTTGCAGTGAACGCGGCCTTTGCAGAAATCGCATTGGTGCAGCGTCTGATGTCGGCTTTTGAGCTTAATTCAGACGTTAACAACATCAATCATCACGCCCATCTCGGACCGGTCCAAGTTCATTGCTGGACCGCTGAAGTTTTGCGCCTGGCGCAAGAACTGCATCACGATTCGGAAGGTTTGTTTGATTGCGGCGTCGCCCCGAAACTGGCAGCCTGGGGCATGCTGCCTTCAACTACTATCAACTATCAGGAATCGAGCATCACCAATTTGCGCATCAGCGACGAGGATGTCGTAAGCTGCAACAAGCCAACGCGCATTGATTTGGGTGGCATCGCAAAAGGCTATGCAGTTGACCGCGCAACAGAAGCGGCGTTGAAAGCAGGCGCCGTCAGCGTCATTGTCAATGCGGGTGGTGACTTGCGCGTCGCAGGGGAAATCGAAGAGCCCATCTATATTCGCGACCCGGCAATCCCAGGTCAATTCATTTTTGCCGGCACCTTAAAAGACGGCGCCATGGCTTCATCGGCGACTTACTTTTCCCGCCAAGAGAAGAACGGAGAAATGGTGTCAGCGATCGTGAATCCAATTTCAAAAAATGCGCTCATCAGCGACAATAGCTATTCGGTCATTGCGCCAAAGTGCGTAATAGCCGATGCCCTGACCAAAGTACTGGCCTTGACCGGTCGCCATGATATGGCATGCTTTTCCAGGTATGACGCCCACCCTTTGATTGTTTAACTCTCATGAGTCACCATAAACGCAGCCGGATCGGCAAACTGCCCCGCTGGCAAAAAATAGCGACGCATCTTATCTTTGCTGTCTGCGCTTTTTCAGGCACGCTGTTTTTCCTCAAACACGAATGGCACTTCAATTTACTGGGACAGGAAGCGCACAGCTTTTTAGTCACCCACGGTGTCAGCGCAGCCTTTGTGCTGCTGGCCTTTGGCGCGGTGCTTCCCGGTCATATACGCGCAGCCTGGAATGCCAAACGAAACCGGGTCTCGGGTCTGGTGATGATATTGGTGATGAGCACGCTGATGCTGTCAGGCTTGCTGCTCTACTATGGCGATGAGGAATTGCGAGACGGTGTGCTGTGGACACACTGGGTCATCGGCTTTTCTGCCTTTGCGATATTCCTGATTCATCTGGTCGCTGGAAAAACGGGTTCGCCTAAAATCACGCAATCCTGATAGTGCAAATTAATTACCTCATTCAGCAATCAATACCACGGGAAGATTTCGGGCGCTATGCAACACACGTTCAATGCGAACAACATCGTTCAATATCCGAAAAAAAATCACGTATCGCTCCAGCGTCGCCATCCGTAAACCAGGCGCTATATCTTCCCTGCCAACATAAGCCATAGGTGCCAGACCAATGCGCTCGCACTGGCGCATTAACTTTGCAACGAATCCTCTGGCATGACCACGACTATCCTTTGCAATATAGTCACCAATATCGAGTAAATCCTGCCTCGACTTCGGTGAAAAAGTAACCGGCGGCATCAGGCAAGGGGCTTACTACGGGGAGTTTTAACTGGTTTAGAAAGCACGTTTTCAGGTTCGGCATAGCGCGCTTTCAGCTCTGCAAACAGGTCCTGATCCAAAATTGCGGGACCGCTTTCGATTCCTTCCTGAATTGCTCCACGTAGTTCAGCATTGAGGCGATCAAGCATGGCCCCATACACTTCGGGAGAAAGAAGATAGGCCGCAGGACGATTGTGATTAAGTACTGCCACTGGCTCGGAACCGGCTTGTTCGAGAACAGCGCTGGGACTGCGTTTAAGTTCGGTAATGCTAACCGAGCGAGCCGCAAGAACATGTTCCATGACACTCCAATACACAAGCCAAAAAAGTACCTTATTCTGTTCTTTTTTTAGATCAAAAACAAGCCAGATTTATCTTCTGAATCTGTCTCAAGTTTTAAAAGCCGACGATTAAAACCTATCCAGCATACTCAAGCAGCAGCGGCTCTGCCAAACTGAACTCATCGCAGTTGTGTCCTTCACCCTGGCGATCCACCACCAGAAAATCACTGACTTCGCCCACAGCAATCAAAGGATGATGCCAGACGCCGGGCGCGTAATTGACGCCCTGGTCGCCCCGCGCAATAAAGGCCTGCACGATTCCCGGCTCTTTACTGTCTGCTAAAGAATGAGCAACGACCACCAGATAATCCCGCTTTTGCATGGGCACAAAGGCCTGACTGCCCAGAGGGTGCCGTTCCATCATCGCGATGGTCAAAGGAAAACTGCGCGGCTGTCCACGGAAGATGCTGACGATGGCGCGACCGCCTTCACCCGGCGCTATTTTTGCCAGATCGTGATAACGCTCGGTCGTACCCGCGTTAATGGGAAAATGCCGCGCCCCCTCGCACTGGATCACTTCGCCAAAGGGCGCAAAGGCATCGGCTGTCAGCAGTACTGGTCGCAAGCTGTTCATGACGGCTCTCCCCATAAGCGCAGTCGCGACACGCCGCCATCGGGATGCAGATTGAAACGCACATGGGTAATCTGCCCCAGATCCACGCATTCTTTTTCGAAATTAACAATGCCATCCGCACCCAGTTTCACTTCAGGCAGCAAGGTCTCCCAGAACTGCGACACCGTAGCCAGCGAGGCTTCTGCTGCGCCTGGCGCATAAGCGGCTTGCAGTGAACAGCGATCCGGAAAATTTCCTTTGAAGTGAGCGGTATCGACTTCGATGCGCCGCACATGGCCAGCTATGCCCAGCGCCAGAATGCACCAGTCATGCCCCGGCTCGCGCCGCCGGCGTGTCTCCCAGCCTTCGCCCATATTGATGCCGCGTCCCGGCAACAGCAAATTGCTGCAACTGCCAAAGTGCGCGTCATTCCATGAAATGGCGCGACCGCCATGCACCAGCGCCACCAGATCAACCAGACCATCGGCGCCGGCACTGACCGTTGACGATGAGGGATAGCCATACACCCGCAAGCGTGCCACGCCACCATCCGGAAAAATATTTAAGCGCACGTGCGAAAAAATACACTCGGAACGCGGCACTGACAGCAGGTGATGACTATTGCCCTGCAAAGCCACGGTTGCCAGCAATGGCACCCAACTGTCGGCGAGCGCAGGATCACGCCCTTCGCGGCAGCCATCGAGGCTGGCAGCGGGCGGATAATTACCGGTAAAAAAACTGGTGTCGATATCCACGCCGGCAATGGTGCCGGGCCGGCCCAGCTTGACGATGCACCAGTCGTTGCCGGGGCCGCGTTTGCGGCGGCTTTCCCAGCCGTCCATCCATTTGCCGTTGTCGTCATATTTGCCCGTCACGAATGTGGCCGCATCAGGCTGCAGCATGCGGGCCATCTCGGCGAAAAAATCATCGGAGCAGGAATGCGCAGCAGCACCAATGCGCGGGTCAGCCAGATTGACGCAGCGGCGTGCCCAGTCAGGCAGTTCTGCAGCAGGAGCGATCAGGGTAGTATTCATGGTCTTTTTTTCGTAAATTTATTGTTGGCCCCAACGTGCCAGCACTGCACGTTCGTCATCGGTAATGCCGGTCACATTCCCCAGTGGCATAGCCTTCAGTTGCACTGCCTGCATGATGATGCGCGGTTTCAGCGACTGAATTTTTTCAGGTGTATCCAGCATCAGTCCGGCCGGTGCCGACGCCATCAAAGTCGGATGCTCGGCATGACAGCCTGCGCAACGCTGGCTGATAATGCTTTGTACTTGTGCAAAATCGACCGCTGCGCCAGCTTTAGCCGCTGGCAAGGAAACCGGCACCAGCCATACGGCTACACCAGCGAGCAAGAGCGCGCCTGCTACCGGATAGCGCCATTGCTGCACGCCCTTGTGGCGCTGGTTAAAGAAGTGACGGATCAACACCGCCGCCAGCAGGATCAGCGCCAGCACTGCCCACGCATGCGGGTGCGCATAGGTAAACGCATAGTGGTTGCTGATCATGCAAAACAGCACCGGTAAGGTCAGGTAATTATTATGCAGGCTGCGCTGTTTGGCACGCTTGCCGTGAATAGGGTCAGGCGTCTCGCCGCGCTGCATTTGCGCGATGGTTTTTTTCTGGCCGGGGATGATCCAGAAAAACACATTCGCTGACATGACAGTGGCAATCATCGCGCCGATATGAATGAACGCGGAGCGACCTGACAGCAGATGCGTAAGCACAAAGGCCATCAATACGACGAAGCCATAAAAAATCACGCCGAACAATAACTGGCTGCGCTCGATCAGCAGGCGGCACAGCAAGTCATACACCAGCCAGCCGCCGGCCAGTGTTGCCAGACCAATCGCCACGGCTGCTGACGGTGACAGTGCCGCTTTTGACGGATCCACCATCCAGCTCGCCGCCTGAAAATAATACAAGGTCGAGATCAGCAAAAAACCGGTGAGCCAGGTCGAGTACGACTCCCACTTGAACCAGTGCAGTTCTTTCGGCAAGCTCGCTGGCGCCACCAGATATTTTTGCGGGTTGTAAAAGCCGCCGCCATGCACGGCCCACAACTCACCGGCCACGCCCTTCTCTGCCAGCGCCGCATCCTGCGGTGGTCGCAGGCTGTTGTCTAGCCAGACAAAATAAAACGACGAACCTATCCAGGCGATGCCCACAATCAGGTGCAGCCAGCGCAGCAACATGCTGGCCCATTCAATCAGATACGCTTCCAAGATCATTCCTTTTTTTAGCTGCCGCGATACGTGCTGTAACTCCAGGGCGAGACCAGCAAGGGCACATGGTAATTACCTGCCACGTCGGCAATGCCGAAGCGCAGCGTCACTACATCCAGAAACGGCGGCTCGCTTTGTGGCGTGCCCTGTTTGCGAAAATATGCGGCCACCTCAAAATGCAGCTCGTAACTGCCTGTCTGCATTTCTTCCGCAGTTAACAACACGCCCTCGTTGCGGCCATCGGCATTGGTCACGCCGCTTTTAAGCAGCAAGGCACCTGTTGCCGTGATGCGCTGCAAACGATAAGCCATGCCGGCGGCAGGAATGCCGGCGGCGGTATCGAGTACATGCGTGCTTAGTTTTGCCATACAAAATATCCGTTAATGATGTTGACTGACCCTGACAATCAAGGACTTTCTTCCGTTATGCTTGAGGCCATCCAAACATTGACGCCGACTCAGATCATGATTACCCCTGCCGCGCTCAGCGCCCTGGACCAGCACACTTTCACCGACACCCTCGCTGCAATCTATGAACATTCGCCGTGGATTGCAGAACGCAGCTGGACGCTGCGCCCGTTTGCCAGTCGCGATGCGGTGCATCAGGCGCTGGCGCAAACGCTGGACGCGGCCAGCGATGCAGAAAAACTGGGCCTGATCAAAGCCCATCCTGAACTGGCTGGCAAAGCAGCGGTACGCGGTGAACTGACTGACGACTCCCTGCGCGAACAATCCGGCGCCGGCCTTGGCCATTGCAGCGCCGAAGAATTTGCAACGATCTCGCGTATCAACCGCGAGTACGGCGAAAAATTCGGCTTCCCCTTCATCATTGCCGTCAAAGGTCTGGACCGAACCGATATTATCGCCGCGATGCAGCGTCGTCTGGCACACAGCCGCGAGGCCGAATTCATCGAGGCACTGGCGCAAATCAAGCGCATCGCAGCATTTCGCCTCGCCGAAAAAATCAGTGACTGAAACCTTCATGGTCGGCGCCACTGGGCTTTGCCCATCACATGGGTGGCCGCTACCGCACGGTCATCGCCCAAAGTCAGCCACAAAAACAAACGCTCTTCCAGCGAAGCCGCGCTTGCCATGCGGCGCGCAATCAAGGGCGTCGCTTGCGGGTCGAGCACGATAAAGTCGGCTTCTTTGCCCGGCAAAAAATTACCAATCTTTTCATCCAGCCCCAGCGCAACAGCGCCCGATAAAGTAGACAGATAAAAAGCCCGCAACGCTGGCAAGACATAAGCATTCAGATGTGACACCTGATAAGCCGCTGCCAGTGTGCGCAACATGGAAAAACTGGTGCCGCCACCCACATCGCTGGCGATGCCGACGTGTACGCCAGCGTCTAAGGCCTCGCGCAAATTGAACAGGCCACTGCCTAAAAATAAATTCGACGTCGGGCTGAAAGCGGCCGTGGCACCACTGTCGGCCATGCGCTGCCTGTCGCCACCATCGAGGTAAATGCAATGCGCATACACCGCATGCGGCCGCAGCAAACCATAGTGGTCGTATACGTCCAGATAACTGCGGCTCCATGGAAACAGCTCTTGCACCCAGTTCACCTCATCCGGATTTTCTGCCACATGGCTATGCACCGACAGGCTGGGGTATTCGCGCGCCAGCGTGCCGGCGGCTTCCAGTTGCGCTTCGCTGGAGGTGATGGCAAAACGCGGCGTGATCGCATAGCCCAGCCGGTCTGTGCCATGCCAGCGTTCAATCAGGCGTTTACTGTCGTCATACGAAGACTGCGGCGTGTCGCGCAAATAGTCCGGACAATGGCGGTCCATCATCACCTTACCCGCCACCATGCGCAGCCCGCGTTTGCTCGCTACAGAAAAAAACGCATCCACCGATTGCGCATGCACGGTGCCAAAGACCAGCGCCGTGGTGGTGCCATTGCGCAGCAGCTCCTCGCAAAAAAATTCGGCCACTTCAGTAGCCCAGTCCGCATCCGAAAAATGGCGCTCGGCAGGAAAGGTATAGCGATCCAGCCAGTCGAGCAAACCCCGGCCGGGAGAGGCAATCACATCGGTTTGCGGATAGTGAATATGCGTGTCGACAAAGCCGGGCACGATCAGCTTGCCGCAATAATCTTCGCAGTGTGTCCCCTCCGGTGCGGCCGCAGCAACATCGCGCCATGCGCCGCACAGCTTGACATGCCCGTCTTGCAATAACAGGCCGCCGTCAGCGATGTATTCATACGCCGTAGCGGCCGTGTCCTCGCCGGGGTCGGCCAGAAAATGCAGAATGTCGCCACGGATTAATTGAAACTGCGCTGCCATTACTGATCAGCCCGAAAGCTCTGCCCCAGGGACATCGGCTTGTTGAGCAAAATCGTTTGCGGATTGCGGCAAATAATCACCAGCACCACAATCGTTGCCAGATACGGAAGCATGGACAGAAATTCCGAAGGCACATCCAGCCCAAAACCCTGACCATGAAACTGCAGCACCGTTACGCCGCCAAACAAATACGCACCCAGCATCACGCGATGCGGCTTCCAGGTAGCAAACACCACCAGCGCCAGCGCAATCCAGCCACGGCCGGCAGACATACCTTCGACCCACATAGGCGTTAAAGCCAGTGACAGGTAAGCCCCCGCCAAGCCAGCGATGGCGCCGCCGAACAAGGTCGCACCATAGCGGATTGCAATGACCGGATAGCCAATCGCATGCGCGCTGCGTGGCGACTCGCCGATGGCGCGAATGATCAAGCCCAGACGGGTACTGGTCAGCACCCAGCCAATCAGGATACTGAGCAATACCGAGCCATACACCATGGCGTCAAAGCGAAACAGCAGCGGCCCGAAAAACGGCATCTCCGACAACACTGGAAAATGCAGATGCGGCAGCGGCAACACGGTTTGCCCGACCAGCCCGCGGCCGACAAAGGCCGACAGACCGACACCGAACAAGGTCAGCGCCAAGCCTGTCGCCACCTGATTGGCTTGCAGGGTTAACACCAAAAAAGCAAAAATCAGGGCCGCGCCCATGCCAGCGGCCATCGCCGCCAACAGACCAATGCTGGCATAACCGGTATGCAGGGTCACCGCAAAACCCGCTACGGCACCGACTAACATCATGCCTTCGATACCAAGATTGAGAACGCCGGCGCGTTCCGTAATCAGTTCGCCCAGCGCCGCCAGCACCAGAGGCGTTGCGGCACCAGCGGTACTGGCCAAAAATGGAATCAGATGCGGAATCAGATGTTCAAGGTTCATGCGGCGACGGCTCCCGATGCAGTGCGCATGCTGCGCTTGAAGCGATAGTGAATAAACAGGTCAGCGGCCAGCAGATAGAACAACAACAGGCCCTGAAACAATCCGGTAATGGCCGACGGCAGCTGCATTTCCATTTGCGCGGCTTCGCCACCGATATAGAGCAGCGACATCAGCAAAGCCGCCAGCAGCACGCCCAGCGGATGCAGGCGACCGACATAGGCGACGATGATGGCGGCAAAGCCATAGCCGGGCGACACCGAAGGCTGCAACTGACCTATCGGGCCGGCCACTTCGCCCACGCCAGCCAGCCCCGCCAGCGCACCGCTGATCATGAACGCCAGCCAGACATTGCGCTTCTCGCTAAAGCCCGCATAGGCGGCGGCCGCCGGCGCCATGCCACTGACCTGCATGCGGTAACCAGCAAAGGTGCGGGTACAAAAGAACCAGGCCGCAGCGACCGTTATCAGCGACAGCAGAAAGGCAACATTGGTGCGCAAGCCTTCTACCAGCAAAGGCAACATGGCGGCATCCTGAAACACTTTCGATTGCGGAAAATTAAAGCCCGCCGGATCGCGCAAGGGCCCATGCACCAGATAGCTCAGGTACAAATGCGCGACATACACCAGCATCAGGCTGACCAGAATTTCGCTGGTGTTGAATCGCGTGCGCAGCAAGGCCGGAATCGCCGCCCAGGCCATGCCGCCCAAAGCGCCCGCCACCAGCATCAGTGGCAAGATCCAGCCTGCCTCGCTGTCATGAAAATACAGCGCGACACAGGCCGCAGCAATCGCTCCCATGGTCAGCTGACCATCGGCGCCAATATTCCACACACTGGCCCGAAAACCCAGTGCCAGACCAACGCCGCACAAAGTCAGTGGCGTCGCCTTCAGCAGCAACTCGCCCACACCATAGGCGGTGCTGGCTGGCTTGATGAAGTACACATAAAAAGCATGCAGCGGCTCCTGACCCAGCAAGCTAAACAGGATGGAGCCCGTGATCAGCATGGCTAGGGCCGCAATCAGCGGAGACGCAAACATCATGCGCCGGGATGGTTCCGGTCGCGCTTCAAGCCGCAGCATGGGTAGGCTCCTCGTCGGATGGGTGGTTTTCTGCGTCAAAATTACCGCTCATCCAGATGCCAATCTGGTTGATGCTGGTGCTGGCAACCGGCACCGCTCTGGACAAGCGGCCGTCAGCGATGACAGCAATGCGGTCGCTCATCATGAACAGTTCATCGAGTTCTTCGGACAGCACCAGGATCGCCACGCCCGCATCGCGCAAATCGATGATGGCTTGCCGGATCAGCATCGAAGCACCAATGTCCACGCCCCAGGTCGGCTGCGCCACGACCATGATGCGCGGCGAAAGCTGCGTCTCGCGACCGACAATATATTTTTGCAAATTGCCGCCGGACAGACTGCCGGCATGGGAAGTATCACCACCGCATTTGACATTGAAACGGCTAATCACATTGTTGGCAAACTCACGCACTGCCTTTGTTTGAATCAGGCCATGCCGCACCATGTCCTTGCGATAAGCCGGCACGTAACCGGTCAGCAGCGCATTGTCGGCCAGCGACAGATCGGGTACGGCGCCGCGCCCCAGCCTTTCTTCCGGCACAAAACAAAAGCCACACTCACGCCGCTGGTCTGGCTGCAAATGCCCGGCATCCTGCCCTGCCAGCTGCACCGCGCCGCGCTCGGCGAGCAAGGTTTCGCCTGAGAGAGCTTTCAATAATTCCTGCTGGCCGTTGCCGGAAATGCCGGCAATACCCACAATCTCGCCGCTGCGAATTTCCAGATTGATGTCTTGCAGCGTGGTGCCAAAAGGGTCAGCCGTCGGCAAATTCAACTGGCGAATCGCCAGCCTGACTTCCCCCGGTTCGCGCGGACTGAGCTGGCAGCTTGGCAGCTCTTTGCCAATCATCATCTCGGCTAGGGAGCGCGCCGTTTCCTGTTTCGGATTCGCCGTGCCTGAGAGTTTGCCACCGCGCAGCACAGTCGCCTTGTCGCACAGCGTTTGTATCTCGTCGAGCTTGTGACTGATATACAAAATACTGCAGCCTTCCGCAGCCAGCCGGCGCAGTGACTCGAATAATTTCAACACCGCTTGCGGCGTCAATACCGAAGTCGGCTCATCCATGATCAGCAGCCGCGGGTTTTGCAGCAGGCAGCGCACAATCTCCACACGCTGACGCTCGCCGACCGACATGCTGTGCACCAGACGGCCAGGGTCAACCGGCAAACCATATTGCTCGGACACGGCACGGATGCGGGGCGCCAGCACTGCCGGCGCAATGCGCTCATCCAAAGCCAGCGAAATATTTTCTGCAACCGTCAGGGTTTCGAACAGTGAGAAATGCTGGAACACCATGCCGATACCGAGCTTGCGCGCCGCTGACGGCGAAGCAATCTGCACCTGCCGTCCTTCCCAGATAATCTCGCCGGCGTCGGGCTTGGTGACGCCGTAGATGATTTTCATCAGCGTACTTTTGCCCGCGCCATTTTCACCCAGCACCGCATGAATCTCGCCGGGCATGACGGTCAGATCGACCTGGTCGTTGGCCACCACCGACGGATATATTTTTGACACGCCCAGCAATTGCAGACGTGGATGCGTTTGAATCATGGCAGTCATGAAGTCGACACTCCCGGTTGGGCCAGATCGGCCAGTGCAGCGATTTCGCGCTGCTGTAATAACTGCGCAGCAACGGCCACTGCAATGGCTGCCGGTAGTTTGGAATGAATGCCTTCGACACCGATCGGACTTTGCATACGCGCAAGCGCCGAAGCAGTACAGCCTTTTTGCAGCAGTCGATGACGAAAACGTGCATCTTTGGTCGCCGATCCTATCAGACCCAGAAAGCCGAATTGGTTCGCGCTCAGCAATGCCTCACAAATCTGCAAGTCCTGATCATGGCTATGCGTCATCACCAGATGCCAGGCACCGGCCGGTGCCGCAGCGGCCGCATAGTTGGGCTCTTCGGCATGCAGCACGCTGAGTTTTGCGTTTGCGGAAAATTCGCCCAGCAGTTCTGCGCGACTATCCACCAAGCTAATATGAAACGGCAGACCAGAGAGGACTTGCAGTAAAGCCTTGCCGACATGGCCGGCGCCATATAGCCATAGCGCGGTACTGTCGTCTGTCAGGCGCTCAATAAAATAGCTGCTTTCATCCTGCCGCCGCAGGCAGGCAGCGCCCGCAAAACTGGCTGCTGGCAGACCCGCTTCACGTGCCGTGTGCGCATCGGCAATGATCTCAGCGCCACTGCCGTCGAGCGCACAGTAACGCAACAAGCCGGCATGCAAATCCGCTTGCACCAGCGGCTGCACTTGCGCTAACTGATCGAAACGCTCCCAATATAATTCCACCACGCCGCCGCAACACTGGCCAAGCGTTGCACCCAGAGTAAAACGTTCAATCCGCCGCTGTTGCTCTTTCAGCTGCAACAGGTGGCTGGCAATTTCCATCGCCCGCGCTTCCAGGTGACCGCCGCCTATGCTGCCGTGAATTTGCGTCTGGCCCTGCGCATCAATCCAGAACAGCAGCGTAGCCCCCGCTTCACGCGGGGCTGAACCACGCACCGTTGCCACCGCCATGCGCACGACCGGCGTACCAGCCTTGAGTCTTTCTGCCAGCAGCGCGATCCAGTCGTTCATGATGCGGCTCCATCGACTGCGCCTGTATGACTCATTGCGCGCAACACGGCTTCCGGCGTGGCCGGTGACATCAGGCGTTCGGCAGCGGCATTGCCAGCGGCAGCAGCTACGGCGTCGCGCAGCGCATGAAACACGGCCATGCCCAACATCAGCGGTGGCTCGCCAACTGCCTTGGAACGGAAGATAGTGTCTTCACGGTTGTCGGCGCGTTCCAGCAAGGTGACATGCGCTTGTTGCGGCCAGTCGCCAACCGCAGGAATTTTATACGTCGAAGGAGCATGGGTTTTTAACTGACCCTTGCCATCCCACCAGAGTTCTTCGCTGGTGAGCCAGCCAGCGCCTTGCAGAAAACCGCCTTCGATCTGACCGATGTCGATTGCCGGGTTAAGCGAACGGCCCACATCATGCAAGATATCGACGCGCAGCATCTTGTGCTCGCCGGTTAAGGTATCGACGGCGACTTCGGCCACCGCGGCGCCATAAGCAAAATAAAAAAACGGACGACCCAGCATGGTTTTGGGATCGTAATGAATTTTTGGCGTGGCATAAAAGCCGGTGGACGAGAGTGAAATGCGGGCAAACCAGGTCAGGTTCGCGGCCTCGGCAAAACTGATCAAGGCCTCACCCACCTGCACCTGGCCGTTGGCAAAGCGGATCACTTCCTTTGCGACCTGATAGCGCGTGGCCAGAAAATCCACCATGCGCTCGCGAATGATCACGCAGGCGGCCTGCGCCGCCTTGCCATTCAGATCGGTGCCGGATGAAGCCGCGGTGGCCGAGGTATTGGGTACCTTCGCCGTATCGGTGCCACTGAGCCGGATGGCTGACAGGGGCAGGCCGAATTCGTCGGCCACCACTTGCGCCACCTTGGTATGCAGACCCTGCCCCATTTCCAGTCCGCCATGATTTAACAACACGCTGCCGTCGGCATACACATGCACCAGTGCGCCGGCCTGATTGAAATGGGTGGCGGTAAATGAAATGCCGAATTTCACCGGCGTTAAAGCGATGCCACGCTTGATCAGAGGGCTGGCGGCATTGGCTTGAGCAATCGCCTGTCGCCTTGCCTGATAACTGCTGCTTTGTTCGAGCTGGCCAACCAGGTCTTCAATGATGTTGTCTTCGATCGGCATCTGGTAGTGCGTCACATTGCGCTCGGCAATGCCGTAAAAATTACGCCGCCTTACCTGCAAGGGATCGCGCTGCAAATGACGGGCAATCACGTCTATGACGGTTTCGATCAGCATCATGCCCTGCGGGCCACCGAAGCCGCGAAAGGCGGTGTTGGATACGGTATGGGTTTTGCAGCGGTGCGAGACGATGCGCACGTTCTCCAGGTAGTAGCAATTATCGGCATGGAACATCGCACGGTCATTGACAGGCGCGGACAAATCGGCCGAGTAGCCGCAGCGTGAAGCCAGCATCACGTCTAGCCCCTGTATGCGGCCGCTGTCATCAAAGCCTACCGTATAGTCCATCTCAAAATCATGCCGCTTGCCGGTCATGATCATGTCGGCATCGCGGTCTAGCCGCAGCTTGACCGGACGGCGCAGCTTTTTCGCGGCAAGGGCGACGACCGCTGCAAACAGCGCAGGCTGACTTTCCTTGCCGCCGAAGCCGCCACCCATACGCCGACATTGCAGCGTGACTTCATGCGCAGGCACAGCCAGCGCATGGGCAACGATATGCTGGACTTCAGTCGGATGCTGGGTCGAGCTGTGAATGAGCAGACTGCCGTCATCCTGCGGCAGCGCGAGCGCGATATGGCCTTCCAAATAAAAATGCTCTTGTCCGCCCAGAGAAAAACTGCCGCTCAGCGTATGCGCAGCAGCAGCCAAAGCGGCGTCTGCGTCGCCACGCTCCATGGTTCGGCTCGGCAGCACAAAACTTTGCTGCGCGAGGGCTTCTCGTATGGCTAGAATTGCCGGCAATTCTTCCATCGTGACCTTGCCCAGCAAAGCGGCGCGCCGTGCGGCTTCAACCGAAGTAGCAACCACCGCAAACAAGGGTTGGCCCACACATTGCACTTCGTCAAACGCAAAAATCGGATCGTCTTTCAGCACCGGACCATAATTATTTTCGCCAATAATATCGGCCGCAGTCAGCACCGCCACCACACCGGCGGCCGCATGAACGGCAGATAAATCCATGGCAAGAATACGGCCGTGTGCAATCTGACTCAGACCCAGCGCCACATGCAGGGTATTGGCAGGCACCGGTATATCGTCTGCGTAACGGGCGTTGCCGCTGACATGGAGCTGCGCACTTTCATGCGCTATCGAGGTGCCGGAGACAGGAGAGGACGGTTTCATCGCGTGAACTCCACCGCTGTGATGGCGTCTATCCGTGTGCCTGCCAGCCCCTGGCTTTCATGCCAGAAGCGTCGTAACAGATTGGCTGCTGCCAGCTGGCGATAGGCGCTGCTGGCACGCATGTCGGACAGTGGCGCATAGTCTTGTGCCAATGCAGCTGCTGCCAACTCGACGGATGCCGCATTCCAGACTTTGCCCAGCAAAGCCTGCTCGGCATGACTTGCACGCTTTGGTGTTGCGGCCATGCCGCCATAGGCAATGCGCACGCTGCTGACCATGCCTTCAACAAGGGTGAGAGCAAAGCCGGCGCAGACAGCTGAGATATCCTGATCAAGCCGCTTGGATAATTTATACAAGGCGAAGCGGGTAGCCGGTTGCGGCAAGGGCACGCAGACGGCTTCAACAAATTCACCCGGCGTCAGATCTTTTTTCTGGTAACCAAGATAAAGATCTTCCAGCGGCAGCGTGCGATTCACGCTGCCCTTGCGCAAACGGACGCTGGCACCCAGCGCAATCAAGGCCGGCATCAGATCGCCAATCGGTGAGCCATTGGCGACATTGCCGCAAAGGGTGCCGGAATTGCGCACGGGGACGGATGCAAAGCGTTGATGCAACTCTTCCAGCTGGGGATAGTGAGCAACCATTGCTGCAAACGCCTCCTCCAGCCGCACCGCTGCACCTATCTGCAATTGCGCCGCATCCTGCTCTATCACCTGTAACTCTTGCACCTCACCGAGATAAAGCAAAGGCGGTAAATTGCGCAGCTGCTTGGTGACCCACAGGCCAACATCGGTGCCGCCGGCCAGAATCAGGGAGTGCGGCTGCGCTTCATAGGCAGCGGCAAACTCTGCCAGGCTGCGCGGCGCGAGAAAGCCGGGCAAATGTAAACTGGTGTCGCGTTGCAGTGCGCGCAGTCGCGTCACCCGTTCGGGCGATTGCGCATCGGCGCAACTCAAACGCGCCGGGGCTGGGTAATGGTTCATCGCCAGACCCGCATCAATGATGGGCCGGTATCCTGTGCAACGGCAGAGGTTGCCGGACAAGGCATTGACGACGCCTTCACGGCTGACGGGATGCTCAGTACTGGACAGATAATAAGCAAACAAGGACATTACGAATCCGGGCGTGCAAAAACCGCACTGTGAAGCGTGATGCTCAACCATCGCCTGCTGCACCGGATGCAGGCTGCCATCGTCGGCGCTCAGGCCCTGGGCAGTAATGATCTCTTTGCCGTCCAGGGTGGGCAAAAATCGAATGCAGGAGTTCACCGCCCGCCATTGAATGACATCCCCTTCGAGTTCGCCAACGGCCACCGTGCAGGCGCCGCAATCGCCTTCGGCGCAGCCTTCCTTCACACCGGTGCAGCCGGCATGCTCGCGCAAATAGTCGAGCAGGGTCGTGGTCGAAGGCACACCCCTGACGTCCATCAGGCTGCCATCGACAATCAGCCGTACTGAGGCTGCCACCAGATCCATTTCCTGCTCCTCTTTAATTTGTATACATAAGATACCAAGCAAATCCCGTTTGCGCTGCCCTGTTTGTGCGCACGCGCACTAAAATGATCAAGACTTGTGAGCTATAAATGATCGTAAACTGGCTTTTTTGCTCTAAGTGCAGCATATTGTTTTGTACACAATATGAGCATGATTCCTGCTTTATAATCACGCAAATAGCATGCCATGAGTATAGCGAAGCGACACAGCCGACAATACAGTGAAAGAGGCACCGATGGCGACCAAGCGAGCAGCCAAACCTGCTGCCAGCAAGCGCAAGGCAGAGGCAAAAATCCCCAAGCTTGTCAGTGAATCGCGCAAGCGCGGCGTGACCGCAGTCGACTTGCGCATCTACAAAGCCGTGTTCAATGCGGTGATGAGCCATCGCCTGCCGCCCGGCACGCATCTGGGAGAAGCCGAATTTTGCGAGCTGTATCAGGTAAGCCGGACCACGGTGCGCAAGGCGCTGCAGCGGCTCGCGCATGATCACATCATTGAACTGCGGCCCAATCGCGGCGCCGTGATCGCCTCCCCTACCCCTCTAGAAGCACGGCAAATTTTCGATGCCCGTCGCGCCATCGAAAAAGAGATTATGCCCAAGGTGATCCGCAATGCGACACCGGCATCGATGGAACAATTGCGCGAAGCGATCAAGGCCGAGCATCAGGCATTGCATGACGGAGACCGCGCCAACTGGATCAGACTGGGCGGCGAATTTCATCTGCTGCTGGCCGACCTGGCTGGCAACGAAGTACTGCGCCGCTTCATGTCGGAGCTGGTGTCGCGCTGTTCACTCATCATTGCGCTGTATGAAAGTCCGGGCACCTCGATGTGCGAAAACGATGAACACGAACGATTGATGAAACTGATAGAAAAAGGCAAGGTGGCCGAAGCCACCGCGTTGATGGAACAACATTTGCTCGAGATTGAATCACGCCTGAATATGGGCGAACCGCAAGCCAGAATCAATCTGGCCGAGGCCTTGTCCGGTTATTAATGCTAACGACACAATCACCCAAACCCATGAGTCCCATCGACGCACTGCAAACCACGCCCTATCCACGCAACCTGATCGGCTATGGCGCCAAGCCGCCACACGCCAACTGGCCAAGCCAGGCGCGCATCGCTGTGCAGTTTGTATTGAACTATGAAGAAGGCGGCGAGAACAGCATATTGCATGGCGACGCGGCATCGGAATCCTTCTTGTCCGAAATGGTCAGCGCCCAGCCTTATCCGGGCCAGCGCCACCTGAGCATGGAATCGCTGTATGAATACGGCAGCCGCGTCGGCGTCTGGCGCATCCTGCAGGTTTTTCAGGAACGCCAGCTGCCTTTAACAGTATTTGGCGTCGGCATGGCCTTGCTGCGTCACCCGGAAATTGCGGAGGCCTTCGTCAAGGCAGGCCATGAAATCGCCGCACACGGCTGGCGCTGGATTGATTATCGCAACGTGCCCGAAGACCTTGAACGCGAACATATTGCCCTGGCTGTTGAAGCCATACGCAGCATTACCGGCAAAGCGCCGGCCGGTTGGTACACCGGACGCACGGGCGAAAATACCCGCAGGCTGGTCGCAGAGCATGGCGGGTTTTTATATGATTCGGATTCCTATGCAGACGACCTGCCCTACTGGGAGCAAGTCCAAGGCAAGCCGCATCTGATCGTGCCCTACACCCTCGACACCAATGACATGCGTTTTGTACAGGCTCAGGGTTTTCATACGGGCGAGCAGTTTTTCACTTACCTGAAAGATGCGTTCGACGCGCTGTATGCCGAGGGTGAGAGTGCGCCAAAAATGCTGTCCATCGGCCTGCATTGCCGACTCGCAGGCCGCCCCGGTCGCATCGCCAGTCTGAGCCGTTTCATCGATTACCTGCAAGGACAAGATCGGGTCTGGATCTGCCGCCGTGAAGACATCGCCCGCCACTGGATTGCACAACACCCCGCAAAAGAACAATAAGTCGATTGATTGTATACAATCTATTACCCACTTGACCGGCACTTTTGCCTCGCTCATCCCCTTTTTTCACGCACCAATAGTGGGAAGCAAACACAGCCATCCCGATAATGGCGCCCCGCTATGGCGCTTGAGACAGCACGCTCCCTGAAGCCCTTGAGAGAAAAAATAATTTTTTCATAGTGCAGTTCTCGAAATTTTGCTTTAAAGTAACTCTGGCCTGCTCCTTGCTATAAATTAATTTTGGATAGATTGAATCCAATCTGGATTTTGATTGGATTCGAAAAAATGCCCGCCCTAAACAATGGCGTGCCGCAAACGGCGCGTCACATGAATCTTGTAAACCACTGACTAAGGAGCTGTTATGAAGCATCAATTTGTTAAACGCGCCACCGTGTTTGCTGCCCTGGCCGTCTGCGGCATGGCTGCACAGGCTGCTGACTGGAGCGACACCTCGATTGGTTATGGCTACGGCACCAAATTTCAAGAGCCGTTCAATGGCACCGATATCTCCAAGAGCATCGTCAATCTGACGCACGCCAGTGGTTACAAATACGGCACCAACTATTTAAACGTCGACATGCTGATGTCGGACAAAAATGACCCATCTTCATTTGATACCAGCACTGAAGGCGCCCATGAGACTTATGTGGTTTATCGCCACACACTCGATCTGGGCAAGGTCTTGGGCACCGAGTACAAATTTGGTCCTGTCCGCGGACTAGGTATCACTGCTGGTTTTGACTACAACAACAAAAATGATGTCGGCTACAACTCCAAAAAACGCATGCTGGTCGCCGGCCCGACACTGATGCTGGATGTGCCCGGCTTTCTGAACATCAGCCTGCTGGCTTTGTGGGAAAGCAATCAACCATCAGGGCAAGCTTTTAATGCGAGCCCGAATGGACAAGTCACTGGCTTTGGTCCTTACGCTCTGCCACGCTACAGCTACGATGTGCATCCAATGATCAGCGCTTCGTGGGGCATTCCTATTGGTACTTTGCCACTGTCTTTTGAAGGTTATGCCAATATCATCGCGTCCAAAGGAACGGATGAGTACGGTTTCAAAACCGGCGCAGAAACACTGATTGATGCCAGACTGATGTATGACGCAAGCTCTGTCCTCGGCGCGAAAAGCAATACCTTCAAGTTTGGCGTTCAATATCAATACTGGAGAAACAAATTCGGCAATACCGAAGCGACCGCAGGTTCAGGCTCACTGGCCAAAACCCCGATGGTCCGCGCCGAATACCATTTCTAATCCAGCACTTCCCATTTAAATCAACAGGAAATCACACGATGAATCGTCGACAATTTACTGCTCTGGCCATGTTGGCTGCATCCAGCGTTCTGGCCTTTACGGCTCCGGCGCGCGCAGAAGAGCCACTGAAAGTGGGTTTTGTTTATGTCGGCCCGGTCGGTGACGCCGGCTGGACCTATGCGCATGACCAGGGTCGTCTGGCCATGGAAAAAGCACTGGGCGCCAAAGTCAAAACCACCTTTGTGGAAAATGTCCCTGAAGGCGCCGATGCAGAACGCGTCATCCGCAAACTGGCAACAGATGGCAACAAGCTGATCTTCACCACTTCTTTCGGCTACATGAACCCAACCGAAAAAGTCGCCAAGGCTTTCCCGGACGTGGTGTTTGAACATGCGACAGGCTACAAGACTTCAAAGAATCTGGGCACTTACGAGTCCCGTTTCTACGAAGGTGCGTACCTGTTGGGTGTGGTCGCCGGCAAGATGACCAAGTCCAATGCGTTGGGCGTGGTGGCGTCTTTTCCTATCCCTGAGGTGATTCGCAATATCAATGCGTTTACTCTGGGTGCACAGAGCGTCAACCCGGCGGTGAAGACCAAAGTGATCTGGGTCAACAGCTGGTACGACCCTGCGAAGGAACGTCAGGCTGCTGAAACGCTGGTAGCTCAAGGCGTTGACGTGATGAGTCAGAACACCGACTCGCCAGCCACGCTGCAAGTGGCGCAAGAAAAAGGCGTCTATGCATTCGGCTGGGATTCCGACATGGTCAAGTTCGCGCCAAAAGCGCATCTGACAGCCAACACCAATTCCTGGGGTGACCACTACATTGCCACAGCCAAAGCGGTGATGGCGGGTACTTGGAAAAGCGGCGAAGTGCGTGAAGGCCTGAAAGAAGGCATGGTCAAAATGTCGCCGCTGAACCCGGTGGTGAGCGCCGATGCAGCGAAGGCTTTCGAAGAAAAAAAGAAAGCCATCATTGCCGGCAAGTTCCATCCTTTCCAGGGCCCTGTCGTCGACCAGTCGGGTGCCGTCAAGGTAGCGGCTGGCGCTGTTATGCCTTTGGGTGAACTGCTGTCCCTGAACTACTATGTCAAGGGCGTTGAAGGCAGCGTGCCTAAGTAAGTCGTTTTATTGCAGGACATCAGGCCGGCCCCGGATACGATTCGCGACCGGCCTTTTTATTTTTGAATGCACAGCATGTCATCTCCATTGAACGATTCCGTATTGCAGAATGACTGGCACCCTGTCGCCATCGCCAGCACGCTAACGAATGGCAGCATGATGCCTTCGCAATGTCTGGATACGCAGCTGGTCATCTGGCGCGAACTAAACGGCACCGTGCATGCATGGGAAGACCGTTGCCCGCATCGCGGCATGAAGCTGTCTATGGGAACGTTACAGGCTGACAGCATCAGCTGCCCCTACCACGGCTGGACCTATGGCAGCGAAGGACGCTGCAAGTTCGTGCCGGCTCTGCCCGAACTGCGCGAAGCGGACTTGAAAGCTCAGGTAAAGACCTATCTCGCCCGGGAACGCTATGGCCTGATCTGGGTCTGTCTAGGCACACCTGCAGAAGATATTTTGTGCTTCCCCGAATTTGATGACGCCCACCTGCGCAAGGTCTGGTGCGGCCCGTATGACGTGCAAAGTAGCGGGCCGCGAATTGTAGAAAATTTTCTCGACATGGCGCATTTTGCGTATGTACATGAAGGCATACTCGGCGAAAAATCCGAAACTGCAATACGCGACTACACGGTAGAAAGCTTTGATGACAGCCACTATGGCAGCGGCATCTGGGCCAAAAAATGTTATGCCTGGCAGCCGCGCTCCAACAGTCTGGCTACCAATGGCAGCCATGTTGAATACACTTACCGCGTGGTGCGCCCGCTGACCGCGATCCTGACCAAAGAACCGCAGTCGCAGGAAGGTTTTCGCGAAGCGATCAGCCTGCATTTGCAACCGCTGACAGAAACCTCAACCCGGGTCTGGATTATTCTGGCACTGACCAATTTTGAATCCAGCGATGAAGAGTTACGTACATTTCAGGACACCATATTTTTACAAGACAAACCCATCGTCGAAAATCAGCAGCCCTTGCGTCTGCCGCTGATACCGGGCGCGGAAATGTCGATGGCGATTGATCGCATGTCGCTGGCCTATCGCCGCTATCTGACTGATAAACAATTGCGCTACGGCGTGGTCACCACCAATGAAGATCGACGTTGTTGAAGAAACTATTTCGTGATTAACGAAAGACACTGGATCCCGGCCTTCGCCGGGATGACGGTAGTAGTTGAGGCACTTTACACTCACCTCCCGTCGTCCCGATGAAAATCGGGACCCAGCGTCTTACATTGCAATCGGAAAGTTTTTTTCCTTAATTTACTGGCATTACCCATCATGACTGAACGACTGTACGTAAAACACGCCGCCGTGCTGGCAACCGTTGACGCCGGCCAGCGCGAAATTCGCGATGGCGCTTTACTCACCGAAGGCAATCGCATCCTGCAGCTTGGCACCACCGCCGAGCTTGATGCATGGATTGCGCAGCATCCGGCGCAGGCGCCGACCCGCACCATCAATGCGAAAGGCTGCGTGATCACGCCGGGACTAGTGAACTGTCATCACCACATGTACCAGACGCTGACCCGCAGTATTGGCACAGCAAAAGGGCTGGCACTGTTTGACTGGCTCAAAATGCTCTACAAGGTGTGGGCCGGACTGACGCCGGAAGCGGTGCATGTCAGCACCCAGATTGCACTGGCCGAATTACTGTTGTCGGGTGCGACCACGGTGGCTGACCATCTTTATCTCTACCCCAATGGCTGCCGGCTGGACGATGAAATCGTCGCAGCCCAAGCGATGGGTATCCGCTTTCATCCAACCCGTGGCAGCATGAGCGTGGGCGAATCTGCAGGCGGACTGCCGCCTGACAATCTGGTGGAAAAAGAGTCGGATATTCTGCTGGAATCACAGCGCCTGATCGACACCTGGCATGACCCCGAGCCACTGTCCATGCTCAGAATGGGACTGGCACCCTGCTCGCCTTTTAGTGTCAGCGCTGATCTGATGCGGGAATCGGCCAGACTGGCGCGCAGTCATCGGCATGTGGGACTGCATACGCATCTGGCCGAGACGCTGGACGAAGACCGCTACTGCGTTGAAAAATTCGGCATGCGTCCGCTTGACTATGCCGAGTCGGTTGACTGGCTGGGACCCGATGTCTGGTTTGCGCACATGGTGCATCCCAATGACGCGGACATCAGCAAAATGGCTCATACCTGCTCGGGCGTGTGTCACTGCCCCAGCAGCAATATGATTCTGGCTTCAGGCATCGCCCCTGTCCGCGCGATGACGGATGCGGGGGTGCGGGTCGGACTTGGCGTCGATGGTTCGGCCAGCAATGATGGCAACCACATGCTGGGCGAAGCAAGGCAGGCAATGCTGCTGCAACGCGTTGGCTGGCCCGGCTTTGAATCCGATGCGTCCCGTTTTTCTGCTCGCGAAGCACTGAAGCTGGCAACAGTGGGCAGCGCCCGCACACTGGCACGCGACGACATAGGCAGCCTGGAAATTGGCAAGGCGGCGGACTTTGTCGCCTTCCGCATTGATGGCTTGGCGCATGCCGGTGCACAGGGTGACCTGGTTGCGGCGCTCATGACTTGTTCACCAGCGCCGGCCTGGCTGTCCGTCATTAACGGCAAAGTGGTGGTGGAAGAAGGTCGCCTGCCCGGTGTCGATTTGCCGCGGCTGATTGAAGAACATAATCGTCTCAGCCATGGCATGCTGGTGAAGGCTGGCCTGGCATGAGCCAGCTCAGCGCACAGGACGATCAGTTCCTGACCCAGGTACTGGCACTGGCCGAGCAGTCGCGCGCCGAAGGCCATCATCCGTTTGCTGCCATCGTGGTCAATGCACAAGGCCAGGTGATTGCCCAAGCCATGAATGCCTCCAGCACCGACCGTACCGCGCATGCCGAAATGAATGCGCTGCGCTTAGCTTCCAGCACCGATTTGCAGGGAGCGACGCTGTACAGCAGCGCTGAGCCCTGCGCAATGTGTGCCGGTGGTGCTTACTGGGCTGGCCTTGGGCGCGTGGTGTATGCGCTGGCAGAAGAAAGCCTGCTGGAACTGACTGGCAGCGATCCGCAAAACCCTACGCTGTCACTGCCATGTCGCGAAGTATTCGCGCGCGGACAAAGACAGGTTGAAGTGCTGGGGCCGCTACGCGAAGATGAGGCACGCAATGCGCATCGGGGTTTCTGGAAAAAATAGATTGCGCCGACAGGTTTACATCGTGTCTGTGAAATAACTCGCTGTTTTACGATTTTTGCCCCGTAAGGTAACCATCAATGACCTCGACAATTCTGTCGCAGCGGGCAGCCAGTTCGGCGTTGTGCGTGACGAATAAAATCGCCATGCCTTGTTCACGATTGACTTTGCGCAGTAAAGCGAACACGGCCTCTGCTGACTTGCTGTCAAGGTTACCGGTGGGCTCATCAGCCAGCAGCAAGGATGGGTTCATCGCCAAAGCTCTTGCAACGGCAACGCGCTGTTGTTGACCGCCACTTAGGTTGTTAACGAGATTATCTCGCCACGGTGTGAGGCCAACTTCATCCAATAATTCCTTCGCCCGTTTCACCATCTTGTTATCGGGGAAGCCGGCATTGCCCAGCATTGGCATCATCACATTTTCTAAGGCCGTAAAAGCCGGAATCAGATAATGGTATTGAAAAACAAATCCAATGTTATGACCGCGTAATCGGGTCAGTGCGTGATCATCCAGTGCTGTCGTTTCTTCATTGCAGATACGCAGTGTCCCGCTAGTCGGCCTGTCCAGCAGGCCGACCAGATTAAGCAAGGTACTTTTCCCCGAACCGGATGGCCCCATCACGGCACAAAATTCTGCTCTGTCTACGGTCAGATTTATCCCATGTAAAACTTCCGTCTCAATCGGCAAGCCGACATGAAACGCTTTGTGGACATCGCACATTTCAATGACATGCTCAGCCACGGATAGCCACCACGGGGTCAAGTCGTGCGGCTCTTAAGGCCGGCGCAAATGCAGCAAGCAGGCCTGTCAGCGTGGCGATCAGCAAAGCCAGTAAAAATAAACCGGGCTCGATGAACAAAGGAAAAAAAGGTGTGCCATCAGGATTGCGCATATAACGCTGCCACATCAGGAGTGCTGCAAGGCCAGCAAGCGATCCGCCGATGGCACCCGAGAAAGCAAGCAAGCCACCTTGCAATAAAAAGACGCGCAAAATCTGTCCGCGCGAAATACCCATCGCCCGCAAAATGCCGATCTCGCGAGACTTCTGCATCACCGACACGATCAGCACGCTGGCGACGCCAAAAGCAACCGACAAGCCGACAAAAAACCGAATCGTTGTATTCGACGTTTTTTGCGCCTGAACGGCAGTAAAAAATTGTGCGTTGGTTTCAATCCAGCTGTCCGCTTTAACGCCCGTAATGGCAGTAATTCGCTGTGCAATCACTTCAGCCGCATAGACGTCTTTAACAGTGACATCAATACTGGAGATGCCACCTGACAAACCGAGCAAGCTCTGCGCGGTATGTAAGGCAACGAAAGTATTTCGCTGGTTTGCACTCTTGTTACCCAAGTCGAAAATGCCTCTCAGGGTCAGCGTGTTACTGGCGCCAGCGGCTGAGGATATGCGCAATTTGTCACCGACAGACAGCCCCATGTCACTAGCCAATTCTGTGCCGATCAGAATATCGTTGCCATTCAAGCGGGTCGTGCCGGAGACGATTTTTTCAGGCAGCGTCACGATTTGAAAGTACTGTTCCGGCACAATGCCGGTGACAGTAATGGCGCGACTGGCATCACCCCGCGTGACTAATGCCGATCCCACTGCTGCGGGTGAAACGATCAGTACGGAAGGGATGGCGCGAATTTGCGTCATGATGGTTTGCCACTGATTGATCGATTTCACTCTTTGCAAAGGCGCTTGCACAATCGCGCCTTCAACGGCATTTTTTTTCAGCGAAGGCGGTGGCCCGAGCACGCGTGCCACTTCTTTTGGAGGCAATAACTGGATATGGGCTTGAGCGGTTAAGACACGCTGAATAAAGTTGGCTTGCAGGCCTGTCAGCAGGGCCGACATAAAAATAATCACGGAGACACCGATGGTCACGCCGAGAATAATGAATACCGTCTGCAAGCGTCCCTCGCGTAAAAAACGCAACGCGACGATCCATTCGAATGGCAACCAGGATTTCATTCTGGAAGAACGCTTACCAGTGGCCGTATGCGCATGCCGTCTTGGATACCGGCATTGGCATTGGCAGTGACGATCCAATCCCCATCGGCAAGCCCAGCCAGTACTTCGCTCATGCCGCCGCTATGCAATCCCAGCTTTACAAGCTGCTTGCGGGCAGAATGCCCGGATAATTTAAACACCCACGGCTGCTTGCTGCCAATGTCGTGCACAGCATCTATCGGTATGAGCAGGGCATGCTGCCGCGTTGCGACCTCAATATCGACAGACACCGTCATATCCTGACGCAGATAATCTGGCGGCTCGGGCACGGTGAGCTTGGCTTCCACCGAGCCGCGCTGCACATCGATACCGGGGTTGATGTAATCAAGTCTGGCCAAAAAACGCTGCTCAGGGTAAGCATCTGCTGATGCCTGCGCAAGCTGTCCTGTCTTTAGCAAGCGCAGATTAACTTCATCAATCTGCATGACGAGTTGCGTAGCACCCGCAGGTGAAAGCGTCATCAGTACCTTCCCTGGCTGCACGACGTCGCCTGTCTCCACATTGCGGGCAATCAGGGTGCCACTGGCTGGTGCTTTAACCACGGCATAACGTAATCGTGCATGGGCGGCCTCTGCACTGGCACGCGCCTGCGCCAGTGCTGTGCTGGCGAGCTGATAATCACTGCCGGAAGATTGCGCTGTCTCGACTTGTTTTTCTGCAGAGAGTAGCTGTGCCTGTGTTAGCTCGACATTTTTTTTTGCTTCATCAAGCGCCGCTTGGCTGATGAAAGCTTTGCGATATAAATCCAGATTACGCTGTAGCTGCTTCTGGGCGTAAGCCAGATTGATTTGTGCCTGTAGCAAAGCCTGCGCAGCGATTGGCGCTTGCACTTCACGTAACTGGCGCAAACGCGCCTGTGCTTGCAACACCACCATGTCTGCTTGCTGGGCGGCAGCCTGCCATTCGCTGTGTTCCAGCTCGATCAGGTGCTGCCCAGTGCTGACCACCTGCCCTTCGGTGACAGGAATATGCTCA
The DNA here is from genome assembly GCA_947451925.1 of Burkholderiales bacterium. Classification (GTDB taxonomy): domain Bacteria; phylum Pseudomonadota; class Gammaproteobacteria; order Burkholderiales; family Burkholderiaceae_D; genus Pernthalerella. The sequence goes on along the minus strand of CANGAW010000023.1, from coordinate 1,023 downwards.
ACTGTGCCAACGACTTGTGTGCCAATGCTGATGCGATGCGGTGCTTCGACATGACCAGTAGCGACAACTGATTGTACGAAATCGCGTGTGATGACTTTCGTCACAGCCACCTTTGGACCAAACAACAATCGTGGACCAAACCAGAAACCCGCTATGACGAATAGTAAAAAAACCAAACCGCTCAGGCGATAAGGTCTGGCCGCAATCAGCAAGCCTTGTAGAAACTTCATATCGCCTCCCCCATGTAACGCAGTTTGGGGGGATAGAAAGCTTAAAACCTTGATTTGAATCAAGTTTGCCAGATTGCCAATATGTATTTATTGGCTTCTATTTTTTAACCATAATAATCAGCACGCGCTCACCGTGCGCAAACTCTCACTAGAGCGGCTGAGCTTGTTTAAAATTTTGCAGCATCCCAACGGCGAGCCAGCATTTGCATCATTGGACGCAAGCGCAGGAAAACCCGGTACGCCAGCTCCATGATCACAAGCATCCCCGGCAGGCGAGACAAACGCGCTAACCAGCGCCAGCCAGGTAGTCGACTCCACATCGCGACAAAAGCCTTTGCACCATCCAGACGCGAGCCGTCAGCGCGCTGCACATGAAACCGTGCCAGCAGCTTGTTGCGATCTGCAGCAAAAGCGGTATCAGCTTCGCTGCCGCTGTTGATATCAACAAAACAGAGGCGACTGTCGGTATTGCGTTGCGCAAGACCTTTAACATGAGCGATCTCGCGCCGGCATAGTGGGCAGCCGCCGTCGTACAACACAGTCAAATTTTCAGGCGGTGTGATTTGCTTCATTGGATTTTCTCGGTAAATTACCGACTGCTGCAAGTTGATATAAAAAGTCAGCTTCACCAAGCTGTACTTACTGCTTCAAGCTCATCAGCTCAATCAGGGGCAGTTAAAGTGTTGGGATCGTTTGCAACCGACGATTGATCAACAGTGGTGTCGGTCAGGTTTTGAAAGCACATCTTTTCCCCATCCCACTGCTGACCACACCAGCACTGTCCATCAGAATT
>CANGAW010000022.1 GCA_947451925.1 Burkholderiales bacterium | reverse complement strand
TTTCTACTACCCGACCGCGCGGCAAGCCGCCTACACCCAGCGCCACATCGAGCCCGAGCGAACCGGTGGAGACGGTTTGAATTTCTTCTGCCACCGCGCCGTCGGCCATGCGCATGACCGAGCCTTTGCCAAACTGCTTTTCAATTTGTGCCAGAGCAGCAGCGAGTGCCTTGCCCTTTTCTGTGCTCGATGCCGGTTTTTTATCGTCCATGGATACTCTCTCAGTGCGGGGTCAGTAAATCAGGAAGCCGCCCTAGAGCCGGCTTTGATACGTTAGCCGACACTGTATAAAAAAACAGTGTCGGATGCAAGCGTAATTTTAGGCCTCAGTTTGTTTTTTCGATAATTATGCCTAAAAATGAGCCTCTGCATTTTCTTGCTGGCACTATAAAAACCCAATAGACTAGCTTCTCGCTCAATCGTTACGACTTCGTGACCACCCGGATTTGCCCGACAAGGCAGGGTATTGGGACTTCATTTCAAACTACCGGCCATCTTGACCTATGCGTATTTTGCTTGCTGAAGATGACAGTGTGCTGGCCGATGGCCTGACGCGCTCCCTGCGCCAGTCCGGCTATGTCACGGATTGTGTCGGTAACGGCCAGGAAGCCGACAGTGCACTGTCGACCCAGGATTTCGATCTGCTGATTCTGGATCTGGATTTGCCGAAAATGTCAGGGCTGGAGGTCTTGCGCCGGCTGCGCTCGCGGGATTCCCGCGTGCCGGTCTTGATTTTGACGGCCGGCGACTCGGTCGAACAAAGGGTTAAAGGTCTGGATCTGGGCGCCGACGACTATATGGCCAAGCCTTTTGCGCTGTCCGAACTTGAAGCGCGGGTGCGGGCCCTGACCCGGCGCGGCGCCGGTGGCGGGCCGACCATCATCAAGCACGGACCATTAAGCTTCGATCAGGTCGGGCGCATCGCTTATCTCAATGAACACATGATCGACCTCTCAGCCCGTGAACTGGGTTTGCTGGAAGTGCTGCTACAGCGCAGCGGGCGGCTGGTGTCCAAAGAGCAGCTGGTTGACCATCTTTGCGAATGGGGCGAAGAAGTCAGCAATAACGCCATCGAAGTGTATGTGCATCGACTGCGCAAGAAAATCGAAACCGGCGGCGTGCGCATCGCGACCGTACGCGGTCTGGGCTATTGTCTGGAAAAATTTATCAGTGCTGCACCGGCAGGCGTAGCCTGAGTGCGGTCGTGAAGCGCGATCCTGTTGACAAGCTGGCGCTACGCGATGAGGCGCAGGCCGCTGAAGTCACGCCGGAACGCATGCAGAGTTCGCTCTTCGGTGAAATCCTCGACTGGATGTTGATGCCTTTGCTGCTGCTGTGGCCAGTCAGCATCGGCGTCACTTACCTGATCGCCAAATCCATTGCCAATGAACCGTTTGACCGCGGGCTGGAAGACAGGGTCACAGTGCTGGCTCAGCAGGTCAAAGAATACAACGGACAAATCAGTGCCCCGCTGCCCTATTCGGCGCGCGATATTTTGCGTGCCGACGATGTCGACAATGTGTACTTTCAGGTCAGTGGATCGCAGCGCGAATTACTCGCCGGCGACAGTGATTTGCCATTGCCCAGCGATGAAGAAAAACCGGTGCCGTGGTCGGTACTGTTACGTGACGACCAGATGCGCAATACCGAGGTGCGGGTCGCCTACACTTTCGTCAACCTGCAGAAAATTCGCGCAGACGCCATTGCTGCCGAGCCGCGTTACGCGCTGGTGCAAGTGGCAGAAACCCTGGACAAGCGGCGTTTGCTGGCCAACCAGATTATCAAGGGCGTGATTCTGCCGGAATTCATTATTTTGCCCATTGCGCTGACCCTGTTGTGGTTTGCATTAACGCGTGGCCTCTCGCCACTGGCGAGTTTGCAGGATCATATTCGCTCGCGACGTTCGGATGATTTGTCACCGATTGATTCGCGCGGCGTACCGGAAGAAATCTCGCCACTGGTGCGCTCGCTTAACGACATGCTGGAAAGACTGTCGCAAAGCATAGACGTGCAAAAACGTTTTATCGCCGACGCAGCCCATCAAATGAAGACGCCCTTGGCCGGCATGCGCATGCAATCCGAGCTGGCCATGCGGCAGTCTGATCGTGGCGAAATCCAGCGCTCGCTTGAGCAATTATCGAAAAGCTCCGAATCGGCCACGCGCATGGTCAACCAGCTGCTGGCTTTGGCCCGCGCCGAAAATCAGTCTTCGCATGCCACGCCGCTCGAAACCATTGAACTCAACAGCATGACGCGCGAAGTGGTGCAAGACTGGGTACAAACTGCTATTGCGCGCCGCATTGACCTGGGCTTTGAAGGCATGCAGCAGGCGTTGCACGTCAAAGGCAACAGCACCATGCTGCGCGAGCTGGTCAATAATTTGCTCGACAACGCCTTGCGCTATACCCAGGAAGGCGGCAGCGTGACGGTGCGGGTGCGCGCAGATGACGAACGACCGCTGGCCATTATGGAAGTCGAAGACAACGGCCCCGGCATTGCGCCGGCTGAACGCACGCATGTGTTCGAGCGCTTTTATCGTATTTTAGGCAGTCAGGTGCAAGGCAGCGGACTAGGGCTGGCGATTGTGCGCGAGATCGCGCAAAAGCATGATGCCGATATCGATATTTTCAATAATCCGCGCAGTCATGACAGCCGCTTTCCCGGCTCTTTGTTTCGCATCAGCCTGGCCGTTGCCAACACTGATGCAGAAGAAAGCGGCAGCAACTGATGCGTTATTCCGATCAGGCCGCAACAGCATACTGGCAACGCGTGCGCTATTTAACGCTGAGCTTGCTGGTGATCTGGTTTCTGGTCAGCTTTGGCCTGATTTTTTTTGCCCGTGAATTATCCGGACTGATACTGTTTGGCTGGCCGCTACCATTCTATATGGCAGCCCAGGGCTGCATGCTGGTTTATCTTTTCATTATCGGTGTCTATGCACTGACAATGAAAAAAATTGACGCCGTCACGCGTGCCCAGCTTGCCGAAGGTCAGCATGAAGCCTGAACAATTTCCACGTCTTCTGGGTCGTTACTTCGGCCTCTATGCGGCAGGCTTTGGTCTGTTGTTATTGGCACTGACCATTCTGGAACGCGAGGGCGTGCCGCGCTTCTGGCTGGGTTATCTGTTTCTGTTTACGACCATCGTGGTCTATGCCTGCATTGGCGTATTTAGCCGCACTTCAGATGTATCGGAATATTACGTCGCCGGGCGGCGCGTGCCGGCGCTGTTTAACGGCATGGCAACCGCAGCCGACTGGATTTCAACAGCCAGCTTTATCGGCCTGGCTGGTGGCTTGTATTTGCAAGGCTTCGATGGTCTGGCTTACATCATGGGCTGGACTGGCGGCTATTGTCTGGTAGCGCTGCTGATTGCGCCTTACCTGCGCAAATTCGGTCAGTACACGGTGCCGGATTTTCTGGCCACGCGCTATGCCGGTCCACCCGGCAGCAATGCGGTGCGCATTCTGGCGGTGATTGCCACCCTGATCATTTCCTTTACCTATGTGGTGGCGCAAATTTATGGCGTCGGACTGATCACCTCGCGCTTTACCGGCATTGATTTTTCAGTCGGGATTTTTCTTGGGCTGGCGAGCATTCTGGTCTGCTCTTTTTTAGGCGGCATGCGCGCCATTACCTGGACCCAGATTGCGCAATACCTGATCATCATCGTCGCCTTCATGATTCCGGTGTGCTGGCTCTCAGCCAAGCAAACCGGGATACCGCTGCCGCAAATTGCCTATGGCTCAGCGGTAGCCAAGCTGACCGCCAAGGAAAAACTGCTGGCGCAAGATGAAAAAGAACAAGAGGTGCGCGCATTGTATGCACAGCGGGCCCAGCGTTACGATGCGCGCATCGCTGCGCTGCCGCGCTCATGGGACGAAGGCCGCATTGAAGCACGCCGTGCTTTGCAAGACAGGCAGACCGGCAACGCGTCACTGATTGAAATCAAGGCGGCCAGCCGTGCGCTGGCAGACTACCCGAAAAGTCCGGAAGAAGCCCGTCGCGAATGGGAACAGGCCAAAGCCGCCGACCTCGCCCGCGCTCAGCCAATTGCTTTGCATACCCAACCTTTTCGCGGCGCAGACAAGGCCAGCTCCGACATTCAACGCAATAATTTTTTAGCCCTGGTGTTTTGCCTGATGCTGGGCACAGCAGCATTGCCGCATTTGCTGGTGCGCTCTTACACCACGCCTTCGGTATCGGAATCACGGGTGTCGGTATTCTGGGCGCTGTTTTTCATCATGCTGCTTTACACGGCGCTGCCGGCACTGGCGGTGCTGGTCAAATATGATTTGTATACGACCTTAGTCGGCTCGGACTTCACCCACTTGCCGGGCTGGGTCACTTACTGGGCCAACATCGACAAGATCAAGCCCATGATCAGCATCGTCGACATGAACCACGACGGGCTGGTACAGCTTGCCGAAATTGCGATTGATGGCGACATGATCGTGTTGGCCACCCCTGAAATCGCCGGCCTGCCCTATGTGATTTCTGCCCTGATCGCCGCCGGTGCATTGGCCGCTGCACTGTCAACCGCAGACGGCCTGCTGCTGACCATTTCCAGCGCGCTGTCACATGACACTTATTTCAAAATGGTCGATCCGAGTGCATCCAGTCAGAAAAGGGTGACCATTTCCAAATTGCTATTGCTGGTGGTGGCCTTACTGGCTGCTTATACCGCGTCGTTTCGCTCAGGTGACATTTTGTCGATGGTCAGTGCCGCCTTTTCGCTGGCGGCCTCGACGCTGTTCCCTGCACTAGTATTGGGCGTTTTCTGGAAAAGGGCGAACCATCAAGGCGCAATTGCGGGCATGAGCACCGGCTTTATGGTCTGCGTGCTGTATATGCTGCAAGCCCATCCGGCTTTTGGCGGGACCGCAGCCAATCAGTGGTTTCATATCGCGCCGGTCTCGGCTGGCGTATTCGGCGTGCCTGCAGGCCTGTTGGCGATGGTGATCACAACCCTGCTCACACCACCCCCCGGAAAAGCAGAACAAAACCTGGTGGATCAGCTGCGCCGACCCTGATTATTCGACACAGATAACAAAGCTGGCACATTTCTTGTAAGCCACATATACACATTCGAATTTTGTAAGGGTACCTTGTCAATGCCGCGCTTTTTTAACGAGATGTATGACGATGGTGCGAGCGAAGTCCGCAAGCATTATGGTGAATTTGAAAACTGGCTGGCCGAACAAGCCGCTGAAACCATTGCCCGCAAACGGGTCGAGGCCGACCTGATTTTCCGTCGTGTCGGCATCACCTTTGCGGTGTATGGCGACAATGCCGGCACCGAACGTCTGATCCCTTTCGATATCATTCCGCGCATTATTCCGGCAGGCGAATGGGAGCAATTGCAGCGCGGTCTGACCCAGCGGGTGCAAGCGCTCAATATGTTCATCCACGATATTTATCACGCTCAGCACATCGTCAAAGCCGGCGTCATTCCTGCCGAGCAGATTTTCCGCAATGCGCAGTACCGCCCCGAGATGCAGGACATAGAAGTCGCTTCCGATATTTACGCCCACATCGCCGGCGTCGATATCGTGCGTGCCGGTGCCGGCGAGTTCTACGTACTGGAAGACAATCTGCGCGTACCTTCCGGTGTGTCATACATGCTGGAAGACCGCAAGATGATGATGCGGCTCTTTCCGGATTTGTTCGCCCGACACAAAATCGCGCCGGTGGCGCACTATCCCGACCTGCTGCTCGACATGCTGCGCTCGGTGGCGCCGCAAGGGGTCGATGATCCGACCGTGGTGGTGATGACGCCGGGCATGTACAACTCGGCCTATTTCGAACATGCCTTCCTGGCCCAGCAAATGGGCGTGGAGTTAGTCGAAGGACAAGACCTGTTCGTCGCTGACAACAGCGTGTTCATGCGCACCACCCGCGGCCCGAAACGGGTGGACGTGATTTACCGCCGCATTGATGACGACTACATGGACCCGCTGGCCTTCCGTTCCGATTCCTCGATCGGCGTACCCGGCCTGATGTCGGTGTATCAGGCTGGCCGTGTCACCTTGTCCAATGCGATTGGTACCGGCGTGGCTGACGATAAATCGATCTACCCGTTCGTGCAGGACATGATCCGCTTTTATCTGTCGGAAGAGCCGCTCCTCAATAACGTGCCGACCTACCAGTGCCGCAAAAAAGACGACTTGCAATACACGCTGGACCATTTGTCCGAGCTGGTGGTCAAGGAAGTGCATGGCGCCGGCGGTTACGGCATGCTGGTTGGCCCCGCTTCAACCAAAGCCGAAATCGAAGATTTCCGGCTACGCATTCTGGCCAAGCCGGAAGGGTATATCGCCCAGCCTACCCTGGCCTTGTCGGCCTGCCCGACCTATGTTGAATCGGGGATTGCGCCACGCCACATTGACTTGCGTCCCTTTGTTTTGTCGGGCAAGACCGTCACCATGGTGCCCGGCGGCCTGACAAGGGTTGCACTGACCGAAGGCTCACTGGTGGTCAATTCGTCGCAAGGCGGCGGCACCAAAGACACCTGGATTTTGGAGAACTAAGATGCTGAGCCGCACTGCTGATCATTTATTCTGGATGGCCCGTTACACCGAGCGCGCTGAAAACACCGCGCGCATGCTGGACGTGAATATGCAAACCCAGCTCTTGCCACAGTCGAACCAGGTGGCAGAACAAAGCTGGCGCGCCTTGCTCGGCATCTCCGAGTTGCAACCGGCGTTCGACAAAAAATATAACAAGGTGTTGCGCAAGGACGTGCTCGATTTCATGGTGCGCGATCCGGATAACTCTTCTTCCATTGCTTCCTGCCTGACCCACGCACGGGAAAATGCGCGCGCCGTGCGCGGCACGCTGACCACTGAAGTATGGGAAACCCAGAACACTACCTGGCTGGAAATGAACCACATCCTGAAAGAGGGCATGCTGGAACGCGACCCCGGCGAGTTTTTCGAATGGGTCAAGCATCGCTCCCATTTGTCACGCGGGGTAACGATTGGCACCATGCTCAAAGACGAGGCGTTTTATTTTATTCGTCTGGGGACTTTCCTTGAACGCGCTGATAACACCGCCCGTATTCTGGATGTGAAATTTCACGGTGCCGATGGCGAACAACTCACAGGCGCAGAAACCGATTTTTATCACTGGGCCGCCATTCTGCGCTCGGTCTCGGCCTTCGAGACTTATCGCAAAGCCTACCGCGACGTCATTACCCCGGAACGGGTGGCAGAACTGTTAATTCTGCGCGGCGACATGCCACGCTCGCTGATGGCCTGCATGACCGAAGTCGTCAATAATCTTGCGCACGTTTGCAATAATGCGTCGGCTGACACCGAACGCTATGCCGGACGCCTGCATGCCGATCTGCGCTTCAACAGCATGGACGACATTCTCAACTCTGGCCTGCATACCTTCCTGACCGAGTTCCTCGAACAAATTTATGAATTGGGCAACCGCGTCAGTCGTGATTTCTTGTTGCCGCTGGCAGCATGAAGCAGGCCACACTATCGATTCGTCACGAAACCATTTACCGCTACAGTTCGCCGGTTGGCTACAGCATAGTTCAACTGCGTCTGTCGCCGCGAATGGAGCCGCAACAACGTCCGCTTTCCTGGAACATAGTCAGCAACGGGCAGCGACGCGACTTTATTGATTCCTTTGGCAATAGCAGCCAGATGCTCAGCATTACAGTGCCGCATCAAGAGGTGCATATACTGGCCAGCGGCGTGGTGGAAGTTGACACACCCGACCGTGGTCGCATGCCAGAACGCTCGCTGCTGTCCCCGCTGGCGTTTACCGTATCAACCCGACTGACCGAAGCCGGTGCTGCCATCCGCGCCTTCGCCAGCCATCATTTGCAAGCCGGTGCGAGCACCTCACAATTACTGGCGTTAACCGAGACCATTCGGCAAGCCGTGGTCTATCAAAGCGGCGCCACCGCTGTCACCACGACGGCTAGCGATGCACTGGCGCTCGGCCTGGGCGTCTGTCAGGACCACGCGCATTTGTTTCTGGCCTGTTGCCACACCCAGGGCATCCCTGCACGCTATGTATCGGGCTATCTGGATTCCGGGCAGACCGAACATGGTGCCAGCCACGCCTGGGTCGATGTGTGGGTCGATGAAGTCGATTACTCGGGCTGGGTCAGTATTGATGTCACGCACAGTTGCCTGCAACACGCAGGCTATTGCCGCTTGGCGGTGGGTCGCGATTATGAATCTGCCGCACCGATTCGCGGCACACGGCGCGGCGGCAGCGAAGAGAAAATGAGTGTTCAGGTCGATATCAGCTCTCAGTGATATCGCGTAAAATCTAGCCTTTCGTTTTTAGCCAACTATCATGACTTATTGCGTGGCCATGCGCCTCAATGCAGGACTGGTGTTCCTGTCGGACTCCCGAACCAATGCGGGCGTCGATCACATTGGCACTTTCCGCAAGATGAGTGTGTTTGAAAATCCGGGCGACCGGATGATGGTGCTGATGACAGCGGGTAACCTGTCCATCTCCCAATCCATACGGCAGATTATCTCGGCCTATGTCGCCGCAGATGGCAGCAGCATCTGGACGGCGCCTACCATGCATGATGCAGCGCGACTGGTGGGTGAGGCGATTCGCAGCGTGCATCAGCGTGACGCCGAAGCACTGGAAAAATTTGGCATCGATTTCAACGTCAGCATGATTTTTGGTGGCCAGATCAAGGGCGAACGTTCGCGCTTGTTTCAGATGTACTCGGCCGGCAATTTCATCGAGTCGCACGATGAGAACACTTACTTTCAGATTGGCGAAGCCAAATACGGCAAGCCCATCATTGATCGGGTCATCAGTCCGGCCACGCCTTTGGATGAAGCCGCCAAGTGCGCGCTGATCTCGATGGATTCCACCCTGCGTTCCAATATCTCGGTCGGCTTTCCGCTGGATTTACTGGTCTATGAAACCGATGCGCTGGCTGTCAGCCGTTTTGTGACCATCGATGAAAAAAATCAGTACTTCCAGATGATCCGCAATAACTGGGGCAAGCAACTGAAGTCGGTATTCGAAGGCATTGCCGATCCGGTCTGGAATGCCGCGCCCGAAGCGACTGCCAATGTGCTCTCAAGTATGGGCAGTGTGACGCAGCCGGTGCGTGTGGCGCCGCCGGCAGCTTTGGCAGGCAGTGGCCCGCGGGTGACGCAGTTGCAGACGCTGGCGCAGGATGAGGGTGGGAACAGACAGTACTGATTTGTCTGAGGATTGAGAATGAAAACGCTGGATCCCGGCCTGCGCCGGGATCCAGCGTCTTTCTTCAAAAAGGCAAAATCATTCAACAATCGTCTGCGCCTCATCGCAAGCCCGCTCGCGAATAACGCCAATTCTGTACACCGTCTCGCCCAGCGCTTTGAGTTCTGCTTCTGCCGCATCGGCATCAGCCCTGGCAACAATGACGGTCATGCCAATGCCGCAGTTAAAGACGCGATGCATCTCGGCGTCAGCGACACCGCCATGCTGTTGCAACCATTTGAACAGTGGTGGCATTTCCCATGCCGTGCTGTCGAGAACAGCAGTCAGGTTAGCTTGCAACACACGCGGAATGTTTTCAACCAGTCCGCCGCCGGTGATATGCACCATGCCGCGCACTTCGAATTTTTCCATCAACGCCAGCAATGGTTTGACGTAAATACGGGTCGGTGCCAACAAGACTTCGGCTAAAGGGCGACCATGGAAATCGGCGTTCAGGTCCGGCTTGGCCACGTCAATAATTTTGCGCACCAGTGAATAACCGTTCGAATGCGCACCGGAAGAAGCCAGCCCCAGCACCACATCGCCCGGCATGATTTTCTTGCCATCGATGAGCTTGGATTTTTCCACTGCACCGACTGCAAAGCCGGCCAGATCATATTCGCCATCCGGATACATGCTCGGCATCTCGGCGGTTTCGCCACCGATCAGCGCGCAGCCAGCCATTTCGCAACCGGCAGCAATCCCTTTGATGACATCGGTGGCCGTGGCCACATTGAGTTTGCCGCAAGCGAAGTAATCGAGGAAAAACAGCGGCTCGGCACCCTGCACCAGAATATCGTTGACACTCATGGCCACCAGATCGATACCGACGGTGTCATGCTTATTCAGATGAAACGCCAGCTTGAGTTTAGTGCCCACGCCGTCGGTACCGGATACCAGCACTGGCTCCTTGAATTTTTTGCTGACTTCAAACAAGGCGCCAAAGCCGCCAATGCCGCCCATTACGCCTTCGCGCATCGTACGTTTGGCAAAGGGCTTGATCGCTTCGACCAGGGCATCGCCGGCGTCGATATCGACACCCGCGTCGCGATAAGAAAGGGAAACCGGAGTAGTGGATGGCATGATGTGATCGGCAGCAGAGACGGTAGAATAGGGACGCACAATCGGGATCAACCCCTTGTGCGGACGCTATTCTACCAAACTGCTTCAAGCAAACCTTGCATCATTGCCCTTTCACCCACATTCAAGCCATGTCGATCACCGTCACCTCCGAGCAAAAACAAACCCTGCTTTGGCTGATCGCAGGCGCGTTACTGGTCGCCATGCTGGTGCTGCTGGGTCCGGTGCTGACGCCCTTTGTCGCAGCCGCCATCCTGAGTTACGTGCTCAATCCCGGCGTGGACTGGCTCGCTGCGCGGCGTCTGCCGCGGGTAGTGGCGGTGCTGATCATGATGTCAGTGCTGGTGCTCTTGCTGCTGGCTCTGGTGCTGGTCGTACTACCAACACTGAGATCCGAACTGCCCTTGCTGCAAGACCGCTTGCCAAATCTGCTCGACAAAATTGACAGTGTGCTGCGCCCGTGGCTCCATCAGTTCGGCGTCAATATTCATCTAGACAGCGCCGGCATCAAGGACATGCTGGCAAAAAAACTCGCTACTGGCAGCAGCGAAATCGGCCCGGCAATACTGGCTTCGCTGAAAGTCGGCGGCACTGCCGTGCTGGGCTGGATCGCCACCCTGTTTTTGGTACCGATTGTGCTGTTTTATCTGCTGATGGACTGGCATGCGCTGCTGGAACGCATTGCCCACACCATACCGCGTCGCTGGGTGGGCCAAGTCACAAGCATGGCGCAAGAAACGGATTTTTTGCTGGCCCAATATCTGCGCGGTCAGCTACTGGTCATGGGCTTGCTGGCCCTGTTCTACACCACCGCGCTGACACTGGCCGGATTTGATGCCGCGCTGCCGGTGGGTCTGATTACCGGCCTCCTGGTTTTCATTCCCTACATTGGCTATGGTCTTGGACTGTTGCTGGCAGTGGTGGCCGCCATCCTGCAATTTGAGGGCGGTCAGGGACTGGGCTGGGTTGCCATCATCTATGGACTGGGTCAGTTCATAGAAAGCTTTTATCTGACGCCCCGACTCGTTGGCGAACGTATCGGCCTGCATCCGTTAACGGTTATTTTTGCCTTGCTGGCATTTGGCCAGTTATTTGGTTTCGTCGGCATCCTGTTGGCCTTGCCGGCGTCCGCTATACTCTCGGTCGTCTTCGGCCATGTTCGCCGACATTATTTAAACAGCCGTTTCTACAATCAAACATGAGGCAATTGCTGCTTGAACTCGGTGCGGCCAAGCCGCAGACTCTCGACAGCTTTGTGGTGGGGTGCAATCAGGAACTGGCAGCCTTGCTGCGCCTGATTGAAGCAGGAGCTAGCCGCTCGCTGGACCAGCGATTTATCACCATTTGGGGTGAGCCAGGCGCTGGCAAATCCCATTTACTCACTGCGCTGGCAAGCAATAGCAAGGCGCGCCTGATTCCTGCAAGCGCCACACTGAGTGAATTTTCCTGGTCGCCGGATGTCGGACTCTATCTGCTCGACGACTGCGACTTGCTGTCTGCCGATTTGCAGATTGCCGCCTTCGCGCTGTACAACCAGGTCCGCGAAGCCGGCGGCTCACTGATCGCCGTCACCAGCAAGCCTCCCGCGCAACTGACATTGCGCGAAGATTTGCGCACCCGTCTTGGCTGGGGCCTGATCTATCAATTGCATGGCCTCTCCGATGAAGAAAAAATTGCTGCGCTGAGCTTGTCAGCAGCCAAGCGTGGGCTGTCACTGTCAGCCGGCGTGTTACCCTATTTATTAACGCATTACCGACGCGATATGCAATCGCTGTCGGGCATGCTCGATGCGCTGGACCACTACTCTCTGGAGACGCAGCGACCGATCACAATGCCGCTGCTGCGCGAACTGATGCAACGGGATGACACCGCCAAACTGCCATGAATCTGACGCTTTTCGATCTCGACAATACTCTGCTGCCGCTTGATTCCGATTACGAATGGGGCCAATTTTTAAGCCGTATCGGTGCCGTTGAACCGGTCAGCTTTGCCAGGCGCAATGCCGGCTTTCTGGCGCAATATCAGGACGGCACACTGGACCCGGTGGAATACCTCGAATTTGCCTTTTCCACGCTGGCCCGCTTTCCGCGCCAGCAGTTAGACCAGTGGCATGCGCAGTTCATGGATGAAGTCATTCATCCGGCGATTCGTCCACAGGCACGCGCGCTCTTGCAAGAGCACCAGCAGGCAGGCGACCTGGTGGCCATCATTACCGCCACCAATCGCTTCGTCACAGCACCGATTGCCAGGGCCTTCGGCGTTGAACACCTGATTGCAGCTGAACCCGAACTCGCCGCCGGCGGCGACATTACCGGACGCCTGTTGGGCGTGCCACCATTTGGCAGCGGCAAAGTCGTCAACACCGAACAATGGCTGGACTCGCTCGGTAAAAATCTGCAAGATTTCGGCCGCAGCACGTTTTACAGCGACTCGCAAAATGATATCCCGCTACTTTCAGCCGTTACCAATCCGGTTGCCACTAATCCCAACGCCCGCCTCGCCGCCCATGCCACGGCGCATGGCTGGCCCATACTGAATCTGTTTGATGATTAAGAAATTTATTCGCCGCATTCTGGGCGCCGCCAGCAAGGCTGGCAAAGGCCAGACACCCGTCGTACTCGGCCCTGCGCAACATGGCATCGATCCGGCCAACGTCACCGCCAATGCGGTGCGCGTTACCCATACGCTGCAACAAGCGGGCTTCAAGGCCTTTATTGTCGGCGGCGCTGTGCGCGATCTGCTGTTGGGCATCAAGCCCAAAGATTTCGATGTCGCCACTAATGCGACGCCCGAACAAGTCAAACGCTTGTTCCGCCGCGCCTTCATCATCGGCCGCCGCTTCCAGATCGTGCATGTGATGTTCGGGCAAGACTTAATCGAAGTCACCACCTTCCGTGGCAGCGCCACCGATGGCGCCCACAAAGATGAACATGGCCGGGTACTGCGTGACAACACCTTCGGCAGCCAGCAGGAAGACGCGGTTCGGCGTGACTTCACCATCAACGCCATGTATTACGATCCGGCCGACCAGACTGTGCTCGATTATCACGGCGGCATGCAGGACATGCGCAACAAAACCCTGCGCATCATTGGCATAGCCGAAGCACGCTTTCGTGAAGATCCGGTAAGGCTGTTAAGGGTAGTGCGCTTCGCGGCCAAGCTCAAATTCAAGATTGATCCCGCCACCCGCGAACCGATGTCGGTGATGGCACCGCTGATCAACAATGTGCCCATCGCACGTGTGTTTGATGAAATGATGAAGCTGCTGATGAGCGGTCACGCACTCGCCTGTCTGCGGCAACTACGTCACGAAGGACTGCATCACGGCCTGTTGCCCTTGCTCGATGTGGTGCTTGAGCAGCCACTGGGTGAAAAATTTGTCACGCTGGCGCTGGGTAACACTGACGAGCGCATCCGCCAGGCCAAGCCGGTCTCGCCAGGATTTTTATTTGCGTCGCTGCTGTGGCATCAGGTGCTGGAAAAATGGCAGGCTTATCAGGCCGCTGGCGAATCACCTATCGCCGCCTTGCACCTGGCCGCCGATGAAGTGCTGGACGATCAGGTTGACAAGCTGGCTCTGCAACGCCGCATCGCCAGCGACATGCGCGACATCTGGGCCATGCAGCCGCGGTTCGAGCGACGCGTCGGCAAATCTCCCTATAAATTGCTGGAGCATCCGCGCTTGCGGGCAGGCTACGATTTCATGTTGCTGCGCTGTGCGTCCGGTGAAATCGATGAAGAACTTGGCAGCTGGTGGACGGATTTCATGGACGCCGATGGCAGCGGCCGCGAAGCACTGCTGAACAAAAAATCAGAAGAAGAAACAAATGGCGGTGCGCCGAAAAAACGCCGTCGGCGCGGCGGTCGTGGCCGTAGTACCAACGCGGTGCCTGAAGGCACGGAATGACTGCATCGGAAGTGAGCGCCGTGCCGGCCTATGTCGGCATTGGCGCTAATCTGGGCGATGCCATTGAGAGCGTACGACAAGCCATCGCAGCCATGCACCACATTGCGCAGACCACTTGGGTAGCCAGCTCTTCGCTGTATGCCAGCGCACCCGTAGACGCCACAGGCCCGGACTTTATCAATGCCGTGGTGCGGCTCGATACCCGGCTTGATGCAGAATCACTGCTAAAGCAATTGCAGGACATCGAGCGACAGTTCGGTCGCGAGCGACCGTTTCGCAATGCGCCACG
Source organism: Burkholderiales bacterium (assembly GCA_947451925.1). Classification (GTDB taxonomy): domain Bacteria; phylum Pseudomonadota; class Gammaproteobacteria; order Burkholderiales; family Burkholderiaceae_D; genus Pernthalerella. Next base: position 26,852 of record CANGAW010000022.1, on the reverse strand, counting down.
CACGCTTGATCTGGATTTGTTGTTGATGGGGTCCACGCAAATGCACAGCGCAACACTGGAATTGCCGCATCCACGGTTGACGCAACGCGCCTTTGTGCTTGAGCCTTTGCTGGAACTTGATGCCGGCCTTGTGATCCCGGGTAAAGGGCCAGCCAGCGCCTATCTGGAAAAAGTGGCGGATCAAGTGATTACCCGGATAAAACAATGACGTATCATCCAGCGCTATGAACCTCGACAAATACCGTTACATCGTTGTGGAAGGCCCGATCGGTGTTGGCAAGACCAGTCTGGCTCGCCGCATCGCCGAAGGCATAGGCGCGCAGGCCATGCTGGAACAGCCGGCAGAGAACCCCTTTCTGGAACGCTTTTATCGCGACTCGGCACGCTATGCGCTGCCGACGCAAATGTTTTTCCTGTTTCAGCGCATGAACCAATTGCGCGACCTGACTCAAACGGATTTGTTCTCGGCACCGGTAGTATCAGATTTTTTGCTGGCCAAAGACCCGATCTTTGCCGCACTGACGCTGGCCGACGATGAACTCAATCTGTATCACCAGTTATTTGAACATTTCAACCAGAACTCGCCGCGCCCGGACCTGGTCATCTATTTGCAAGCTGCACCGGCAACGCTGGCCGAGCGCATCAAGCGCCGCGGTGTGCCCAGTGAAGCCGGCATTTCCGAAACTTATCTTGAACGTCTGTGCGAAAGCTACAGCCGCTTTTTTTATCATTACGACAGCTCCCCCTTGTTAATCGTCAACGCCGAGCATCTCAATGCCGTCGACAACGAAGAGGATTTTGCCTTGCTGATGACGCACATTGCCAATATGCGCGGCAAGCGTGAATTTTTCAGCCGCGGAGAATAAACATGGCTTCCTATCTGCAAGCGGACGACACGCCTCGCCGCAAAAAAATTACCATCAGTGTGCTGGCCAGCATGCGGCACGATGGCGAAAAAATTGTCATGCTGACCTGCTATGACGCCAGCTTTGCCGCCTTGATGGATCACTGCGGCATTGACGTGATGCTGGTAGGCGACTCGCTGGGCATGGTCTGCCAGGGACAAGATTCGACCTTGCCTGTGACACTCGCCGACATCGCTTATCACACCGCTAGCGTAGCCCGTGGCAACCATAGTGCATTGGTGGTGGCCGATATGCCATTTGCCACTTATGCCAAGCCTGAGCTAGCGTTTGACAACGCAGCGCAATTGATGCGCGCTGGCGCGCAGATGGTCAAGCTCGAAGGCGGTGCCTGGCTGGCGCCCACCGTACAATTTTTGGTTGAACGTGGGATTCCGGTTTGCGCGCATCTGGGCCTGACACCACAATCCGTGCATCAACTGGGCGGCTACAAAGTGCAAGGCAAGACCCCCGCAGGTGCACAGCAGTTACAGGCCGACGCACTGGCCTTGCAGGCAGCCGGTGCTTCATTGCTGGTGCTCGAAGCGATTCCGGCGGCTTTGGGTAGCGACGTGACGGCAGCACTTGCCATACCGACCATCGGCATCGGTGCCGGTGTCGATTGTTCAGGTCAGGTCTTGGTCATGCATGATTTACTAGGCGTGTTTCCCGGCCATAAAGCGAAGTTCGTGAAGAACTTCATGGAAGGCCAGACCAGTATTGGCGACGCTTTCCGCGCCTATGTGGACGCCGTCAAGCGCAAACAATTTCCAGCGGCGGAGCACTGCTTCTGAAGCTGAAGCTGAAGCTGAAGCTGAATTTTTGAACGATGAGGCAGGCAGATTATGCCTGCCTCTTTTTGCATCACCGTATCAGTTCGTCGTCTCGTAGCGCTGCAAACTTTTTTCCATTTGCCGCGCCAGCATCTCGCTACTGCTGACAGCCAGACCGAGATCGCGTACCAAACCATCTTCCAGACTGTAGACCCAGCTGTGTATGGTCAGATCCTGACCGCGCTCCCAGGCATCCTGAACGATGGTGGTCTGGCAGACGTTAACCACCTGCTCCAGTACATTGAGTTCGCATAAGCGATCCAGACGCTGACGACTTGGCAATACCTCGCCGAGATAGCGTTCATGTTTATGATGCACGTCCTGCACATGGCGCAACCAGTTATCGGCCAGGCCAACCCGGCGGCGTTCCAGCGCCGCATGCACACCGGAACAACCATAGTGCCCTACCACCATCACATGTTTTACACCCAGTACATCAATAGCAAATTGCAAGACAGACAAACTATTGAGATCAGTGTGAACGATCACATTGGCCACATTGCGGTGAACGAATAATTCGCCAGGCAATAAGCCGACAATTTCATTGGCCGGCACCCGGCTATCCGAACAACCTATCCACAAAAATTCCGGTGATTGCTGAGAGACGAGCTTTTTAAAAAAATTGGCGTCGCGCTCAATCATGGACGCAGCCCAATTTTGATTGTTGGCGAGAAGCTGCGTTAAAGATGCATCCATTTTTACTTTGCTCATTGCATTATCCATTCTCTGCCGGGGACTGAATTTTACCGTAGCCCCGCCTATAGAAAAAACTGTCTGCGCCAGCGCAGAGGTCAAAAACAAGCGCTGGCCTATCATTAACAGGATCGCCGTCCGGCCTCCCTGCTGCGCGCGGGAATAAAAACGCCTATTAAAAAAATTTCCAGCAGTGTTAATGACCTTCTGAAATTCACTAACCTTTTTTTACAAAACGCATAGCCATCATTAGCCTCGTTTTCAGATTGACAGGGCTCTCAATGAAAGTACTGTTAATCGAAGAAGTCATTTTTTAGCTCGTTAGCGATTCAATGCCAAATGCATTTCCAGGCAACGGACCATAAATCACGCTGCGGCCCTTCGGAAGCGCTTTGCCAGCGGCAGCATTGAGCATCTGAACTTGCACATTAAAAAGGGAGAACCAACATGATCGCTTCAATTGACACTGTGGGAAAAACCGATCCGGCTGTTATCGCAAACAAGCCTCCGAGAAGACAATATCGCCAGATTGACGTTGAATACAATCCGGCAATTCGTACGCTATGGACTTACATGAAACCGATTGGCGCACCTTGTTTCAACCTGGGCATGTTGGAAGAACTCCGTCATAACGATACGGAATTTGAAAAAAACGGTGGCAAAATTTTATTCAATGACGAATTTTGCCCGGTCGATTATTACGTTGTCGCTTCGCGCAATCCACGTATTTTTAATTTTGGCGGCGACCTGGCCTTGTTCATCATGCTAATCAAATCACGCGACCGGGACGGCCTGATGCAATACGCCAGACTCTGCATAGACTGCATTTTTTCACGCGTGCTGAACTATCAAACCTCCGCCATCACCCTGTCTCTGGTTCGCGGCGAAGCATTAGGTGGCGGCTTTGAAACTGCACTGGCAAGCAATATGATCATTGCAGAAAAAAGCGCACGTATGGGCTTCCCTGAAATCATCTTTAATTTATTTCCGGGCATGGGGGCTTACAGCATGCTGGCACGAAGAGTGGGCTCCCGGCTTGCCGAAGAATTAATCGCCAGCGGCAATATTTACCGGGCTGAAGAACTGCACAAAATGGGTGTCATTGATATTCTGGTACCAGATGGAGAAGGTGAAAAAGCGGTCTATGATCTGGTTGCCCAACAAGACAAACGGCTCAATGGATTACGCGCGATGTATGAATGCCGTCGTCATTTTCAGCCCATAACTTACAAAGAATTCATCGATATTGCAACGATATGGGTGGATGCCTCGCTACGCTTGAATGACAAAGACTTGCAAATGATGAGCCGCCTGGTACGTTCGCAAATGCGAAACAAGGAACAGCATTTACCAGAACCAGGAAGCAAAAGAAGCCGGGAGCTGGAGTTGGCACTGGCATAGTCTGCACAAGGTCTGCACATGGTTTGCAATAACAAGCCTGACCAGCATCCCAAAAAATTTCTCCCCAAATTGCCTATTCAAATTTTGATAGGTAATTTTTTTTGTCAAAAATTTTGGTTGAAAATTTTACTCGGCAAAATGTTTCTGCATTTAACTTTTCATGATCTGTGCAATCAAATAAAAATTCATTCTGACACTTTCAACGATCATTTTTTGCGCTTCTGTTGACTCAATCGACTGCAAAAATTTCCGCAGTTTTGACATGTGATCCATATCCATGGATGCGTGCGAATCAAGGAAAGAAAATCCGTTTGAAGTAGGCCTATCCAGACTCGCTGCAATAGCCGTTGCAACCTGCCCGCCATAAACGGAAGATATGATTTCAAGCACATAAATCATGCCGATCACACCGCATGGATGCTGCCTGTCCTGCACATAATAATTAAATCCGATCATCGCCTGCACCGGACAAGACATAGGTTTACTCAGCACCTGCGGCTCCCGCACGCCAAAAGCCGCCAGATCATTCAAGACTAATATTTCATGTCTTTTTTCATCTTGAATATGATCATATAAATAATTTTGTACTTCAATAAATTCTGGGGAACATCGACTTGCAGCAGCAGCCAGAATAGGACAAAAATTCAAGACGATGTGATACAAGTCCGTCAGTAGATTGATATATTTTTCTTCAGGATAGCAACCTTGAAGCATATCTTGTACAGAAGAGATCGCTTCGAGTTCACGACGGCTGGAATCCGTAGTTTCAATTAATTGCATAAAAAAAGACATGAGAAGTTCGCTTTATCAAAAGAAAAAATTAATCGGATTTTTCGGACGTCATATAACTTCGTTGCCTGCAATACTTTTCCAGCTCTTCGTACAACACATAACAAACCTGCTTCATTACCTGCAAAATTTCCTGCGCTCGCGATTCAATATCGTTTTGCGTCATTTTTTCAATTCGCTTGCAGGTGGTCATCAGAGACATTGCCCCGATACTCAACGCAGAACCTTTCAGCGAATGAAGAATTTCTTTTATTTCCTCGAAATTTTTTGCCAAAACCGATGTCTCGAAACGCTTCAGTGTCTTGCGGTTTTCATGCACAAAATCGCGAATCAACTCTTCAAGAAAACCGGGATCACGGCTTATTTTTTCCAGATCATTGAGTGTTTTTAAATTGAGATGATGGGAATCTGAATACAACAACTTCAAACGCTTACCCTTTGGAGAAATCGGCGTCGGGTGACTGATAAAGTTCGTCGACCGATATTGGGCAACAAGGCGGTCCAGGGTTTCAAGAAATAAATCAATCTGTATCGGCTTGGATAAAAATTCGTTCGCGCCCGCTTTCAGACTTTCTTGTTTTGCTTCTGGTGTAACGTCAGCAGAAAACATGATCATGGGTGCGCAAGCTTGTGCGCCGCACATCACGCGATAAGTGCGCGCAACCTCGGTGCCGCTCATTAGCGGCATGTTCATATCCAAAATAATCACATCGAAATCTTTTCTTTCGATCAGATTCAATGCCTCTTCGCCATCTTTGGCCAAAGAGCAGTGATGACCTGCCCGCTCCAATATTTTTTGCAGCACCTTTCTGTTTGTGGAATTATCTTCTGCAACCAGAATGTGATAACTGGCTGGGTCGGCGCGCTGTGCCAGACCAATCACTTCATTGGCCGTGGTTTCAGGATGCACTTGGTCCGTTGCCTTGCTCTTGCTGCCGGATTCAAGCAAGAGCTTGTGCGCGTACAAAATATGATTCAGTGCGCTCAAGTCAACTGGCGTTGACAGCACAGCAGAAAAACCGGCCTCTTCTGCGAGTTCGTCCGTTATCTCTTCATTCAAATTTTCCGGCATCAGCAAGATCAGACTGATAGGCGTGTCGTTGACTGAGACGCGCAATTTTTTTACGCAGTCATGCAAACGTTCGCGGTATTGATCAATCGATTCGCACGGCGGCATCACGGCTATATCCAGCACAATCAATCGTACGGATTTGCCGGATAAAAATTGTTGCTCCAGTTTTTCAAGAGCCTGATCGAAGTCGTCTTCCAGTTGCACCGGTGTGCCGCATTGTTCAAGCAGATCGGCAATTAGTGGCAGATACGCACTGCTTGCGCTGATCATCATGCAGCGCATTGCATGCAGTGGCGGCGTAATGGCCTCGTTCTTCGGCAACGCAAGCGAGAGTTCAAACCAGAATTCACTGCCAACTCCCGGCTGGCTGGAAAAGCCGATCTGACCCTGCATCAACTCAACCAATTGCCTGCAGATGGTCGTGCCCAGTCCGGTGCCGCCATAACGCCGCGCCGTCGATTCGTCTGCCTGGGTAAAGCTCTCGAAAATACGGCTTTGTGCATCGTAAGAAATTCCAATGCCGGTATCTTTGACAGAAAAACGCAGACGAATACTTTTTTCATCGCTATCGACTTTGCGAATGCGAATGGTGATGCGGCCCTGCTCAGTAAATTTGACTGCATTGGCCAGCAGATTGACCAGTATCTGGCGCAGGTGATGCGAGTCGCCATGCAAACTAGGCGGCACATCGCCGCCTATACTGGTCAGAAATTCAACGGCCAATGGGTCAACGTGATAACGAAAAATATCGACAATGCCAAACACCAGACGGTAGAGATCAAAGTCGGTTCGTTCAACTGCCATCTTGCCGGCTTCGATTTTGGAAAAATCGAGCACATCCTCAATTTGAGACAGCATCACTTGCGTGGTCTGACTCATACAATCGAGCATGTCTTGCTGTTCACGATCGAGATGCGTACTTTTTAACAGATCAACCATGCCAATGATGGCGTTGAGTGGCGTGCGCAATTCATGACTGACGGAGGAGATAAATTGCCGCTTGGCGCTATTGGCAATTTCGGCCAGATCGAGTGCTTTGAATACACGGCCAACGAGCGTACTGAGATAAAGGGAAATGACCAGAATGCCTATCCACAGTCCGACTGAGAGGTTAGTCTGGACTGCCCAGAATGGCACCACCGAAATAACCAGACCAAAGCCGAGCAACGACAGCACCAGAGAAAGAAACAGGTATTTTTTGCCGAAGCGAAAACCATAACCGATGATGATCCACAGATAAAAAAAGTAGAGCGGCGCAGCACAGCCTTCGGCTTCCAGGAACAGGTAAGTGAGGGCGCTGACGTCGAGGATGACGGCAATCAGTCTTCTTACAGGCACTTCGCCCGGACGCCACAACACATAGAAGGTCAGCAGAACGGCAATCGCCAGAAATCCGATGATGACGAGATTGAAATCCAGCGGCATAGCCAGACTTGAATTGGCTTTGTATCGCATCTGATCAACCAGATAAGCGACCAGGGCGATACCAACCAGAATACGGATGATGGATTGTTCCAGTTCGCTATCGCGCCGGGCGCCTGCGTAGCGATAGAAAGGATGCAGCATGATTCTTTTTGGTTTGTCGACGTTCATGCAAGAAGCTGATTTGCCTTTAGTCCGCAAAAAAATGAAGCACGGTATGCGTAAAAATCCGCCATGAATAAATCAATGGATGAAAAAATTCTACGTCAATGCCTTCAAAATTCTTTCGCTCAAAACCATTTAGCAATGCTTCATGAATTATTCACAACGCGCTCCGTTTAGCGGCTTTAAAAAAAAACGCTGATTCAAAAATCAGCGTTTTTTATTTCCGTAAAACGGTCATCGAATTTTTATTCGAAAAAGTCTTTTACCTTGTCCATCCAGGATTTGCTTTGCGGACTATGCTTGGCACCCCCGGCTTGCGTAAGTTGTTCGAATTCACGCAAGAGTTCTTTTTGTTTGTCCGTCAGTTTCACCGGTGTCTCGACGACAACGTGGCAGAACAGGTCACCGGCAAAACCGGAACGCACACCCTTAATGCCTTTGCCGCGCAAGCGGAAGGTTTTACCTGACTGGGTACCCTCAGGCACGCTGAACGACACCTTGCCAGACAGCGTAGGCACTTCAATTTCGCCACCGAGCGCGCTCTTGGCAAAGGAAATCGGCATCTCGCAATGCAAATCGTCGCCCTCGCGCTGAAACACATTGTGCGCCTTGATATGGATTTCCACATACAAGTCACCGGTCGGGCCACCGTTCATGCCGGGCTCACCATTGCCGGAAGAACGGATGCGCATGCCGTCATCAATACCGGCAGGAATTTTCACTTCCAGCGTTTTGTTGCGCTTGATGCGGCCGGCACCGGCGCAAGTCACGCAAGGCTCGGGAATCACTTTGCCAGTGCCATGACACTTGGGACAAGTCTGCTGAATACTAAACAATCCCTGCTGCATCCTGACCTGACCATGGCCACCGCAGGTGCCGCAAGTGGTCGGTGCCGTGCCGGGTTTGGCACCGGAACCATGACAGGTTTCGCATTCATTCCAGGAAGGCACGCGAATGGTGGTGTCGAAGCCGTGGGCCGCCTGCTCCAGCGTGATTTCCAGGTTGTAGCGCAGATCGGCGCCGCGATAGACTTGCGGTCCGGCGCGACCACGACCGCCGCCACCACCGCCGCTGCCGAAGATGTCGCCAAAAATGTCGCCGAATGCGTCGCCAAATCCGCCCGCTCCTGCGCCACCAAAACCGCCGCCGCCACCGCCACCCATATTGGGATCGACGCCGGCATGACCAAAACGGTCATAGGCTTCGCGCTTTTGCGGGTCAGACAGCATTTCGTAAGCCTCTTTGGCTTCCTTGAATTTGTCTTCCGCACCTTTGCTGTCCGGATTACGGTCCGGATGGTGCTTCATCGCGAGCTTGCGATACGCCTTTTTGATTTCTTCATCGGAGGCGTTCTTCGCTACGCCCAGTATTTCGTAAAAATCGCGTTTTGCCATCTTCTGTTGTCCTGACTACACAAGCAAAAAACCGGGCCGAGTGCAAAATAGCCACTTCAGCCCGGCAAGGTCATCACAGCAATCGCTGTGTGATCGACAATTTATTTGTCTTTGACTTCCTTGAAGTCAGCGTCGACAACATCGTCTTCCGCTGCCTTGCCACCGGCGCCTTGCTGGCCGCCACCTGCGCCAGCTGCCGCTTCAGCCGCACCACCGGCGGCTTCCTTGGCCTGCATGTCGGCGTACATTTTTTCGCCGAGCTTTTGCGCTGCCGTGGTCAGTGAGGCTGACTTGGCGTCGATGACAGCCTTGTCGCTGCCCTTCAAACTTTCTTCCAGTTCTTTGATCGCGGCTTCAATGCTGTCTTTCTCGCCGGCTTCGAGTTTGTCGCCATGCTCGGTCAAGGCCTTGCGGGTCGAATGCACCAGTGCATCGCCCTGGTTATGCGCTTCGGCCAATTCTCTCAGACGATGATCTTCTTCGGCATTGGCTTCGGCGTCGCGCACCATCTTTTGAATTTCTTCTTCCGTCAAACCCGAGTTGGCCTTGATGGTGATCTTATTTTCCTTGCCGGTTGCCTTGTCTTTGGCACCCACGTGCAAAATACCGTTAGCGTCAATGTCAAAGGTCACTTCAATCTGCGGCGTGCCGCGCGACGATGGTGGAATGCCTTCCAGATTAAATTCACCCAGGCCCTTGTTACCGGCCGCCATTTCACGCTCACCCTGATAAACCTTGATCGTCACCGCAGGCTGATTGTCGTCAGCGGTAGAGAACACCTGGCTAAACTTGGTCGGAATGGTGGTGTTTTTCTTGATCATCTTGGTCATCACGCCACCCAGGGTCTCGATACCCAGAGACAGCGGCGTCACGTCCAGCAACAGCAAGTCTTTGCGCTCACCCGACAGGACCGAGCCCTGAATGGCAGCACCGACGGCAACGGCTTCGTCAGGGTTGACGTCCTTGCGTGGCTCTTTGCCAAAGAATTCTTTAACTTTTTCCTGCACTTTCGGCATACGGGTCATGCCGCCGACCAGAATGATGTCGTCAATGTCGGTGACTTTGACGCCGGCGTCGGCAATCGCAATACGGCATGGCTCGATGGTTTTGCTGATCAGTTCTTCAACCAGCGACTCCAGTTTGGCGCGGGTCATTTTCAGGTTCAGGTGAACCGGTGCGCCATTGGCCATTGCAATGTAGGGCTCGTTGATTTCGGTTTGCTGCGAGGACGACAATTCGATCTTGGCGCGCTCGGCCGAGGCCTTGATACGCTGCAGCGCAATCGGGTCTTTTGACAGATCGAGGCCATTGATTTTTTTGAATTCATCAATGATGTAGTCGATCATGCGCTGGTCGAAGTCTTCACCACCGAGGAAGGTGTCGCCATTGGTCGACAAGACTTCAAATTGCATTTCGCCATCGACGTCGGCAATTTCAATGATGGACACGTCAAAGGTACCGCCGCCCAAGTCATAAACAGCGATCTTGCGGTCGCCCTTGCCGGTTTTGTCCAGGCCAAAAGCCAGCGCAGCAGCGGTTGGCTCATTGATGATGCGCTTGACGTCCAGACCGGCAATGCGGCCGGCATCTTTGGTTGCCTGACGCTGTGCGTCGTTAAAGTAGGCCGGCACCGTAATGACGGCTTCGGTGACTTCTTCGCCGAGATAATCTTCGGCGGTTTTTTTCATCTTGCGCAGCACTTCCGCAGAAATTTGCGGTGGCGCGAGTTTTTTGTCGCGAACGGCAATCCAGGCGTCGCCGTTATCGGCCTTGCTGATCTGATACGGCATCAGCTGAATGTCTTTCTGCACTTCTTTTTCTTCAAACTTGCGACCGATCAGGCGCTTGACCGCGTACAGGGTGTTTTTAGGATTGGTCACTGCCTGACGCTTGGCTGGTGCACCGACCAGAATCTCGCCGTCGTCCTGATAAGCGATGATGGAAGGAGTGGTGCGCGCGCCTTCGGAATTTTCAATAACCTTGGGTTGGCCGCCTTCCATGACGGAGACGCACGAATTGGTTGTACCCAAGTCAATACCAATGATTTTGCCCATGATGCATTCCTTTTAAAACAGATTAAATAGATTTGATGATGCTGATATGCGGCGTAAGCGGCAATTTTCAAGACACGCTATGCGCTTTACTGCGACACAATGACCAGCGCAGGACGCAACAAGCGGTCGGCGATCATGTAACCCTTTTGCAAAACCGTCACAATCGTATTGGCTTCCTGCTCCGCTGGTGCCGTCGAAATCGCCTGATGCTTCATCGGATCGAGTTTCTCGCCGACCTGCGGGTTAATCTCTAACAAGCGGTTTTTTTCGAATGCGGCGCTGAGCTGCTTCAAGGTCATGTTGACGCCTTCGTTCAAGGACTCAATCGTCGGCGTCTCCACTTTCAACGCCATTTCCAGACTGTCTTTGACCGGCACCATGGCCTCGGCAAAGCTCTCGATGGCAAATTTGTGGGCCTTGGCAATGTCTTCCTGCGCACGACGACGCATGTTTTCAGTGTCGGCCTTGGCACGCAAAAATGCATCATGCATCTCGGCGGCTTTGGCTTCGGCGTCCGCTAACAGCTGTTCCAGATTGGACAGACCCGGCACTTCAGCGTCGAAATTGGCTGCCTCAGCTTCTGGCAGTTCGCTTTGCTGGTCTTGCTTTGATTCGCCTTGATTCATAAATTCTCCAACATTTTCAATGACTTAATTTCGCCCAAGTTCAGATGTGGGGATACACGCCGGTTTTTCAAGGCCATGCTTTGCAAATTTGAAGGAAACAACAGCGCCTCCCTGACGTTGCTGACAACGCCAGGAAATGCAGAACAAACAGAGGTATTAGTTGGCTGCGCCTAATTCGAGCGCGCGGGCACGACCAGTTTCTGCGTCAGCCAGTGCATGGGCTTGCAGTTGTGGGTCCATCGCAATCGGCCAGCCACCGGTATGTTGCTCAACAATGTCGGCCATCGCGTCTATCCATTGCGGCGCTTCGTTCAGGCAAGCGATGTAATGGAAAGCGGTGCCGCCTGCGGCCAGAAAATCAGCCTTGGCTTCCATCGCGATTTCTTCCAGCGTTTCCAGACAGTCGCTGGTAAAACCGGGACACATCAGATCAACCCGCTTGACGCCTTCGCGCGCCATTTTTTCCAGCATTGGCGCGGTATACGGTTGCAGCCATTCGGCCTTGCCAAAACGCGACTGAAAGGTAACCAGAAATTCGTCTTTGGACAAACCCAGTTTGGTCGTCAGTAAACGCGCAGTTTTATAACATTCGCAATGATAAGGATCACCCAGCATCAGCGTGCGCTTGGGCACGCCGTGAAAGCTCATCACCAGCTTGTCTGGCCGACCATGTTCTTGCCAGTGCGCGCGAACCGATGCAGCCAGCGATTCGATGTAGGCATCGTCATCGTGATAATGCTTGATCAGGCGCAGCTCGGGCGCATTGCGCACGCGGGTGTAATGGGTAAAGACTTCGTCGAAAATGGAGGCCGTTGTGGTTGCCGAATATTGCGGATAAGCCGGCAAGATCAGGATGCGGTCACAGCCTTCCTGCTTGAGTTTTTCCAGTACCGATGGCAGACCCGGATTACCGTAACGCATCGCGTATTCAACTTGCACCGCAAGACCGCGTTCCGTCATTTTCTGGTTTAGCAAACCAGCCTGCTTTTCGGTATGAACTTTCAGCGGCGAGCCTTCAGCCGTCCAGATGGACGCATATTTATGCGCCGACTGTCGGGAGCGAAACGGCAGGATGATGCCATTCAAAATCAGCCACCAGATCAGGCGCGGAATTTCAACTACGCGCGGGTCCGACAAAAATTGTTTCAGATAGACGCGAACAGCGGCCGGGGTCGGTGCATCGGGCGTGCCCAGATTAGCCAGAATAACGGCTGTTTTACTGACCGTGCCATGACGGTAGGAAGGTTCCTGATTAAAGCGCATTGCTGGACTTGCCTTTCGCTGTAAGTTCTACATTGCCAAATAAGTTAAATCATGAAGTCAGTAATTCGCGTGCATGCTTGCGCGTGGTTGCCGTTATTTCCAGACCACCGAGCATGCGGGCAATTTCTTCTATGCGTAAACGGGCGTCGAGCGGCGCAATGTGCGACACCGTTTTGCCATTGTCCAGCGTGCCTTTACTGACCTGAAAATGCTGGACTGCCTGACTGGCCACTTGCGGCAGATGGGTCACGCACAACACCTGCCTCTGCTGTCCCAGACGTTTGAGCAAACGTCCGACCACTTCCGCCACCGCACCGCCAATACCGCTATCCACCTCATCGAAAATCAGGGTCGGGGTGGCAGTGGCGCTGGACGCGATAACAGAAATGGCCAGGGCAATACGCGCCAGCTCGCCACCCGAGGCAACTTTAGCCAAGGGTCTAGGCGTGGTGCCGGCATGACCGGCGACCAGGAATTCGATTTGCTCAATACCGTAAGCACCGGCATCAATCGGCTGCAAGGCCACCACAAAACTGCCACCGGCCATGGACAGCTCCTGCATCGCGGCAGTGACTGCGGTACCCAGTGTTTGCGCCGCCTTGGCTCTGGCGGCAGAGAGTTTTTTGGCCAGCGCCAGATAGCTTTGCTGCTGCTTGGCTTCCTGCGCTTTTAACGCGTCCATGTCGGTGGCGTCTGCCAGTTGTTGCAGCTGGTTTGACAGGCGCACGAACTCTTGCGGCAAGTCTTCGGCATCGACATGAAATTTACGGGCGGCTGAATGCAGGGCTTCGAGCCGGGCATCCACTGCGCGCAGGCGTTCCGGGTCCAGTTCAATGCGCCCCAGATAATCATTTAACGCATACACCGCTTCCTGAATCTGGATACGGGCAGGCTCCAGGGCCTCAATCACGGGCTTGAGCTTGTCATCGATATCGGCCAGCTTGCCGAGTTTTTGTTCGAGCGCGACAATTTGCGACAGCATCGGTGCGGTGTCGTCATCGGACAAAACCGTTAACGCATGCTGCGCGCCTTCGATCAGGCTGGCAGCATGGGACAGGCGACTGTGTTCATTACTGACTTCGGTCCATTCGCCGGGTTTGGCTGCCAGCTTTTCCAGTTCGCCAGCCTGCCACTCCAGCCGCTCTCGCTCTAACATGACGCTTTTGGCATCGCGCTCAAATTCTTCCCGCTGTCTGACCAAGGCGCGCCAGCTTTTATAAGCGCTGGTTACTTGCCTGGTCTGGTCCAGCAAACCAGCCTGGGTGTCCAATAACAGTCGCTGTGCGTCTGCCTTGAGCAAAGACTGATGCGCATGCTGACCGTGGATGTCCACCAACAATTCGCCCAGCTCGCGCAATTGCGAGACGGTAGCTGTGACGCCATTGATGAAGGCTTTCGAGCGTCCGTTGTTGTCGACCACGCGGCGCAGCATCAAAGCGCCCTCCTCAAGCGCAAAGGCGTTTTCATCCAGCCATGCTGTTAGTTCGCTGCTGGGGGTCATGACAAATTCGGCCGTAATGTCGGCTTTGCCCGCCCCCTCGCGCACCACGCTGGCGTCAGCCCGGCCGCCGAGCGCGAGTGTTAACGCATCAATCAGAATTGATTTGCCCGCCCCGGTCTCGCCAGTGAATACGGAAAAGCCGGACGCAAGTTCGAGTTCGATTGCGTCGACAATCACAAAATCGCGGATAGCCAGCGTGCGTAGCATGAGGGTGATGGATTCCGATGACGGGTGAACTGCAAGAAAGACCTGGCTGGCATCGCGCTAATGCGACGCAGCCACGTAAGAGCCGCTATTTTAACTGACCCAGCACAGACGGATATTCGTTCCAGTGCAGCTTTTCGCGCAGGGTGTTGTAGTAGCTCCAGCCTCTGGGATGCAGGAAACGAATGGTGTGCGCTGATCGCTGAACCACGATGCGGTCGTACTGCTGCAAACTGGTAAAGGATTGCATATCGAAATTGACGCTGCAATCCAGACCGCTGGCCAGTTCAATCACAATTTCGCAATGATCCGACAACACAATGGGGCGATTAGAGAGCGCATGCGGCGCAATCGGCACCAGCACGATGCCGCCTAGTTCCGGATGCATAATCGGCCCTCCGGCCGACATGGCGTAGGCAGTCGAACCGGTTGGCGTGGCCACGATCAGGCCATCGGAGCGCTGGTTGTACATGAAGTGGCCATCAACCTCGACCCGTAGCTCGACCATGCCGGAGCCGGCACCGCGCGACACCACAATGTCATTGACCGCGACTTCCTCGAAGATGCGCTGGCCGTCGCGGGTAACGGTGCCTGATAACAAACTGCGCTGCTCGGATTCGAGTTCGCCTGCCAGCATCGCGGCCAGCAAGGGCAACATGCGCTCTTGCGGGATGTCCGTCATGAAGCCGAGCCGGCCCTGATTAATGCCGATCAGCGGCACGCTGAAGGGGGCGAGCTGGCGGGCAATGCCCAACACCGTGCCATCACCACCGACCACAATCGCCAGGTCGGCATGCTGACCAATTTCGGCCGCCGTCATGGCCACCACATCACCATCGGGAAACGCCTGCGCCGTTTCCGTCTCCAGTACCACGTTGTGGCCGTTTTTTTTAAGAAAATCGACCAGCTCGGTCAGGGAAGCGACTGCGCCGGTGGCACCGTGCTTGCCGACGACGGCAACGGTTTGAAAGGGACTAGCGAGAGAGGCGATGGGCGACGACATGCCCGAGATTAGACCATAATTGCTGACACGAATGAAATGTTTGAAACTGCTGACCATGAAGCTACCCCGCCGTCAAACTATCCGCGCCGTGCTATTCGATCTCGACGACACCTTGTGGCCGATTGTGCCCGTGATCCTGCGCGCCGAAGCGCTGATGCATGACTGGCTAAGCCAACACGCACCCACAGTGACCCAACGCTATTCGATCGCCGCACTGCGCGAGCGGCGCAGCGAACTGATGGCCCAGCATCCGCATTTGGCGATTGATTTGCGCGCACTGCGTCACGCCGGCCTGACCGAAGCCTTTCTGGCCTGCGACGCTGATCTGAGCAAAGTGGACGCGGCCATTGCGCTATTTTCGGACGCACGCAATCAGGTCACCCCCTATGAGGATGTGGCAATTTGCCTGCCGCGACTGGCAGAACGCTTTACGCTGGGCTCGCTGACCAATGGCGGCGCCGACCTTGAGGCCATCGGGCTGGCCCATCATTTCAGCGTGTCGATTGCGGCCCATCAGCTCGGCCGAGCCAAACCGGACCCCACGGTTTTTCATGCGGCCTGCACAGCGCTGGGCCTGCCGCCAGAACAGGTTGCCTATGTCGGCGACGATTTGCGGCTGGATGTGGAAGGCGCGCAAAACGCCGGACTACTCGGCATCTGGCTCAAGCGCGACGACGCGCCTGCCGCCGCCGACTACGCCCATATTCAACCCGATGCCAGCCTGCGCAATTTGCATGAACTGGAAAGCTGGCTTTGCATGAATGACATGGAACACTGAACTTACTGGCGCAGCACCGCTACGGTGGCTAGAATAGACAACATGCAACTCGATATTCGCGCACAAACACTGTTAAAAGCTCTGGTCGAACGTTATATCGCCGACGGCCAGCCGGTCGGCTCGCGCGCCTTGTCCAAGATTTCAGGTCTTGATCTGTCACCGGCGACGATCCGCAACATCATGTCCGATCTGGAGGAAATGGGCTTTGTCTCCAGCCCGCATACCTCGGCCGGACGGGTGCCCACTCCTCGCGGCTACCGCTTGTTCGTTGACAGCCTGCTGACCGTTGAATCCATAGAGCGCAGCACAGTGGAAGTCAGCTTGCCGGCCAACGCGCATGCTTCGCACCAGAAAATTATTTCCGGTGCCGCTCAGGTCTTGTCTTCCTTGTCACATTTTGCCGGTGTCGTTCTCGCGCCACGACGCGAAATGCATTTTCAGCAAATCGAATTTTTGCGTTTGTCCGAAAAACGCATTTTGCTGGTCATTGTCGCGCCCAACGGCGAAGTGCAAAACCGGCTGCTGTTAACCGAAACCGATTACACACCTTCGCAGCTGGTGCAGGCATCCAACTACATCAACCAGCACTATGCGGGCCTTTCATTTGATCTGGTCAGAATCAAACTCAAGGAAGAGTTGAAGCAGCTGCGCGACGACATGACCCGACTGATGCAGGCTGCCGTTGAAGCGGGCAGTGACGCGATGACTGACGACAGCGAAGATGTGGTGATTTCTGGCGAACGTAACTTGTTGTCGGTGTCAGACCTGTCTTCCAATATGGGTTCGTTGCGCAAATTATTTGATATTTTCGAACACAAAACCGGCTTGGCCGCGTTGCTGGATATTTCCAGCAAGGCCACCGGCGTACAGATTTTCATTGGCGGGGAATCGCAGTTGGTGCCGATTGAAGAGATGAGCGTGGTGACAGCGCCTTATGCGGTCAACGGCAAAATAGTCGGCACCCTGGGGGTGATCGGCCCGACCCGTATGGCTTATGAGCGCGTGATTCCGATTGTGGACATTACGGCACGCCTGCTGTCGAGCGCCCTGTCTCACCCCTAAGTTATTGAACGGCGTATTTAACTGCGGTGCGGACAATCTGGCTTGGTGCAATTGCCATACAAGGCCAGCGCATGCTCGGTCAGGCGAAAACCCCGTTCCTGTGCGATTTGCTGCTGGCGTTTTTCAATTTCACCATCATAAAATTCTTCGACACGGCCACAATCAAGGCAGACCAGATGATCATGATGCGAGCCCTGATCAAGCTCGAAGACAGCCTTGCCAGTCTCAAAATGATTGCGGCTCAGGATGCCGGCCTGCTCGAATTGCGTCAGCACCCGGTACACCGTTGCCAGTCCGACATCCATGTCTTCCGTCAATAGCAACTTGTACACATCTTCGGCAGATAAGTGACGCACGCTGCTGCGTTGAAAGATTTCCAGAATTTTCAGTCGCGGCAGGGTTGCTTTCAGACCGCTTGCTTTTAATTCACCAGGATTTGTCGCCATGATTTTGCTCAGGTTAATATGATCTGCTTTATCATATAGCGTTTACTTCACGCACTCAATTCGGAATCTGATTACCATGCCCTTGCAGTCCACCGGAATTCGATACGCCCTCCGCTCACCACTATTGGTAGCAGCAATGATGTTATGCGTCATGCTGACTGGCTGCGCTTCGCGTAAAAAGACACCCGACCCAGTCGCTGCGGCCACCGACGTGGTGGAAAGCGTCAGCAAGAACCGGCTGTTCGGTGTGATGCCAGTTTATCGCGCAGATAATCAGCAAGGCAATTTCATTTCCAAGGAAATGGTCGACCAGCTCAAAGTCGGCATGACGCCGGATCAGGTGCGCTTCCTGATGGGTACGCCTTTGCTGATGGACGTCTTTCATGGTAACCGCTGGGATTATCCGTTTCGCCTGAAAAAAGGCAGCGGCGAAATCACCAACAGCCATGTTGTGGTGTTTTTTGAAAATGGGCGCGTCGCGCGCTTCGAAGGCATTGACCTGCCCGCCGAAAAAGATTATCTGATGCGCATTGCCGCACCAAAGAAATAAACTCACCTGTCTGCCTCTGATGAATCCAATAAAAATTGCCGTCGCCGGTGCATCCGGACGCATGGGCCGCATGTTGATCGAAGCCATAGCCAGCAACGCGGATATGCAGTTGTCCGGCGCACTGGACGTGGCCGGTGCCGCCGGCATCGGCTCTGACGCCGCCGCTTTTCTCGGTCAGCCATCAGGCGTACTGATTGAATCCGATCTGGCAAAAGGCCTGGCCAATGCCGACTACCTGATTGACTTTACCCGTCCCGAAGGCACGCTGGCCCATCTGGCCTATTGTGCCGCGCACGGCATCAAAATGATCATCGGCACCACCGGCTTTGATGAAGCCGGCAAAGCTGCCATTTCTGCAGCTGCGACAAAGACAGCGATTGTGTTTGCACCCAACATGAGCGTGGGCGTGAATGTCACGATGAAGCTCCTGGAGCTGGCAGCAAAAAGTTTTTCGCATGGCTACGATATCGAAATCATCGAAGCGCACCATAGGCACAAAGTCGATGCGCCATCCGGCACTGCATTAAAAATGGGCGAAGTCATTGCCGATGCGCTGGGGCGCGACCTGCAAGAAGTCGGCGTCTTTGCCCGCGAAGGTGTCACCGGCGAACGCGACCCGTCATCGATTGGCTTTGCCACCATTCGTGGCGGCGACATCGTTGGCGACCATACGGTGCTGTTTGCCGGTATTGGCGAGCGCATCGAAATCACCCACAAATCATCAAGCCGCGTCACCTATGCGCACGGCAGCCTGCGCGCAGTACGTTTCCTGCAAACGCATGCCACCGGTTTGTACGACATGCAGGACGTGCTTGGCTTACGCTAAGCCAACCGGCAACACACACTCCGCCAGTCTGATGCAAGCATGATGTCCGCACACCGTGGTGCCGCTATTGCGGCTACGCTGGCAATACATGCCGCATTGCTGACCCTGTTTGCGTCCAGCATTTCGCAAAAAACCCCGCTGCCGCCTGAAAAACCGCCTATCGTGGTGCAGCTGATTAAGCCCGCTAGCGTCGAGCTGCCCAAACTGCAGCCAGCACCACCAGAGCCACCCAAGCCCAAAGCCGCGCCACCCAAACCGGCTGAACCGGCCCCGGCTCCACCACCGACGCCGCCCGTCAAGCCGACGCCGCCTGTTCCGGTACCGACACCTGCACCTGCACCTGCGCCTACGCCAGCTAAACCGGTTGAACCGGTAGTGACACCCGCGCCTGTCGTGACGCCACCAGCACCAACTGCGTCACCTGCCCCACCAGCCCCACCTGCCGTAGCAGTCACGCCGCCTGCACCACCTCAAGTAACGGCGGCGGCACCAGCACCTGCAGCAGCGGCCAAAACCGGAGTCTCCATTTCTGCAAGCTACAGCAACAGCAACAAAAAACCGGTTTATCCCCCGATGTCAAAGCGTTATGGACGTCAAGGCACGGTCATGCTGCGCGTGATGGTAAAGGCCGACGGAAGCGCCGGCTCGGTCGAAATAAAAACCAGCAGCGGCGATCCGCTCCTTGATCAGGCAGCGCTTGATGCAGTAAAAACCTGGCACTTCAATCCGGCCACCAGCGACGGCAAAACCATCGACGAGTGGTATCAGGTCCCTATTCCATTTAAACTCCAGAACTGACTTTTAAAAGCGGAACAGCATGAACGACTCACTCAATCAGAATCTCGGCTTTGTCCATTACTGGGCACAGGGCGACGCGGTCTCGCATACGGTGGCTTATGTCTTATTGGCTATGTCCATCGTCAGCTGGTATTACATTTTGTCCAAGGCCTGGACTTCATGGCGTATTCGCCGCAGCGCAGCCATACTCGATGGTTTCTGGAGCGCGCCAACCATGCCGGACGCCATTGCCTTGTTAACCCATGCCGACACCGAACACGTTTACGCACCACTGGCCTCGCATGCGGCTGAAGCGGTGAATGTGCAAGCCCATGCCGGTTCGCTCAACGCCAACGTCGATCCGGGCGAACTGGTCACGCGCACCCTGCGCCAGCAAATCAATCGCGTCTCCTCCCGTCTGGAAAATGGCCTCACACTGCTGGCCTCGGTCGGTTCTACCGCGCCTTTCATTGGCCTGTTCGGCACCGTCTGGGGCATTTACCATGCCTTGGTTGCCGTCTCGACCTCGGGCACTATTCAGATCGATAAAATCGCCGGGCCCGTTGGTGAAGCGCTGATCATGACCGCCATCGGACTGGTGGTCGCGATCCCGGCAGTGCTGGGCTATAACGCTTTCACCCGCGTCAACCGCGTGACTCTGGCTGAACTCGACGCCTTTGCACACGATCTGCATGCCCACCTGACCACCGGCACCCGCGTCAGCACCACGCGCAAGTCAGCCTGATTTCCCGGAGACAGACCATGGCCTTCGGCGGATTCAACGAAAACAATAATCAGGCACCGATGGCGGACATTAATGTCACGCCTATGGTTGATGTGATGCTGGTGCTGCTGGTGATTTTCATCATCACTGCCCCTATGTTCACCCATGCGATCAAGCTCGAACTGCCGAATGCGCAGTCAGCAGCGGCACCTGAAAAGCCGGAAACCATAACCTTGTCCATCAATGGCGAAGGCAAGCTGTTCTGGAATAATGCAGCCATTACCCAGCCCGAGATGGCTAGCCGCTTTGCCACCGCCGCACAGAAAAAACCGCAGCCCGATCTGCAACTGCGGGCCGACAAATCAACCCGCTATGAAATCATCGCGCAGGTGATGTCGGCGGCCCAGTCTAATGGGCTGACCAAAATCGGTTTTGTGACCGATTCGAATAACGCGGCCAAGTAAAAAAACAACGCCACTGGGCCCCAGCCTGCGCTGGGGCGACAGTATCAAGATGGGCAGCGCTTCACATTACCGTCGTCCCAGCGCAGGCTGGGACCCAGCGGCTTTCGCCGAATACGGCTAAAGCCCTTTGCCAAGCCAGTATAATGACCGGCTTCCATCCCCTATTTTCAGCCCCACCTGACATGCAAGAAAAATACAGCCCGTCCGACGTAGAAAAAACAGCCCAGGAACATTGGCGCAGCACCGATGCCTACAAAGCGGTTGAGCATGCCACCGACGCGCAAGGTCGCGAAAAGAAAAAATTCTACGCCTGCTCGATGCTGCCCTACCCATCCGGCAAGCTGCATATGGGCCATGTGCGCAACTACACCATCAACGATGTGATGGTGCGCCACCTGCGCATGAACGGCTACAACGTCCTGATGCCTATGGGCTGGGATGCGTTTGGCATGCCGGCAGAAAATGCGGCCATGGCCAATGGCGTGCCACCGGCCAAATGGACTTACTCGAACATCGAGTACATGAAAACCCAAATGCAATCCATGGGGCTGGCCATTGACTGGTCACGCGAAATGACGGCTTGCCGTCCCGAGTATTACAAGTGGAACCAGTGGATGTTTTTGAAGATGCTGGAAAAAGGCATCATCTATAAAAAAACCGGCACCGTGAACTGGGACCCGCTCGACAAGACCGTGCTGGCGAATGAGCAAGTGATTGACGGTCGCGGCTGGCGTTCGGGCGCGCTGATTGAAAAGCGTGAAATCCCGATGTATTACGCCCGCATCACCGACTATGCGGAAGAATTGCTCGACCACGTAGACAACAAGCTGCCGGGCTGGCCCGAGCGCGTGCGCACCATGCAAGCCAACTGGATAGGCAAATCAACCGGGGTGCGCTTTGCATTCCCGCACACTATCACTGGTGCCGACGGCAAGTTGTGGGTATTCACCACCCGCCCTGACACCATCATGGGCGTGACCTTTTGCGCGGTCGCACCCGAACATGCGTTAGCCACTCTGGCTGCAGAAAACAATCCGGCGCTGGCTGAATTCATCCGCGAATGCAAACTCGGCAGCGTGATCGAAGCCGACATGGCAACGATGGAAAAGAAGGGCATGCCGACCGGCCTGTTCGTAACGCACCCGTTAACGGGAAAACAAATTGAAGTCTGGGTCGGCAACTACGTGCTGATCACCTATGGTGACGGCGCCGTGATGGGCGTACCCGCGCACGATGAACGCGACTTCGCTTTTGCACAAAAATATCAATTAGCCATCAAGCCCGTTATTGCCGTGGGCGACAAAGCCTATTCGACCGAGGCCTGGCAGGAATGGTATGCCGACAAAGAAAACAGCATCTGCATGGACTCCGGCAAATACGACGGCTTAGGCTATGCGGCCGCTGTTGATGCCGTGGCTGCCGACTTGCAGGCGCTCAATCTTGGCGAGAAAAAAATTACCTACCGCCTGCGCGACTGGGGCATTTCACGCCAGCGCTATTGGGGTACACCGATTCCGATCATTCATTGCGCAGACTGTGGCGATGTGCCGGTGCCGGAAAAAGATTTGCCTGTCGTGCTGCCGGAAGACTGCGTGCCGGACGGCAGCGGCAATCCACTCAACAAGCATGAAGGCTTCCTGAAAGTCGATTGTCCAAGCTGCGGCAAGCCGGCGCGGCGCGAGACCGACACTATGGACACCTTCGTCGATTCGTCCTGGTATTACATGCGCTACTGCTCGCCGGGCAGTACCGAATCCATGGTCGACACCCGCAATGATTACTGGATGCCGATGGACCAGTACATCGGCGGCATCGAACACGCCGTTTTGCATTTGCTGTATGCACGATTCTGGACCAAGGTCATGCGCGACTTCGGCCTGATCAAATTTGATGAACCCTTCGTCAATCTGCTCACGCAAGGCATGGTGCTGAACGAAACCTATTTTCGCGAAGCAGCTTCGGGTAAAAAACTCTGGTTCAATCCGGAAGACGTGACGCTGCAACTTGATGATAAAGGCCGGCCGGTTTCAGCAAGCCTGAAGAGCGATGGCCAGCCTGTCAGTATCGGTGGCACCGAAAAAATGTCGAAGTCAAAAAATAATGGCATCGACCCGCAAGCCCAGATTGACCAGTACGGTGCCGATACTGCGCGCCTGTTCACCATGTTTGCGTCGCCGCCAGAACAAACGCTGGAATGGTCAGGTGCCGGCGTAGAAGGTGCGCATCGCTTCCTGCGCCGTGTGTGGGCGTACGCGCATACCCAAGCAGCGGCTGTTGCTGGTATCAAGGTCGGCACAGCACCGGCCGATGCGCCGGCAGCCGTAAAAACGCTGCGCCGCGAAATGCACAAAATTTTGCAACAAGCCGACCACGATTACAAACGCATTCAGTACAACACCGTCGTCTCGGCCTGCATGAAAATGCTCAATCTCTTAGAGAGCAGCAAACTCGACGACAGCACCTTCTCCAAAGCCGCGATTGCCGAATGCCTGTCCATCTTTTTGCGCGTGCTCTATCCGGTTGCACCGCACATCACTCACGCGTTGTGGGAGCAGATCGGTTATGGCCAACAGCTGGGTACCATTCTCGATGCACCCTGGCCGCAAGTGGACGCCAGCGCACTGGAGCAAGCCGAAATCGAAATGATGATTCAGGTTAATGGCAAACTGCGCGGCAGCATCACCGTTGCCAAAGATGCCGACAAGGCCAGCATTGAGGCAGCCGCGCTGGCCAATGAAAACGTTCAAAAATTTATAGAAGGTACGCCGAAAAAAATCATCGTCGTGCCCGGCAAACTGATCAACATTGTGGCCTGAGATTTCCGACATGATTCCTGCACGCAGAACCCTTCTTTCCCTGCTAAGCCTTGGCTCACTGAGCGCTTGCGGCTTTAGCTTGCGTGGCTCGCAACTCAGTTCACGCCTGCCGTTTTCGTCGATCTATCTGCAAGTCACCCCACACTCGCTGCTAGAGCGTGAGTTGCGCGGCGCGGTGCTGGGACAAGATGGCGTGGTGCTGGCCAAGGATCCCAAGTCAGCCGAAGTGGTGCTGCAGATTTTTTCTGAAGCCCTGGAGAAAAAAGTGATGACATTGAACGCCCAGGGTCAGGTGCGCGAATTAAGTCTGCTTTACCGACTGAAATTTGAGGCTAGGGGCAGAGATGGAAAAATATTGATACCTGCATCCGAGTTAGCTTTACAAGCGTTAATGAGCTTTAGCGAATCACAAGCGCCGGCAAAAGAAGCCGAAGAAAAAATGAATTTTAGCGAATTACGCAATGACGCTATTAACCAGTTGATGCGCCGACTGGCTCAAGTCAAGCTCGACGAATAAAAGCAGGCAATGCAACTGCGCGCCGAAGCCCTTGATGCTCACCTGGCGAAGTCGCTCGCGCCGCTGTATGTGATCGCCAGCGACGAACATTTGCTGGCGCTGGAAGCGGCCGACAAAATTCGCGCCCGCGCCCGTGCTGCAGACTACAGCGACCGCGAAGTATTGACTGCAGAGCGTTACTTTAATTGGGGTGCCTTGCTGGCCGCGACCCAATCGCAATCCTTGTTTGGCGAACGCAAATTAATCGAGCTGCGCCTGCCAGGTGGCAAGCCCGGCAAAGAAGGCGGGCAAGCCTTGCAGCAGTTTGCCGCCAGCGTTGCAAAGACGAGTGCGGCCGAGGATACGATTACGCTGATCACCCTGCCCAAGCTGG
Organism: Burkholderiales bacterium; assembly: GCA_947451925.1. Lineage (GTDB taxonomy): Bacteria > Pseudomonadota > Gammaproteobacteria > Burkholderiales > Burkholderiaceae_D > Pernthalerella. The sequence goes on along the minus strand of CANGAW010000022.1, from coordinate 2,197 downwards.
ACTGGGCAACGCAAAAAAGCGCCTGGGTCAGCGCCTTGCAGCAAGCGGCGGTATTCATTGACATACCGCTGGTTGAACGCGGCCAGCTGGCCAACTGGATAGGTCAGCGGCTCGCAGCTCAGGCGCAGAGCACTGACAAAGCAGCGCTGGACTTTATGGTTGAGCGGGTCGAGGGCAATCTGCTGGCCGCGCATCAGGAAATCCGCAAGCTGGGTTTGCTGCATCCGCAAGGCAGGCTCAGCCTTGAACAGATACAGGACGCCGTGCTCAATGTGGCACGCTATGATGTGTTCAAATTATCAGAAGCGATGCTGGCAGGTGACGTCGCCCGACTGACGCGCATGCTCGATGGACTCAAAGGCGAAGGCGAAGCGCTGCCACTGATTTTATGGGCAGTCGCGGAAGAAATCCGCACGCTGTTGAAACTGAAGCTGGGCATGAACGACGGCCGTCCTTTGCCTATGCTGATGAAGGAATACCGGATCTGGGGACCGCGTGAACGCCTGATGGCTCCAGCACTGGCACGACTGAACGTGGCAAGATTGCAAGCGGCACTGATGCAGGCCGCGCAAGTTGACCGCATGATCAAAGGCCTGCGCGCCAAACAATTTACCGGCGACGCCTGGGACGCCATGTTGCAACTGGCACTGCAAGTCGCACGCAGCTAACTTTTCCTTACAAGATCAGATGATGACTATGGATATCACGCACTACATGAACACCGTTGGTCAGGCCGCACGTAAAGCATCGCGCGCGATGGCCAAGGCAGATACCGCATCAAAAAACCATGCGCTGGCATTAATTGCTGCCGCCATCCGGCGCGACGCCGCCCAGCTCACGGCTGCCAACCAGCTGGATCTGGATGCCGCCCGTGCAGCTGGCTTGGCGCCTGCGATGCTCGACCGCCTGACATTGTCCGATAAGGCTATTGCCACCATGGCCGAAGGACTGGAGCAAATCGCCAGCCTGCCTGACCCTATCGGTGAAATCAGCAACATGAAATATCGTCCGTCCGGCATTCAGGTCGGGCAAATGCGCGTGCCACTGGGTGTCATCGGCATCATCTATGAAGCACGGCCGAACGTGACTGTTGATGCAGCAGGACTATGTATTAAAAGCGGTAACGCCACTATTTTGCGCGGCGGCTCTGAAGCCATTCATTGCAATCAGGCGCTGGCAAAACTGGTAATGGAAGGTTTGTCCGGAGCCGGGCTGCCGGCAGAAGCAGTACAAATTGTCGAGACCACGGACCGGGCTGCGGTCGGCGCCATGATCACCATGCCGCAATACATTGACGTCATCGTGCCGCGCGGCGGCAAAGGTCTGATTGCGCGTCTGATGCAAGATGGCACTGTGCCCATGATCAAACATCTGGACGGCATCTGCCACGTCTACATTGACGACAAAGCCGATCTGGCCAAGGCCTTGCCGGTTGCTTTCAACGCCAAGTGTCACCGCTATGGCACCTGCAACACGATGGAAACCTTGCTGGTCGCCCGCGCCTTTGCACCGACTGTGTTGCCGCAACTGGCCAAACTCTACGCCGGCAAAGAAGTGGAATTACGCGGTGACGCCGAAGCGCAAAACATTCTGGCCGGCTATGCGCACCTGAAAGCGGCTACCGAAGAAGACTGGCGCACCGAATATCTGGATGCAATTCTTTCAGTAAAAATTGTGGCGGACATGGATGAAGCGATCAACCATATCAACACCTATTCGTCGCAGCATACCGACGCCATCATTACCGAAGACTACAGCCGGGCGATGCGCTTTTTGCGCGAAGTCGATTCGGCCTCGGTCATGGTCAATGCCTCCACCCGTTTTGCCGATGGTTTTGAATATGGACTGGGTGCAGAAATCGGCATTTCCAACGACAAGCTGCATGCGCGAGGCCCGGTCGGGCTGGAAGGCCTGACTTCGCTCAAATATGTGGTGCTGGGTCACGGCGAAGTGAGGGTTTAAGCATGCTGTGGATCAAAGCGCTGCACATCGTCTTTATTGCTTCATGGTTTGCCGGCCTGTTTTATTTGCCGCGCATTTTCGTCAACCTGGCGATGGAAACCGAAACCGTCGCCACCGCACGTTTGCTGCTGATGGCGCGCAAGCTGTATCGCTTCATGAGCATACTGGCAGTGCCGGCTCTGGCGCTGGGGCTGTGGCTGTGGCTGGGGTATGGTGTGGGTCAGGGTAGCGGCTG
>CANGAW010000021.1 GCA_947451925.1 Burkholderiales bacterium | reverse complement strand
TGACCTGCTGCAGCGCTGCCAGCAAACCGTCATGCATGTAATCATCCATGCCAAGGTCTCGCTCTTCGGCACCGGGATTACGCCACGAAATCATGTACACCGTATGACCACGCCCGACCAGATAATTAACCAGAGAATTATGCGGCGACAGGTCGAGGATGTAGTACTTCATGATCCACGCCGGCGCAATCAAAACCGGTTGCGCAAACACCTTCGCAGTTTGCGGCGCGTACTGAATCAATTCAATCAGGCGGTTGCGAAATACCACCTTGCCTGGCGTGATCGCCACTTCATGACCGGGGCGAAACTGCTCAGTGCCAGCCGGCGCATTACCACCCAAGGCATGCTCCCAGTCTTCGACCAGATGCTGCAAGCCACGCAGCAAATTTTGTCCGCCTTCGCCAAAGCTCGCGTCTAAAACTTCCGGGTTGGTCGCAATGAAATTGACCGGCGAAATCATATCCAGCAATTGCCGGGCATTGAATGAAACCACCTGCTGATGATGCTGCGACAGTCCGCCTATGCCGGTGGTGGCGTTATGCCACCATTGCTGGACCAATAAAAATTGTTGCTGATAAAAGCAAAATGGCCAGTGCTGCCATTGCGGCGCAACGAAGCGTCGATCATAAATCAAGGGCTGAATGCACAAGTCGCATTTCGATCCGGTGGCATTGCGCGCCACATACAGCGCCAGTCGCACCGCCTTGCGCATTGCCTTCTCGATCAAGATTTGCTGCTTGCCCGGTGACTGCGATAAATGCAGCATCCAGTCGGCATAGGCCAGTGCCAGACTGGCTGGTGAAATACTGCCCGTAAAACGACCCATCACGGCATGAAACATCCGGTCAGCACCGGTGGGCTGATCTTGCACTTCCTCAAGCACCACGGCATTGCTGACCACAGCCGGCAACGCCTTCGGCGTTTTTTGCACATTTGCCGCAAGGGTATCGAATGGTGACCACATAACAATCCTCTCAAAGAAGACAGGGTTGGAAAACCAGGCAACTATCTCGCTTTGCTGCCACCGAACCGAATCAGCAAAGCTTTGACAAATTCAAGCACTGCCAGTGCCGCAACACTGGCCAGCAAGGCAAGCCAGCCTTGCGACTGGCTAAGCGGATCAAAACCGAACAAGCCTGCCAGCCACGGCACGCCCAGCACCAGACCCAGCGCCAGCACGGTGCAGCCCATTACCCACCACTGTGCCGGATTATGTCGTGCCAGCAAATAGCGCAGGCCAACATGGTCGGAACGGCTGACCAGAATCATCCCCAGATTACCCAACACCATGGTAATGAACACCGCTGCCCGCGCCTGCCCCTGCGTGCCATGCTGCGCCACAATGACAAAAAATACCGTTGCACAGGCGGCAAAAAGGCCAGCGCCTTGCACCAGCGCATACACGATATTGCGCGTGCCGAACAAGGGCTCGCCATGCCGGCGCGGCGGCCGCAGCATCAGGTCGGGCTCGCCATGTTCGCTCTCAAATACAGTTGAAGACGCCGGGTTGATGATCATTTCCAGAAACATCACCAGCGCTGGCGTGAGCACCAGCGGCGTACCGGCAAACAAAGGCAATAAGGCCACACCGGCAATCGGCACATGCACGCCAATCACATAACGCAAGGCCTTGCGCAAGTTGTCGACAATGCGACGGCCCAGACGCATCGCCTCGACAATGGCGCCAAAGTCATCATGCAGCAGCACCAGTGAAGAGGCCTCGCGTGCGACATCGGTACCACGCTGACCCATGCTGATGCCGATATGCGCCGCCTTTAGCGCAGGGGCGTCATTAATACCGTCACCAGTCATGGCGACGACTTCGTGCTGGGCTTTAAGCGCTTGCACCAGGCGCAATTTTTGTTCGGGCAGTGTGCGCGCAAAGACCTGACACGTACGCACCATGTGCTGCAATTCAGCGTCACTGGCCAGCGCTAACTGCGCACCGGTAATCAGGCCGCTGGCATCAAGCCCGGCCTGCTGTGCAATGGCCTGTGCGGTGGCTGGATAATCACCGGTAATCATCACCACCCGCACTCCGGCGCGGCGGCATTGCGCGACCGCAACCGCCACACCGGGACGCAAGGGATCAGCCAGCCCGACTAAGCCCAGCCATTCAAAGTCAAACCCGGCGGGCGTTTGCGGCCAGCACCGGCTTGCGCTTGAGTTTGCGTCTGGTAGCGGATACATGGCGCGCGCAACAGCCAATACCCGCAAGCCCTTTTCTGCCAGCGTTTTAACCTGCGCCAGTTGCCGTGCACTGTCTTCCGCATTCAGATGACATAGCTGCATGATGGACTCGGGCGCGCCCTTGGTCGCCACCACCGCCTGCTCGCTGCCGGGAATCTGCCAACAATGGGTAATGGCCATAATCGGTGGCGCCAGACTATATTCATGCACCAGCTGCCAGCCCTGATGCGCGGGGCCCCAGTCTGGCAACAACGTATTGGCGCTCTGATGAAAGGCCTGCTCCATCGGGTCGAATGGCGCTATTTCACTGGCCAGCCTGGAAAATTCGAGCAGGGTGCGTGCCGCAGGCGACAAATTTTCACTGCTCGCCTCAGTCATCAGCACGGTCTGGTCTTGCACCAGCAGTGTATTGAGTGCCATCCGGTTTTGCGTCAGCGTGCCGGTCTTGTCGACACAAAGTACGGTAGCAGCGCCCAGTGCTTCAATCACGCTGGGGTGCCGGGTCAGCACCGAACTTTTGGCAATGCGCCAGGCACCCAGCGCCATGAACACCATCAGAATCACGGAAAATTCTTCCGGCATGATCGACATGGCCAAGGTAATCCCGGCCAGCAAGCCACCCAGCCAGTCGCCGCGCATCCAGCCAAACAACACCGTCAGCAACAGCGACAAGACCAGTCCGGCAATGGCAAAGCGTTTGATCAGGCTGGCGATTTCACCTTGTAGCGGACTCTCGCCGGGTTCGAGCTGTTGCAGGCTTTTGCCGATCTTGCCGATTTCGGTGGCAGCACCTGTGGCACGGACCTCGGCCAATCCCCCGCCCTGCACCACCATGGCCCCGGAACAGACCTGCTCACCGGGCAACCTGGTGACCGGCACCGATTCGCCAGTGAGCAAGGATTCATCCACCTGCAAATCATGGGCATCGATCAGCACGCCATCGGCGGCAATGCGGTCGCCTTCTTCCAGACGCAACAGGTCACCAACCACTACCTCGCAGCCGGCAATGCGCAGAGCTTTACCATCGCGCACAACCAGCGCGCGCGGACTGGACAAGTCACGCAAGGCGGCCAACACCTGTTCGGTTTTACGCTGACGCGACAGCACAATGGCCATCGCTACAAAGACAAAGCCTAGCAACAATAGGGCGTCCCCCGGATCGCCCAGCAGCATATAAATAATGCCGGCTGCCAGCAGCAGTAAAAATATGGGCTCGCTGGCGAGCTGCTGCAAAAGCTGCAGCATGCCGCGTTCCGTCAGGGTTGGTAAGGCGTTGGGTCCAAAATCTTGCAAACGTTGCGCCGCCTCGGCGGAGCTGAGTCCAGGGGAATGATTGTCAACTGCTGTTTTTTCCATGCTGGGTCTCAAGTGGCGTTAGCGGCTCAGGCTTTTGTGACCCCTGCCTGCGACGCCAGCCACGCAAGGTATTGACGGTGGCCGCAATCAGCCGCGAGCAGCAATCGGCATTGTCATGCACATCATACAAAAGCCAGCGATGACAGCGAATCAACTGCCCCGTTACCACTATTTTAAACACCTCCGCCGGCATAGCGAACATAACGCGGTAAGACCGATACAGCGTCAGACGCGTGAGCGCATGAGGCACCGCCTGCAACTGGCTTTTGTATTGATAGCGCCCCCACAATAAATGACACTGACGCGCCTGACGGGCTATGCAGTCACAGACCGACCAATAACAGGCCAACAGACCGAGCCTGTAGTTTTCCAGTGCCGGATCGGCAGCCGACAGCAGCATTACATAATGCGCGCCAATACGGCAGGCAACAGAGCCTGCACGTACTTCGCCATTGACGGTGGCAATGCCAAACAGGCCGCACTCCGAGGCCAGTTGCAGCAGACGCCGGGTGTCAGTCGCATCGATGGCGGCCTCTTTGTGGCGTGCAGCCATGCTGGCGCGCTTGAATGCCTGCAGCTGCAAGACCAGCGCACGCTGTGCAGCTGGCGCCAGTTCGTCCTTTTCATAAGCGCGCCAGCACAGATCAGGAAAATCACGTCGCAGGCGGTTGCCATAGGAATGAATTGTCTTTCGGGTCGATTTTCCCAGCCTGGCCAGATAGGCGGCGGCAGTATCCGGCAGATCGAGAATATAGTTCTCGGAAAAATCGTAACGCAAAGAGGGATAGGCAAGGTCACCGGCTTTAACGCACACCGCATTAAACACAATCGTTTTAACCTGCGGATAGCGGGCCAGAACGGCATGGGTGAAGGCCTCGATCTGCGCCTGCGGCAAGCTCACCATCTCGGTCAGCACCAACAACCGCTGCGGCTCCAGCCTGAACAACAGCACACCGCAAATTTCGCCTTGCTGATAACAGACCCAGGTGCAGGTCGCCGCTGAAAACTCATCACATAACTGCAAATGGCGCAGCGATGCAAACAGGCTACCGTGCAAATGATCCAGCGCAGTGGCGGCAAAAGCCGGCACGCTGCCTTCATGAATTTCCGTGACAAATTGTCCGCTTACTTTGGGCAGCGCCAGCGCATCATCCGACCTTAAGCTGGCCATAGATGACGGAACCGGCGCATCAGGCAGATGCGCCATAGCGCTCCTTTGCACAATGCATCAATCAGCACTGCATTGTGCGCGGGTTGCGCACGTGCCGGATTGAGCGTGCATAAGCGTCAATCTGTCGCCGCTTGTAAGCACAGACTTCTAAACGAAGTTTGTCGCTTTGGCTCAGAAAATCTGCGCTGGCTCAACAAGCAAAGTGAGAGTCAACGCAAGAATACAAACACAGGGGAGTGTCCAGTGGGGATCAGCCGGCGTCCAAGCCGGCTGGCGTGGTTCGAATCCATGCTCCTCTGCCCTCAGGCCAGCTCCACCACCATCTCAATCTCCACACAACTTCCCAAAGGCAGCTGGGCCACACCAAAGGCCGCACGGGCATGTTTGCCGGCCTCGCCAAAGACTTCGGCAATTAGCTCAGAGGCGCCATTGGTGACCAGATGCTGTTCGGTGAAACTGGCGGTCGAATTGATGAGACCGACCAGCTTGACGATGCGCTTGACCTTGGACAGATCGCCGCCGCACGCCACTTGCAGAGTCGCGATCAGGTCAATAGCCACCCCACGGGCAGCTTGTTTGCCCTGCTCGGTCGTCATGTCTTTGCCCAGCTGACCGACCCAGACTGCGCCGTCTTTTTTGGCGATATGCCCAGACAAATAAACGGTACTGCCAGTCTGGACGTACATCACATAGGCGGCCGCGGGGGTAGCTACGGCTGGCAGGGTGATATTCAATGCTTGCAGTTTTTGCTGAATGGACATCATGAACTCCGTAAAAGAGACGTAAAACCATAAATTTTACCTGCTCCGGCCTCTTGAAATCCGGCCGATCACCCCGAACTAGCATCCAATTCTTTTATTTTCCCGGCAACTTTATTATTTGAGGACAGCATGGCACATTCCGTCAAACAGACTCTGGGCTTTCAGGCCGAAGTGAAACAGCTGCTGCAGCTGATGATTCATTCCCTGTATTCAAACAAAGAAATCTTTCTGCGCGAACTGGTCTCGAACGCATCGGACGCCGCCGACAAGCTGCGCTTTGAAGCCATCAACAATGATGCCTTGTTTGACAACGATAGCGAGCTGGCGATTCAAATCGATTTTGACAAAGATGCCCGCACCATCAGTATTTCCGACAACGGCATCGGCATGAGCCAGGCGGAAGCGATTGACCATCTGGGCACGATTGCCAAATCCGGCACCAAAGAATTTTTCTCGCGCCTCTCCGGCGACCAGCAAAAAGACGCCGCCTTAATCGGCCAGTTTGGCGTTGGCTTTTACTCCGGCTTTATTGTGGCCGACAAAATTACGGTTGAATCCCGCCGCGCCGGCTTGCCCGCTGAAGAAGGCGTGCGCTGGGAATCAGCTGGCGAAGGCGATTACAGCGTTGAGACCATCAGCAAGGCTCAACGCGGCACGCGCATTACACTGCACTTACGCGAAGGCGAAGACGAATTTCTGTCCCCTTACAAACTCAAAGCCACCATTCGCAAATACTCGGACCATATCGCCCTGCCGATCCGGATGAAGAAAGAAGAATGGGACGAAGAGAAAAAAGAAATGGTGGTCCGCGATGAGCTGGAAACCATCAATCAGGCCAGCGCGCTGTGGGCACGCAGCAAGTCCGACATCAGCAGCGAACAGTATGTGGAGTTCTACAAACACGTATCGCATGATTTTCAGGAACCACTGAGCTGGACCCACAACCGTGTCGAGGGCCGCAGCGAATACACGCAGCTGCTGTATATCCCGGCGCATGCTCCGTTTGATCTGTGGGACCGCAACAAGCGCGGCGGCATCAAGCTCTATGTCAAGCGCGTCTTCATCATGGACGACGCTGAACAACTGATGCCGGTCTATCTGCGCTTCGTCAAAGGCGTGATTGATTCCAACGATTTGCCGCTCAATGTGTCACGCGAAATTTTGCAAGAGTCGCGCGATGTCAAAGTAATCCGCGAAGGCTCGACCAAGCGTGTACTGGGCATGCTGGAAGAACTGGCCAACGCCGACGAACAAGAGAAAAAAGACAAATACACCGGCTTCTGGAAAGAGTTCGGCCAGGTCTTGAAAGAAGGCATAGGCGAAGACGCGACCAATAAAGACCGCATCGCCAAACTGCTGCGCTTCGCTTCAACCCACAACAGCGACGACGCACAAAACGTGTCGCTGGCCGACTACCTCGGACGCATGAAAGAAGATCAGGACAAGATTTACTTCCTGACCGCCGACGTCTGGACTGCGGCCAAAAACAGTCCGCATCTGGAAATTTTCCGCAAAAAAGGCGTGGAAGTCTTGTTGCTGACAGAGCGCGTTGACGAATGGATGCTGTCCTTCCTGACCGAGTTCGAAGGCAAGGAACTGGTGTCGGTTGCCAAAGGCGATCTCGATCTGGGCAAGCTGGAAGACGAAACCGAGAAAAAACAAAAGGAAGAAACCGAGACCGAATTCAAGGACCTGGTTGAAAAGATGAAAACGGCACTGACCGACAAGGCCAAAGATGTGCGGGTCACTTTCCGTCTGACCGATTCACCGGCTTGTCTGGTGGCTGAAGAAAATGAGTTGTCCGGTAATTTGCTGCGTATGCTGAAAGCAGCAGGACAGGCAGCGCCGGAATCGAAACCCATTTTAGAAATTAATCCGCACCATCCGCTGGTGCAAAGACTGAAATACGAAGACGGCAAATTTGACGACTGGTCCAGCATCCTGTTTGATCAGGCCATGCTGGCCGAAGGCGGCACATTGGCAGACCCGGCCGGCTTTGTGAAAAAGTTGAATGAGATGTTGCTGGGGATGGCGGGGAAGTAAAAATCCTGATGCCTCAAGGATTTTTTCTGTCCTTGTCCTGAATGAAAAAAGCTGCCTCACTGTGAATGTGAGGCAGCTTTTTTAACAACTCTGGCAAGGCAATTTGCACGGTGTCCCAAACCAAATCGAGATTGATATCGAAATAACCATGAGCAATCCGGTTACGCATCCCGCGCATACTGCGCCATGGGATATCAGGGTGCTGCTGTATAAATTCAGGATAAAGATCCATTACCTTCGTGGCGGCCTCGCCGACAATGACCAGACTCATGATTACAGCATTCTGTGTTCGACGGTCAGAAAGGAAGTCCTCTTTACTTAAGCCTTCAATAAAGCTGCATGCCTCAGTAGCTGCTTGCAAAATGTGATCAACATAATCAGCATGGTTGCGCATTGTTATACAGGAAGAGCCTCAGCCAGTACTTGCTCGCGGAATTTTTCAGGCAAATCACCAGGCGTCAAAAGATCGACTGAGACGCCAAGTAAATCTTGCAGCTCAACTTGCAGTCCGCCCAAATCAAACATGGTTGTTCCCGGCAAAGCATCGACCAGCAAATCAAGGTCACTGTCATCCATGTCCGTGCCATGCAGAACCGAGCCGAAGACCCGCGGATTTGCAGCACGAAAGCGACTCGTTACTTCACGCACTTCAGCACGCTTAAGGTTAAGAGCAGCAGACGGTTTCAAAGCGAATTCCTCAATTAAATAGCTAAATTTATTCTGATCATAACGAATAACTCTAAGCACAAATGTAGCGACCTTATATCAAATTTGCAACCTGATCCTTACCGCCCGCCAGTCACATCCATCAAGGTACCCGTCACATAGGAAGCCTGATCAGAGAGCAGCCACAACACCGCCTCTGCCACTTCTTCGGCAGTGCCGCCGCGCTGCATCGGTACCCCGGCTTTGGCGCGTTCTACTCTGCCCGGTTCACCGGCGCTGACATGGATATCGGTATAAATCAATCCAGGCCGTACGGCATTGACGCGCACGCCTTCGGTCGCCACTTCCTTGGCAAGGCCAATGGTCATTGAATCAACCGCACCCTTGGCAGCGGCATAGTCAATAAATTCATTTGGTGAACCTATTCGCGAAGCAGCAGATGACAGATTGACGATCGCGCCACCTTTGCCGCCATGGCGCGTGGACATGCGCAGCACGGCTTCGCGTGCGCACAAAAAACTGCCGATCACGTTGGCATTCAACACACGCTGCCAGCGGGCCACACTCATCTGGTCCAGCCGCATTTGCTTTTCCAGCATCCCGGCGTTGTTCGCCAGCGCCGTAATCGTGCCCAATTGCAGATCAATCGTTTTGAATAAACGCAGCACATCGGCTTCAATGCCCACATCGGCCTGCACCGCCAAGGCTTTGCCGCCAGCGTCTTGAATAGTCTGCACCACTGTCTCGGCAGCCGCTTTATTAGCCAGGTAAGTAATCACCACCTGATAGCCGCGCGCCGCACCAAGTATGGCGGTGGCAGCGCCAATACCGCGACTGCCGCCCGTTACCAGCAAAATAGGATGCATCATTGATTTGTCTCCTTGATTTTTTTATTGCGTCAGATTCTACCGCGCCGCCAATCGGGCGACTGTCTACAATAGTGACCATGCCAGCCTCTGCCAATCTGTTAACCGGCTTGCCTCCGGTACTCAACCCAAGTGTGCGCGTCCTGATTCTGGGCAGCTTTCCCGGCGCTGTCTCATTAGCCGCAGCCCAGTATTACGCCCATCCGCGCAATCAATTCTGGCCGCTGCTCTCAACAGTCTTGAACGATGATTTATTCGCCCTGCCCTATGCAGAACGCCTGCAAAAATTACTCCGACATCGAATCGGACTGTGGGACGTGATCGCCACTTGCGAACGTCGTGGCAGCTTGGATTCCGCAATCAGGCAAGCACAGGAAGCCGATTTTTCTCAGTTCCATGAGCGCTATCCACAGCTGCACACCATCGCTTTCAATGGCAAAACTGCGGGTAAAGCCGCGCCGCGTTTTGATGCGGCAGGCTACCGCACGCTGGTATTACCCTCCTCATCGCCGGCCAATGCGCAGCTGTCTTTCATCGAAAAACTTAAATGTTGGCAACAGCTGAACGCGGCAAGCACGTTTCTAAAATAGTCCGATTATTGAACTCTAGTTCGTTCATTGACACCCCGTTTAGGAAGGTGCAATTTCTTGCACCAAACTTCATGAGGCAATGCTATGGACGCCCATCTTGTCAGGAAAAATTCTCAAGCTAATCTGTTGAATTCCGCTGAACCAGACAATCCCGCACAAACAACAGATCTCACCGCTGCGCCCAGAATGGCAGCACGCAATAGCAATCCGGCAGAAGAAATAGCCGCCTTTTTTAAACCCGGCCATGCAGCAGCAGCCACATTCACTATCACCATCCGCGATACAGCAAGCCATTTCCCCTCAGAATTTCGAGCATTTTTAACGGCAGAAAATCATCATTCAGCAGAAGAATTTGCCGGGCTTTGCATCAGGCAGTTTTCCACCGAATTTATTCAATATTTTGCAGACATTGAGTTCGAACCTAGCACGTTAAAACTGCCATTTATTTTCGAACTGTCGAAACAGCTTCCTGAACAATGCGCACAAAATTTTGCACAATTTGACATCAATTTAGAGACCGACCGGTTGGCGCTGGCCAAAAATTGCGAGACCTCTGCAATTTTTAATTTGGATAATTTCAATCTCAGCGAAAGCAGCCGCTTTCAGCTTGCCAGTTTTTTGATAGAAGCCAGCGACGCAGCTTCAGCTGCGGCAATGGATATTCAAAAATTCGCGCTCAGTAATGAATACGATCGACTGCAATTAGCCAAATCATGTATCAACAACGCCAGTTTCGCATTATTAATTAACATTCGTGGATTCAATATCGGCGATGAAAATGAACGATTCCAGCTCGCACTGGCTGCTTTAAAGTTGCAATCTGATGAAAATAATATCGATGCATTTCACTTGAATAATTTCAATTTGACCAATCCCGAAATGCGCAGAGTTGCGGCACTAACACTCTCCAAAGTTATAGGCGAAAAGGCAAATTGGCCTCAATACTGCCAATACATTTTAAACGGCAGAAAAATTGAAACTGCCGCGCCAGAATTAATCGAAGCCTATCTGAGTTATCAGGCCTACAACCCTACCCGTTCAGTAAAGCCCTTAAGTAATGCCGAAGCTGCGTTTCGTACGGCACTTGACCAACATAGTCGTCCGGCTCCGGCAGTAGTAGAAAATTTTTTAGTCCGTAACGATAATGATTATGTTAAAAATCTACTCAAACAATTAGCCTATGCCGCACCTGTTTGCGAAATGATTTTTGATGCGCCGCTGGAAAAAATTATTAGTCAGCGAAAAGAATCCCCTGTAACTTTTTTAAAGTGGGTCAGCAGCCTGCTTTTTTATATTGAAAATAACAAAATCAATGAAACAGTTTTGAGAAAAGATTTCAAGTTACTTCTCACCGAACTGGCCAAGCAAACGGATGTCAAGTATCGCGCATTATTAACTGACCAGATCTTTTCAGTCCCCCCTGAAAAACTGTCCAAGCTTGATATTAATAACCACCAAAGCAAACTCATTCCCCTTGCGCTGGCCAGTGTTTTACAGTCGCCAAGTCTTGACAATTTTATTTCCGGAATCAATCCAAAAATACTGAAAGATGGCAAAAATCAACGCCGTTTGATTGAAGTGATCCTTACCTTACGTAATACGAATATCCCCGTTTCGAAATTTGATTCGATTATCAAAAGCACATTGGAAAAAACGGAGCTGATCACGAATGCAGATGAAAAATTTAAGCAGGCCATGATCAACCTGTCCAAATTAAAGGCTATGACTGAAATAGATGAACAAGCTGTCATTGAGATTGCCGATGGCAAAAATACTTTCCAAAAAATTCAGGAAAGTCTGATCATCAAAACACTAGGCGTGATTAAAAATTCACTTCCAAAATATGAATCTATTTTTGATAAATACCGGGAAAGTTCAAGCATACTGACTTATATGGGCCGGCTTAAAAACCATCCCGCACTAAGCACCCTGAAAAATTTCATCAACGCAGTCATCGAAGGAAATTTTCCTGCCCTACGCTACCAATCCGATGCCCTTCTTGAACGCTGCGATCAAGGCCTGGTTGGCCGCTGGAAGCAAAATATAAGCGCACCTTTAAAGTCCAATAAGGATCACTGCTTGAACTTCTATGACGAACATCAGGCATGGATCAGAATGGGCACGGATATACGCGGCAGCTGTCAGCGCATTAATGGTGACCCAAGTTTAAATTGCGGCCTGATCGGCGCCGCCATGGATGGAAAACAAAAACTCGTTACTGTTACCGATAAAGACGGCAAAATTTTACGCCGCGCCATTCTGCGATTAATGTGGGCTGCGCCGACCGAAAATGAAGCTGTGCTGGGGCAGAAAGGCGAGCCTTATCTGTTAATGGAAAAAATTTATCCGGTCAAACTGAGCGACACAGAAAATAATGATCTGATTGATTTCGCCTCCGAGCAAGCCAAACGTATCGGTCTGAGCCTGGTTGTTTCCAGCGATATCAAAACCGCTTCAACAAACAAACTCGCAACTTGCCATCAATTTTTGCATTCCGGTCCAATCAAATATCCTGTGTATTCCGATGCCAAACAGCACTTACAAAACCGGGACTTTATTCTTGACCCCACAGAAGACGAAACATCACGCTATTTTTATCGTCATGTTGCAGCCGACAGTGAGGCCCGTGGTGTGGGTATCTCATGATTAAATTTTGGGTAAAACCTTGTACAGTGACAAGCGCCTGACTGATAATGCGGCGTCTTCAAGGAAAGCCATGCTGATCAAACGAAAATCCATAGAAAAAGAAGAATCATCCCGCCCTGCGCGCAAAAAACCGAAATTTTCAGCGGTGACTTTGTCGGAAATGGACGGCGTGCGTTATCTGCATTTCGGCACCGAGTGGGTACAAGGGGCGATGCGCTTGCGCAAACCCGACTGGCCCGAGCTGGAATATGCGCAGCAGATGATGGCCTGGATGTTATTCATTGATCAGCCCACGCACATTGCGCAACTGGGTCTGGGCGCAGCTGCGCTGACCAAATTTTGTTACCGGCACTACCCGCAAGCACAGGTCACCGCCGTGGAACTGAACCCGGCCGTGATTGATATTTGCCACTCGATGTTCAAGCTGCCGGCTGATGATGAACGACTGTCGGTACGCGAGATGGATGCGCTGGATTTTGTCGAAGACCGGTCCAACCACGGCACGCTCGACGCTTTGCAAATTGATTTATACGACGCCACCGCGCGCGGCCCGATGCTGGATTCGCCCGAGTTTTACAAGGCCTGCTCGGCTTGCCTGAAACCGCACGGGGTCGCCACCGTCAATTTGTTTGGTGACCATCCCAGCTACGCCAAAAATTTCAAGGCCATGCTGTATGCGTTCGATACCCTGATCTGCCTGCCCGAAGTCCATCAGGGTAATGTGGTGGTGCTGGCTTTTAATGCGCCGCCTGAACTCGATTTCGCGGATCTGTATGAACGTGCAGCGGTGATTAAAGAGATGAGCAAACTACCTGCACGGTCATGGGTGGACGGCATCAAGGCCTGGCAACCTTAATGCTCAGATAAACTGCTTGCATCGCTTAGCTGCCAAAATCGAACGTGGCCTGACTCGGACCACTGACTTGAGGCCTGATCTGCCTGAGTAAATCAGCAACGCTTGGGTAGATCAGTTTTACGCCGAGTTCCTGCTTCATGCGCCGGTTGTGCAGACGGCGCGACTCCGACATGAAGGACAACATCATCGGCGAGACATGTCGTGCCAGTTCGCTGCGCGGCAGGCGCGGCGGGTGCGGCAGCGCAAAAGCGTCGGCAACCAGATCAAAATACTCCCCCATCTTCAGGTCCGAATCGTCCACCGTGTGCACCACCCGCTGGGGCCAGGCGCGAAACAGTGCCAGGGCAATAATCTGCGCCAGATCATCGGCATGAATATGGTTGGTGTAGACATCCTCAGCAGGCAGCAAGGCGGGCGTGCCAAGTTTGAGACGTTCCAGCGGCAGCCTGTCAGCTGCATAAATACCCGGTACCCGCAAAATCGACAGCCGCGCCTGGACCCGCTTAGCCCAGTGCCGCAAGACCTGCTCGGCATCGACCCGTCGCACCGCGCGGGCATTAACTGGCGCAACAGGCCGGGTTTCATCAAAACTGGCCCCGCCAGTATTGCCGTAAACACCGGTGGTACTGACATAAACCAAGGTCCCGTGTCGGGGTAAAATGGCGGCCAGATTGCGAGTGCGTCGGTCTTGCTTGCCGTCCGGTTGCGGCGGCGCCAGATGCACCACTCTGTCAGCCAGACCGCGCAGACGATGCAGGGAGTGCGGCAAGTCCAGATTGGCAACGATTGGAATCGCACCGGCGGCGCGTAGTTCAGCGCAGCGAGCAGGCTGGCTGGTGACAGCAAAAACGCGGAAACGATCGCGCAAAAGCGGCAACAGCCGCATGCCGACGTCGCCGCAGCCGACCAGCAGCAAGCGTGGCCGGGCGATCACATTCAACGTAGTTTTTTTCATTGACGAGATTGTATGACGTTCCAGATTAGCGTTCAGCCTAGTGGCCGGCAGTTTACCTGCGAAGCAGGGGAATCCATTTTAACCGCCGCCATCCGCGCCGGCGTCGGCCTGCCCTATGGCTGCAAAAACGGCGCCTGCGGCAGTTGCAAAGGCCGGCTGCTGGCCGGCTCGGTGGAACATGGCAAGCATCAGGAACGTGCACTGTCAGCTGCTGAAGAAGCGGCAGGCAGTGCGCTATTTTGCTGCGCGCAACCACAGTCTGACATCACGATTGAAGCACGCGAAGTGCTGGGCATGGGTGAATTCCCGATCAAGAAAGTCCCGGCCCGCGTCAGCACCCTTGAACGCGTAAGCGATGATGTGATCATCCTTTCTCTGCAGATGCCCGCCACCGAGCGCATGCAATACAAAGCCGGTCAGTACATCGAGTTTTTGCTGAAAGACGGCAAGCGCCGCAGCTACAGCATGGCCAATGCACCGCACTCCAATGAACTGATGTCGCTGCACATCCGGCACCTGCCCGGCGGCTTGTTTACCGACCATGTATTTGGCACGATGAAGGAAAGAGACATCCTGCGTTTTGAAGGGCCGCAGGGCAGCTTCTTTTTGCGCGAAGATTCCGACAAGCCCATGGTCTTGCTGGCCTCTGGTACTGGCTTTGCGCCGATCAAGGCCATCATTGAACATGCAGTCCATTTGAAGCTCACGCGTCCCATGCACTTGTATTGGGGCGGCCGCAGGCCGCAAGATTTATATTTGCACAAGCTGTGTGAAGAATGGGCGCGCACACTGCCAAACTTTCGCTATACCCCGGTGGTGTCCGACGCCTTGCCTGAAGACGGCTGGCAGGGCCGGTCCGGTTTCGTGCATCGCGCCGTGATGGCAGACTTGCCCGACCTGTCCGGCTTTCAGGTCTATGCCTGCGGTGCGCCGATCATGGTTGAATCGGCACAACGCGAATTTGTTGCGCAATGCATGCTGCCGAAAGAAGAATTTTTCGCCGACTCCTTTACCTCTGAAGCCGATCTGATCGCCGCCTAAACACTATGAACAAACCCGAGCACGCCAACATGCCCTTCTCCCAATACGATACCAACGCGCTGCTGCACATTACCAATCGGCCACCGCTGGTGTTCACCGAAGGACATGGCATGTGGCTGACCGACCATAACGGCAAACAGTATCTCGACTACCTGCAAGGCTGGGCGGTTAATTGTCTGGGCCACTCACCGGCCTGCATTAGCGAAGCGCTGGTTGCGCAGGCGGCCAGGGTGATCAACCCTTCACCAGCGTTTTATAACGAACCTTCCTTGCAACTGGCTTCGATGCTGGTTAAACATTCCTGTTTCGATCGCGTGTTCTTCGCCAACAGCGGCGCCGAAGCCAATGAAGGGGCGATCAAGCTGGCGCGAAAATGGGGCAAGCTGCATCCGAACGCAGCCGGTGAACACCGTTATGAAATCATCACGATGGACCACAGTTTTCATGGCCGCACTCTGGCCACTATGTCGGCCTCCGGCAAAGCCGGCTGGGGCACCATGTTTGCGCCGCAGGTGCCCGGCTTTCCGCATGCGCAGCTCAATGATCTGGCCAGCGTGGAAGCCCTGATCACCGACAAGACCATTGCCGTGATGCTGGAACCCGTGCAAGGCGAAGGCGGCGTCATACCCGCTTCGCGTGAGTTCATGCAGGGCCTGCGCGCACTGACCAAAAAACACGGCCTGCTGCTGATCGTCGATGAAGTCCAGTCCGGTATGGGCCGCACCGGTAAGCTGTTTGCATATCAGCTCTCCGATATCGAGCCTGACATCATGACGCTAGGTAAAGGTATCGGCGGCGGCGTGCCGCTGTCGGCACTGTTGTGCAAGGAAGAATTCGCCTGCTTCGAGCCGGGCGACCAGGGCGGCACCTACAACGGCAACCCTTTGATGACCGCAGTCGGCATCGCTGTGCTGGATAGTTTGCTGGCACCGGGTTTTCTGCAATCGGTAGCGGACAAGGGCGCCTACCTGAAAGCCGGGCTCGAGCAGTTGAGCAGCAGACACGGACTGGAAGGCGAACGTGGCGAAGGTCTGTTGCGGGCGCTGAAACTGGGCGCACCGATAGGCCCGAAAATCGTCGAAATTGCCCGCGACCTGGAGCCTGTGGGTTTGCTGCTTAATGCACCACGTCCTGAATTACTGCGCTTTATGCCGGCACTGAATTTGTCGATCGCCGAGATTGATCAGATGCTGGCGCTGCTGTCGCAAGTGATCGAGTTGGCCAGACAGGCGGATTAAGCCAGACACATCGTTGACACTGGGTTACGGCATGCGCCGGGAGCGAAGTGGGGAATTCGGACTGCATGCAGTCCGCCCACGCAGCTTCATCACAGGCAGGTGACGACGGGTGGAATTTTGGTAGCGTCTCAACCACACCAGTCGTCGCTATGAAAATCGGGACCCAGCGTCTTTCGTTGTGACCCCGAAAAAAATCTTGCTGGCGAACCAAAGCCGTCGAAACAAACGCAGCCTGAACGATACGACCTCATTCAGCCAGCGTTCCACTCACATCCAGTGGCTTATGCTCTGGTTTTGGCTTCAGAAAGGCAGGCGTCAGTCTGTTTTTTCTTTCTTCCCAAACGTTTTTATTGTCAGACACCGCTGACTGATCTTGGGCATTTTGATCTGCGTTTTCATTCGCATCAGTTTGCCTCAGCAAATCCGGAATACTTCGGACATTTCCACTGCCTATGGCTGATTTTATGTTTTTCAGAACAGTCTCACTTTGTTCTGGTTTGAGCGAAGCATCCAGCACCTTCTTAATCAAGGTTAATAAATCGGCGTGCTGCTTAATCCGCTGCTTTTGCGTGATGATCAAATTCAAAAACCGCTCTGGTTTCGTCTGCTTGCGTACATACACTTTTTCACGATTACCCGCATCGATTCCCACCTTTGAATGCATGGGATCGTTATTTCTGCTCACTTTGCTGATCTCCGTTGCAAGGTCCTCAACCGACATACTTGTATTGAGCGCAGACTGGGCATAACTACTGACTTTGTTCATTTTTCTTTCCCTTCATAGACAACGCCACGCAAGTCGGCTGCCAACACAATCAGATTGTTGTTACTCGCCTGATTCAATCCAACTACTCTGGACCTGCTCCCTTTTTAGGGATTCGTGTCTGGCAATGGTTCCGGCCAATACAGCCTGATCCCCTGCCGCGATGCATGCCTAATGCACCCTGTTTTGTTGCGCCAGATGCAAACTGCACATTGCAGGGCGAGGATGTTCATGCACCGCAAAAATCTCGCTTGTAGTTCGTTCACAGAACAATTCAAAGACCAATGTCACTGAGCCTTTAGTCAATCAGGCAAGCAGCACAAGCGACTGAATGCCGGCGAACCAACACCCCCAAGAGGAAAACAATGTCAAAAGTAAATATGGCTAACAGCCAGAGTGCCCTTCAGGGACTGAGCAAATTTCAGGCATTTGAAAAATCGAAAAATGTTTTCAAACCCAGCGGTTTTGTGATTTTTGATGCGGGCAAGGATAAGGTCCGTCGGGTGGGATTTTTTGAAAGCTTGTTTACTAGCAATGCAAAGCTAATAGCAAATCATCATGCAGCAAAGGCGCATTTAATAAAAAAATTAAACAATGAATTACTCAAGAATATTCATTTACCTATGAATCAAGACACTGATCCGTTATGTGCAATCAAGGGCGGACTGGAAAACGCAAGTAAGAATCTTGTTAATGAGCTTGCTTTAAAAAACAATATTGAAAAAAGAGACGAATTCGAAAAAATATTTGCCAAGGCGCTTGATACGTATATAACAGCAGAAAATTTTCTTTCAGACGTTAAAGGCCAAGAGAAGGAAATTAATACATTATTAAAATCTTCGACCAGTAACTTAAAAACCCTTAGCGATGGGGCTGTTTCCAACAAAACAGAAAATCGACTTTTCAACATGTTGCACCAATCACTTCCCGATGATCAGAAACCTCAACTAAGTACGGGATTGCTTACTCAAATGCGGGACATCGCAAAAGATGCAGCGTGGATCAAGTCACAGACAAATATCAGTTCACATAACGCGCTTGTTACCGCTCAAATCATGAACGACAAGATCATCGTTAATAATCCAAATTTTAAAAATTTACCGCAAGAAGCTAAATTTAAAATTGCGCTAAAAGTTATAGACGCAGTCAACGTTCAACAAAAACTCATGCGGCAAAGTTCCAAGTCAGAGCAAACTGGATATGCTGCTGATATCGCACAATTTAGAGATGACTTGATCAAAAAATTAGCGATGCAAACATATCAAAAAGAATTGCTAACTTGGTTGAAAGAAAACCCTGAGAGTTCAAGTCGAATCCCCGAAAATAAATTTGAAACATGGGCTAAAAATATGTCGAGTCCGGCTCTTGATAAACTCAATAACGACGGCAAAATTTATGCTCTTGAACAGCTAGCTACTATGGGAGAAAAACTCACTGCGATTTCACACTATGCTAATGAAGCACTTAAATTTGAAGCGTACAAAACCGATCCTGAGTCACAACAAAAATATGAAGGCCTGACAGAGCCATTTAAAAACCAGGCAAAACTCGCCATCGACAATCAAATAAAGCTCAGAGAAACTACTAGCGAATCACCCCTTACTGATGAGGATAAACTCGCCATCATCGACCAGTACCGCGAGTTGATGAAGCAATCAATATCACTAAACGATGCAATTCCTGTGGAAGATCCAAACACTTTCGGCGACGTCAGATAAAAAAAGCCGTCAGATTTTTTTAAATCTGACGGCTTCTCAAACTAGGCGCTTAGAAATCTAGGCGCTTATTTTTTCGGCAAATACAAATCCGTAATACTACCCAGGCCCATCTCGGCTGCGAACATCGGCGTCTCGGACAAGGTTGGATGCGCGTGCACGGTTAAGGCCAGATCTTCCAGATCGGCCCCCATCTCCATCGCCAGCACAGTCTCCGCCAGCAATTCACCGGCATTTACCCCCACGATACCTGCACCTATGATGCGTTTGGTTTGCGGGTCCCACAGCAGTTTGGTAATGCCGTCGTCGCGGCCCATGGCCAGAGCGCGGCCGGAAGCCGCCCACGGGAAACTGGCTTTTTCATACGGGATGCCTTTGGCTTTGGCTTCGGTTTCGGTTACGCCCATCCAGGCAATTTCCGGATCGGTATAGGCAACCGACGGGATCGTCATCGCGTCAAACTCCACCTTGTGACCGGCAATGACTTCGGCGGCCACCTTGGCTTCGTTGGTCGCTTTGTGCGCCAGCATAGGGTCGCCACAGATGTCGCCAATAGCAAAGATGTGCGGCACGTTGGTGCGCTGCTGACGGTCAACCGGAACGAAACCGCGTTCGTTAACCACCACGCCGGCTTTGTCGGCGCCGATCTCGCGGCCGTTTGGACGACGACCTACTGCCATCAACACCATGTCATACAACTGCGGCTCAGCCGGCGCAGCAGCGCCTTCGAAACTGGCCAGCAAACCGTCGGCGCGGGCTTCGAGTTTGGTGACCTTGGTTTTCAGGTAAATCGCTTCGTAGCGTTTTTCAATCCGTTTTTGCAAAGGCTTGACGATGTCGCGGTCGGCAGCAGGAATCAAACCATCGGCGAATTCAACCACCGTGACTTTGCTGCCCAGCGCGTCATACACGCACGCCATTTCCAGCCCGATGATGCCGCCGCCAATGACCAGCATGCGCTTGGGGATCTGACGCAATTCCAGCGCGCCGGTGGAGTCAATCAGGCGTGGATCGTCATACGGAAAGCCGGGGATTTTCACCACCGACGAGCCGGCCGCAATGACCGCATGGCGAAAGGCAATCACTTTACTGCCTTCAGGGGTGTCAACGGTCAGTGTGTTTGGTGAAGAAAACGCCGCCTTGCCTTGCACCACTTGTACCTTGCGTGCCTTGGCCAGGCCTGACAAGCCACCGGTCAGTTTTTTGATCACGCCGTCTTTCCAGCCGCGCAGCGCATCAAGCTCGATTTCAGGAGCCGACATTTTGACGCCGAAGTGGGACATTTCTTCGGCTTCGGTAATCACCTTGGCCGCATGCAGCAGAGCTTTGGAAGGGATGCAGCCCACGTTTAAGCAAACGCCGCCAAGTGAAGCAAAGCGTTCAACCAGCACGACCTTCTGACCGAGGTCGGCCGCGCGGAATGCAGCGGTATAACCACCGGGGCCGGCACCCAAGACCAGGGTGTCGCATTCGATGTCGGCCTTGCCGGCGAAGCTGGCAGCGACGGGTGCAACAACAGGGGCAACAGCGGGCGCAGCTGCAGTGGTAGCAGCTGGTGCTTGGGGCGCGGGTGCGGCGGCAGCGCCTGTTTCGAGTAGCAGCAGCAGTGAGCCTTCGGCCACCTTGTCGCCGATCTTGACCTTGAGTTCTTTGACTACGCCGGCCTGATTGCAGGGAATTTCCATGCTGGCCTTGTCGGACTCAACGGTAATCAATGACTGATCGAGCTTGACGGTGTCGCCCGGCTTGACCAGCAACTCGATCACTTCCACTTCCTTGAAGTCGCCAATATCGGGGACCTTGATTTCTACCAGACTCATGATGTGTGCTCCGTCTTCTTATTTCATCGGAAAACTAATAATTTTGCAGGGCAAGGACGAACTTTTATCGAACTCGGCCCCGGCTTGTACACCCAGCTCGGCAATCGCATGCGCCGAGTCGAGCTTGTCATAGGCTGCATACATCGCACCCAGCGCAAAGGTTTTACCGCTGCCTATGGCCCAGAAACGGTCGAAACTGAATACTTCGCGATAGGAATAGACGCCGAAGATGCCGTGCGGATTGGCAATCAGCGTCGTGATTTGCGAGGACTCATAAGGATCGTCCTCTTCTTCTTTGGTGTTGAGAAAATACTTTTCTTTCAAAATCTGATGCACCCGCGTGAAGGTCTCGAACACTTCTTCACGCGAGCTGAGCTTGCATTCCTCACCCATGTCGGTGAGGAGCTTTTTCATCACCGGAAAATGCGCGGTGGTGCCTGCCAGCGAAATATACGAGTCGCCCACTTGCACGATCTTGTCGTTGGCTTCATAGGCCTGCGACAGTCGCGTGTCACCAAAGGTGACCAGCGAATCAGCCGCCATTGCGATGACATTGTTTTTTCTGACGACGACGCAGGTGGTCATGTCGATTAGAGCAAGGTCTTGCGCATGTCGGCCAATACTTCGCCCAGGTACACACTAAAGCGCGCACCCATTGCACCGTCTATCACTCTGTGGTCATAGGACAGGGACAAAGGCATCATCAGGCGTGGCAGGAATTGTTTGCCATCCCACACCGGCTTAATCGCCGATTTGGACAGGCCAAGGATAGCGACTTCAGGCGCGTTGATGATCGGTGTGAAGGCCGTGCCGCCAATGCCACCCAGCGACGAAATGGTGAAGCTCGCACCCTGCATGTCGGCCGGTTTGAGTTTGCCGTCACGGGCTTGTGCAGACAGCTCGCCCATTTCACGGGCGATCTCGGCAATACCTTTTTGGTCGGCGTTTTTCACCACCGGCACGACCAGACCATTTGGCGTGTCGGCAGCAAAGCCGATGTTGTAGTACTGCTTCAGAATCAGGTTTTCACCGGTAGCGTCAAGTGAGGCATTAAAGGCCGGGAATTTCTTCAGGGCTGAGACACTGGCTTTGATGACGAAGGCCAGCATGGTCAGCTTGACACCGGACTTGGCCAGCGCATCATTGGCGCTCTTGCGGAAATCTTCGAGGTCGGTGATATCGGCTTCATCGAACTGGGTCACATGCGGCATCGTCACCCAGTTGCGGTGCAGGTTGGGGCCGCTGATTTTCTTGATGCGCGACAGTGGCTGCAATTCGGTCGCGCCAAATTTTGAAAAATCCAGCGAAGGCCATGGCAGCAGGGACAAACCGGCGCCGCCACCTGACTTCGGCGCTGACGCGCCACCGTTACTGATGACGCCTTTTACATAAGCTTGCACGTCTTCGGTCAGGACCCGGCCTTTGGGACCGCTGCCATTGACTTGAGTCAGATCAACGCCGAGTTCGCGGGCAAACTTGCGAATCGAAGGCGACGCATGCGCTTTCTGGCCATTGTTGCTGACAGCCGCAGGGGCAACGGGCGCTGGTGCTGGTGCAGCGGCCGCAGGCGCAGACGGCGCTGGTGCCGGTGCCGGGGACAATGCAGGCGCGGTAGCAGCCGGTGCAGCAACGGCAACGGCACCTTCCGCTGCTTCCAGAATCAGAATCAGCGATCCTTCAGCCACCTTATCGCCAATTTTAATTTTCAGTTCTTTGACTACACCAGCATGACTGCTGGGGATTTCCATACTGGCCTTGTCGGATTCGACCGTGATCAGCGATTGCTCGGCTTTGACGGTGTCGCCGGGCTTGACCAGTAATTCGATGACTTCAACTTCTTTGAAGTCACCAATATCGGGAACCTTGATTTCTATCTGACTCATTGTGTGCGCTCCACGCTTTCCTCGCTCTACCCCGGGAAAGCTTTTAGTTGATTTAAAAGTGCCGACCTTATTGGGTCACTGGGTTTGGCTTGTTGGCGTCGATACCGTATTTTTCGATGGCCTTGCTAACGACCGACACATCAATGCTGCCAGCTTCGGCCAGCGATTTTAGTGCAGCGATGGTCACAAAATAACGGTTCACCTCGAAAAATTCGCGCAGTTTGGCGCGGGTGTCCGAACGACCAAAGCCGTCTGTACCCAAGACTTTGTAGCTGCGCCCTTTTGGCATGAAGGCACGAATCTGTTCGGCATAGGTGCGCATGTAATCGGTGGCGGCAATGATCGGGCCTTCGCTGTCAGACAGGCACTGGGTTGCATAAGCTACCCGTGGCGACTTGGCGGCCGGGTTGAGCATGTTCCAGCGCTCGGCATCCTGACCGTCGCGGGCCAGCAAGGTAAACGAGGGTGCCGACCAGATGTCGGAGGCAATGTCCCAGTCTTTTTCCAGCAGTTCGGCAGCGGCAATCACTTCGCGCAAAATGGTGCCGGAGCCCATTAACTGCACGCGGTGCTTGGTTTTTTTGGCGCTGGCTTGCAGACGATACAGGCCTTTCAGAATGCCTTCTTCCTGACCGGCTTGCAGACCCGGGTGTGGATAGTTTTCATTCATCAGGGTGATGTAATAAAACACGTCTTCCTGATTTTCTATCATGCGCTTCAAGCCGTCATGCAAAATCACGCCGACTTCATGGGCAAAGGTCGGATCGTACGGCAGGCAGTTCGGAATGGTCGACGCCATCACATGACTATGGCCATCTTCATGTTGCAGACCTTCGCCATTGAGTGTGGTGCGCCCTGCCGTGCCACCGAGCAGGAAACCCCGTGCCCGCATGTCGCCAGCGGCCCATGCCAGATCGCCAATGCGCTGCAGGCCAAACATCGAGTAGAAGGTATAGAACGGAATCATCGCCCGGTTGTTGGTCGAATACGACGTCGCTGCCGCAATCCACGAACTCATGGCACCGGCTTCATTGATGCCTTCTTGCAGAATCTGGCCGGCCTTGTCTTCGCGGTAGTAACTGACCTGATCTTTATCGACCGGCTCGTATAACTGTCCTTGCTGACTGAAGATACCGATCTGGCGGAACAGGCCTTCCATACCAAAGGTGCGCGCTTCGTCGACCAGAATCGGCACCACGCGGGTTCCCAGATTGGCGTCGCGCAGCAGAATCGTCAGCATGCGCACGTAAGCCTGGGTGGTTGAAATTTCGCGGCCTTCTGCCGTTGGGTCCAATACTGCCTGGAAGGTGGACAGCGGCGGCACCGGCAGCACATCGTCCGCTTTGCGGCGGCGCTGCGGCAGGTAGCCACCGAGCTGCTTTCGGCGTTCCTGCAGATACAGCATTTCGGGAGAGTCGTCGGCCGGTTTGAAGAACGGCACTTCATGCAACTGCTCGTCAGAAACAGGAATGCCGAAGCGGTCGCGCATTTCACGGATCGCGTCGTCGTCGAGTTTTTTGGTCTGGTGCGCGGTGTTGCGTGCTTCACCGGATTTGCCCATGCCATAACCCTTGACGGTTTTCACCAGCAAGACCGTTGGCTGGCCTTTGTGTTCTTGCGCGGTTTTGAAACCGGCATAAATTTTGTGCGGGTCGTGACCGCCACGGGTCAGGCGCCAGATGTCGTCGTCCGACATATTGGCCACCATCTCCAGTAATTTGGGATGCTTGCCAAAGAAATGCTTGCGCACATAGGCGCCATCTTTGGCTTTGTAGTTCTGATATTCGCCGTCAACGGTTTCCATCATCACGCGCTGCAAAATGCCTTCTTTGTCTTGCGCCAGCAAATCATCCCAGCCCGGGCCCCAGATGACTTTAATCACGTTCCAGCCAGCACCGCGGAAGTCGGCTTCGAGTTCCTGAATGATTTTGCCGTTGCCGCGCACAGGACCATCAAGCCGCTGCAAATTGCAGTTGACGACGAAGACGAGGTTGTCGAGCATTTCGCGGCCGGCCATACCGATGGCGCCCATCGATTCCGGTTCGTCCATTTCACCGTCGCCGCAGAAAGCCCAGACCTTGCGTGGGGCGGTGTCGGCGATCTGGCGGGCGTGCAGGTACTTGAGGAAGCGGGCCTGATAAATGGCCATCAGCGGTCCCAACCCCATCGAGACGGTCGGGAATTGCCAGAAGTCCGGCATCAGTTTCGGGTGCGGATAGGAAGACAGGCCCTTGCCATCGACTTCACGGCGGAAGTTGAGCATCTGCTCTTCCGTCAGCCGGCCTTCGAGATAAGCGCGGGCATAAATGCCGGGCGAGGAATGGCCCTGAATGTAGAGCAGGTCACCGCCATGATGTTCGGTCGGCGCGTGCCAGAAATGATTGAAGCCTATGCCCAGCATATTGGCCAGCGAGGCAAAGCTGGAAATATGACCGCCAAGGTCGCCATCGGCACGGTTGGCCTTGACCACCATCGCCATCGCATTCCAGCGCATATAAGAGCGCAGACGTTCTTCGAGTTCCAGATTGCCCGGGCAGTGCTCACCAAGATGCGCAGGGATGGTATTGACATAGGCCGTGTTGCTGGAAAACGGAATATGCGCGCCACGGCGGCGGGCCAGGTCAACCATGCGCTCGAGCAGATAATGCGCGCGCTCAGGGCCTTCATGGTCGAGCACGGCTTCAAGTGCATCGAGCCACTCCTGGGTTTCGGTCACATCGGGATCATTGGCGGCTTGCGCCAGGATGACGTCGAGATTGGCGGACATGATGGGGTCTCCTTCTGGGTTGCCGTAATCGGTATTACGGCAGTTAACGGACGCCACCACATAGAGCGATGGTGACGTCCTCTGTAATTTGCTGGCAAGTTTATCAGGACTTATTCAATTTTCAAAATACGATACGCTATTTCATATTACGAAATACGAGCATGTCTTGTCAGATTGAAAAAATGAGGAACATCGGTGCTTTACCTGCCGTCAAAGCGTGCGCGCCTTATAATCACCACTTGTCTTTTGCGGCCAAGCCTAACACTCACCACTTTCCATTGACTCCCGTCCATGCCAGCCCAAATAATTAACGGAATCACGCTCTCCAAAACTTTACGCATCGACGTCGCGCAACGCGCTGCCGCCTTGAAAGCCGCCGGCAAGCAGCCGGGTCTGGCGGTGATTCTGGTTGGCGACAGTCAGGCTTCGCAAGTTTATGTGCGCAACAAGATCAAGGCTTGCGAAGAAAACGGCATTCATTCGGTGTTCGAAAAATACGAAGCCAGTATGTCGGAAGAGGCTTTGCTGGCTCGTGTTGCTGCACTCAATCTGGACCCGCAAATCCACGGCATCCTGGTGCAATTGCCGCTGCCGCCTCATATTAACGCCCACAAAGTCATTGAAGCGATCGCCGCTGAAAAAGATGTGGATGGTTTTCATATCAGTAACGCCGGTCTGTTAATGACAGGCCAGCCGCTGTTTCGCCCCTGCACGCCTTATGGCGTGATGAAAATGCTGGAGTCGATTGATTATCCGGTGCGCGGCGCCAACGCCGTGGTGGTTGGCGCATCCAATATCGTCGGCAAACCGCAAGCGATGCTGCTCTTGCAAGCCGGTGCCACCGTCACCATCTGCAACTCGAAAACACGGGACTTGAGTCATCACACCCGTGGCGCCGATATTCTGGTGGTGGCCACCGGTCGCCGTAACATCGTCACCGCCGACATGATCAAGCCCGGTGCGGTGGTAATCGATGTCGGCATGAACCGCGACGAGGAAGGCAAGCTGTGCGGCGACGTCGACTATGCCGGCGCGCTGGAAGTGGCCGGCTGGATTACGCCGGTGCCCGGCGGCGTCGGACCGATGACCATCACCATGCTGTTAGTTAACACCATTGAAGCTGCTGAAAGAACCCTGCCATGAACATGACTACCAATCCCCTGCTGGACTTTTCCGACCTGCCGCGCTTTGACGCCATTACCCACGAACACGTCACACCGGCCATTGATGCATTGCTGGCAAAGGCCCGTGAGGTCGTCTCACGGCTCTCCGTGCCTGCCACAACAGTGAGCTGGGATGCGTTTGTGGTGCCGCTGGAAGAGATCACAGAAAAGCTGTCCCGTGCCTGGGGTGTGGTCGGCCATTTGAATGGCGTGATGGATACGCCGGAGCTGCGCGCCACCTACAATGAAAACCAGCCCAAGGTGACGGAATTCTGGACCGAACTGGGCCAGAATCTGGCGCTGTTTGACCAATACAAGGCGCTGCAAACTGGCCCGGACTTCGCCGGTTTTTCAGCAACCCGCAAAAAAATCATTGATAACGCCGTGCGGGATTTCCGACTCAGCGGCGCCGAATTATCAGACGCGTACAAAGTGCGTTTCGCAGAAATTCAGGAACTGCAGGCGGCGCTGTCGACCAAGTTTTCAGAGAACGTGCTCGACGCGACCAATGCCTATGAATTAATCATTGAAGACGTCAGCCGCCTGACCGGCCTGCCCGAGGATGTGCAGCAAGCCGCCCGCGCCTCAGCAGAAAAAGCCGGTAAAACCGGTTACCGTTTTACCCTGCACTTCCCTTCCTATTTCCCGATTTTGCAATACGCGGATGACCGCGCGCTGCGCGAAACCATCTACACCGCCAACGCGACGAAAGCCTCGGAACTGGGGGCCAAGCCTGAATGGGACAACACCGCCAATATCATCGAAATTTTGCGCTTGCGCGACGAAGAATCCAAACTGCTCGGCTACAAAAATTTCGCTGAAGTCTCGCTGGTGCCCAAGATGGCGATTGCACCGGATGAGGTGATTGGCTTTCTCGACGACCTGGCCGTGCGGGCGCGCCCTTTTGCTGAAAACGATCTGGCAGAATTAAAAGCCTTTGCCAGCAGCGAACTCGGCATCGCGCAATTGCAAGCCTGGGACTTTACCTATGCAGCAGAAAAATTGCGCGAGCAGCGCTATGCGTTTTCCGAGCAGGAAGTCAAACTCTACTTCCCCGAACCGAAAGTCGTTGATGGCTTGTTTCGACTGGTGCAAACCATGTTCGGCGTCACCATCAAAAAAGACAATGGCCCGGTGTGGCATGAAGACGTGCAGTTTTATCGCATCGAAAAAAATGCGCAGCTGATCGGTCAGTTTTATCTGGACATGTATGCGCGCAGCGGCAAGCGTGGCGGCGCATGGATGGATGATGCGCGCGGCCGCAAGAGCAACGAGACCATGCTGCAAACGCCGATTGCCTACCTGACTTGCAACTTCACCGAACCGGCCGTAGTCGATGGCGTTAAAAAGCCCGCCTACTTTACCCACGACGAAGTCATTACCCTGTTCCATGAATTCGGCCACGGCCTGCATCATATGCTGACCGCTGTCGATGAGCTGGGCGTGTCCGGCATCTCCGGCGTGGAGTGGGATGCAGTGGAATTGCCTTCCCAGTTCATGGAAAATTTTTGCTGGGAATGGGATGTATTGCAGAACATGACCGCGCATGCCGAAACTGGTCAGGCTTTGCCGCGCGCGCTGTACGACAAAATGATTGCTGCGAAAAATTTCCAGTCAGGTTTGCAGATGTTGCGCCAGGTCGAGTTCTCCCTGTTCGACATGCACCTGCATTTTGACTACGACCCCAATGGTGCCAAGTCGGTGGCCGATGTGCTGGCTGAAGTGCGGCACCGCGTTGCCGTCATTATTCCACCGGCCTTCAATCGCTTTCAGAATTCGTTCTCGCATGTGTTTGCAGGCGGTTATGCCGCCGGCTATTACAGCTACAAGTGGGCCGAGGTGCTGTCTGCCGATGCCTATGGCGCATTCGAGGAAGCGCAGGGCGATCCCAACCGTCTGGCGGAAACCGGCCTTGCCTTTCAGCGTGAAATTTTGTCTGTTGGCGGTTCACGCCCGGCGATGGAATCCTTCACCGCGTTTCGTGGCCGCGAACCCAGTATTGATGCGCTGCTGCGCCACAATGGCATGAGCAACTAAGTACGATGACCCGCGTCGACTTTCATAGCAAGGTGCCGGACAAACTGGCGTATGCCTGCCGGCTGGTGCGTAAAGCACGCGCCGGCAAGATGCAGGTGGTGGTGTTCTTGCAAGACGCGGCACAACTGCAAGCCTTTGATGACGCGCTGTGGTCTTTTTCGGCGCAAGATTTTTTGCCGCATGTGCGCGCCACTGATGCGCTGGCGGCGCAGACGCCGGTGATTTTGACGGATGACGCCGAACAGGCACTGCCGCATCATCAGATATTGATCAATTTATCCACACAAACGCCGTCGCATTTCGCCCGCTTCGAGCGTCTGTTTGAAATCGTCGCCAACGAAGAAAATGATCTGGCTGCCGGTCGTGAACGCTACCGGCTTTATCAACAGCGCGGCTATCCGCTCACCCATTTTGTCGCTGAAAAAACATGAACGCCACCACTGCCGATCTTGATTTTCCCGTACTTACCGACATCATCGAAGAAGACACAGCACCACTTCAGGCTCAGCCATTTCAGGAAGCGTTAACGCAGCGGTTGCGCACGCAATTGTCGCAACGTATACCGGGGCTCCTGGAAGCCAAGTTGCAGCATCACTTGCCCGACGCAATAGGCGTGCCGCTGCAAACAGCGATTCTCGATGCTCTCGCCCAGACCTTGCCGCAAGCGATACAGCAGGCAACGGCATCATTGACCGATATGCTGACGCTGGAAATCCGACAAGAGCTGGAAGAACAACTCGCGTTTGAAGTCAAACGCGCAGTGGAACAAGAAATTATGCAACTAAGCGGGCAATTAAGAACCTAACGGTCAGTTTGAAAATGCGGAATAAAGACACTGGGTCCCGGCCTGCGCCGGGATGACCGTAGCGCTAATAAATACTGGGTTTTAGCGTGGTTTTTTTAGTCCAACCGCTGGTCATTGTGAAGTTTGTCTCCGAAAATATGTATTCGCGCCGTCCGCATCACAGCCAAACCATGCCACGTTTTTTTACAATCTCCCTCTCATTCAAATTAGCGCACCAAGTGGTGCGGCCTTATTTCATCGGAGCTTGTTCATGAAAGTCATCGTCCTTGGCGCCGGCATTGTTGGCACTGCTTCGGCGTGGTTCCTCAATCAATCCGGTCATGAAGTCACGGTACTGGACCGCCAGCCCGGTGCTGCGCAAGAAACCAGTTTCGCCAACGGTTGCCAGATATCGGTGTCGCACGCCGAGCCCTGGGCCAATCCGGCTGCACCCTTGAAAGTGCTGAAGTGGCTGGGCAAAGAAGACGCGCCGCTATTGTTTCGCTTTCGTCCCGAATGGCTGCAATGGCGCTGGGGCATTGAATTTTTGCGTCAATGCACGGCCGCGCATACGGCTGACAACATCCGGCAGATTGTCGCCATCGCCGAATACAGCCGTCAGACCTTGCAAGCGCTGCGCACAGAAACCGGCATTGCCTACGATAGCCTGTGCAAAGGCATTTTGCATTTTTACACCGACGAAAAAGAGTTTCAGCAATCGATGCCGGCGGCACAGCTGATGCGCGAACTCGGCTGTCCGCGCGAAACCATCAATACCGACCAGGTCATTGCGATTGAACCCGCGTTAGCAGCCATGCGCAGCAAAATCGTCGGCGGCGACTTCACGGCCACGGATGAATCGGGCGACATTTACCAGTTCACTACAGGTCTGGCCAGGAAGGCCGCCGGTGCTGGAGTGGATTTTCGTTTCAACACCACGGTAACGCGCTTGCTGACTGAAGGCAGCGGCGCAGCGGCGCGCATCAGCGGCGTTGAAATCATCGACGCTGCGGGCCGTCATCAGGTGCTGCGGGCTGATGCTTTTGTATTAGCCATGGGTAGTTTCTCGGCCGAGCTGGCCCGGCCTATTGGCGTGGATTTGATCATCTATCCGGGCAAAGGCTATTCGGCCACGTATCAGGTAACAGACGCCGCACGCGCACCGACGGTATCGCTGACCGACGACGGCTACAAACTAGTGATCTCCCGACTCGGCAACAGACTGCGAGTAGCCGGTACCTGCGAAATTAATGGCTATACCCGCGAACTCAACACCACCCGCTGCGAAGCCATCACCAGACGCACGCGCGAGCTGTTTCCCGACGCCTGTGATTACGATCACCCCGCTTACTGGGCAGGCTTGCGGCCACTGACACCTTCCAACGTGCCTTACATAGGCAAGACCCGTTATGCGAATCTGTTTTTGAATACCGGTCATGGCACGCTGGGTTGGACCATGGGCTGCGGTTCAGGGCGAGCGATTGCCGATATTATTTCCGGACGCAGACCCGATGTGGATTTTGCGTTCACCGGCATGCATCCTGCAAAAAAATCGCTGTCCGCTACGACAACGCCTGTCAGCGCATAAATAAACCGACACGACAAATCATCGCAAGACTTCTCAGGATCAAAAATAATTTCCCCGTTACCCACGCGGAGGAAATTATTTTTCACTGGAGTCACAATGTCATCCGGCTATACCTATCCTCCCGCTGATCCCGCCATTGCCGACATTGTCGAACGCCTGACTGAAAATCTGGCCGCTATGCCTGAGTTGATTCAACAGTTCAGCGCAGACCTTACGCAAGGCAAATCATTAGGGGAATGTCGGGGCATTGCAGAGCATGAACTCGACAGCCTGTATCAGCTAGCGCAAGCACTTTGCAACGAAGAACAATTTGCGCACGCTTTGCCTATTTGCCTCAATCTGCTGATTCACCAGCCAAGCAACCCGGACTATCTGTTCATTTGCGCATCCTGTTTACAGCGACTCAGTCACCACAAGGAAGCAGCCAAGTTGTTTCAGCAGCTTTGCCAGCTTGATGTTTTGCATGTCGCAGCCGCCTATCGTTTGGGTGAATGCCTGGAAGCGCTGGGCGACAGGGAAGCGGCAAAAGTCCAGTTCAATCGATGTATAGACCTCAGCTATGGCGATGACCACTATCGCAATCTGCAAACATTTGCGAAAGATAAAATCAGCGGCTACAACTAAGCCGATGCCTATCTAGCTCACTACCAGTCTTACTTTTTACCGGGTGCAGTGAAATTTGCTGCGCCCCCTTATTTTGCTGTAACGTCATGCTTTTTACACAAAGGGGAATCTTGATGCGGCTCATGTCTGTAGCTTGTCTGTTTACGCTGGTCATTAACGCTGGCCACGCATCAGCGCAGGAAACCATCGTCAAAATCGGCCACGCTGCGCCTCTGTCGGGTCAGATTGCGCATCTGGGTAAAGACAATGAAAACGGCGCCAGCATGGCCATTGATGAACTCAATGCCAAAGGGATACGCATCGCCGGAAAGAAAGTTAAATTTGTACTGCTGCCTGAAGATGATGGCGCCAATCCGCAGCAAGCCACGACCGTTGCACAAAAGCTGGTAGACGCCAAAGTCAATGGCGTCATCGGCCATCTGAATTCCGGCACTACGATCCCGGCTTCAAAAATTTATAACGACGCCGGCATTGTGCAAATTTCCCCTTCTGCCACCAACCCAAAATATACCCAGCAAGGCTTCGCCGGCGCATTTCGCGTTGTGGCCAACGACGGCCAGCTCGGCGGTGCACTCGGACGCTATGCAGCCAACACGCTGAAATCCCAAAACATCGCCATCATCGACGACCGTACTGCGTATGGGCAGGGCGTTGCCGATGAATTTGCCAAGTCCGCCAAAGCTGCCGGCATCAAGATCGTCAGCCGACAATACACAACCGACAAGGCCACCGACTTCAACGCCATCCTGACCACCATCAAGGGCAAAAATCCGGATCTGATTTTTTTCGGCGGCATGGATGCAGTCGGCGGACCAATGCTGCGGCAAATGAAACAGCTAGGCATGACCGCCAAATTCATGGGCGGTGACGGGCTATGTACCGAACAACTGCCGGCACTGGCCGGTGCTGGTCTGGCTGACGGCCAGGTTGTCTGCGCCGAAGCAGGCGGTGTCGAAGAAAGCCAGAAAAAAGTGGCCGAAGCATTTCGTGCCGCTTACCTGAAAAAATTTGGCGTCAACGTCAAGCTGTATGCACCTTACGTCTATGACGCAGTAATGGTGATGGCCACAGCCATGCAAAAAGCCAACTCGATTGAACCCGCCAGGTATTTGCCCGAATTGAAAAAGATCAGCTACAAGGGCGTGACCGGCAAGATTGAATTTGATGCGCGTGGCGACATCAAGAATGGCATCTTGACGCTGTATACCTACAACGACGGACTGCGCACGCAGATCGCCGTAGTAAAGTAATAAACCTGAGCATAAAAAAAAGCGCGGAGCCTTTCAGGCGTCCGCGCTCTTTCCGTTTGAGCTTCCCTTATTTCAAGGACAGCACCCATTTCACCAGGGTGTGTGCCTCAGCTTCGGAGACTTGCGGGTTTGCTGGCATTGGGATCGCACCCCATGCGCCGCTACCACCCTTCAATACTTTTTGTACCAGCTTGGCTTCCGCTGTTTTGTCGCCTTTGTACTTGGCTGCGACGTCTTTGTAGGCTGGACCGACCAGTTTGGCATCAACAGCGTGACATGCCAGACAGTTTTTTTCTTTGGCCAGCTCTGCATTGGCGAAGACTGCGTTTGAACTCAATGCGCTAAGCGCGACGACGACGAACATTGCACGTTTCATTTCACTCTCCCTGATTAATCTTCGAAAATTTTACCTTGTTTTTTAAAACCGGATCACACAAGCGCAGCCTATATCGGCTGAAACAGGAATAATCTGGCCGTTACACTCGTTAACAAAGCGGCTGTGCGAGCTTGGCGGCCTGACCCATCAAGCTGATTAGTCGGTGACTGCACCCTTACTGGCTGTTGATGCCAATTTGCCAAACTTTGCCAATACACCGCGAGTGTAACGTGGTGCAGGTGCCGTCCATGCTGCACGACGACGGGCGATTTCTTCGTCGGGCACGTTCAGCTGAATCAACAGCTGATGGGCATCGATGGTGACCGAGTCACCTTCATGCACCAGACCGATGGTGCCGCCCACAATCGCTTCTGGCGAAACGTGGCCAACCACCATACCCCAGGTGCCGCCGGAGAAACGGCCATCAGTGACCAGACCGACGGATTCGCCTAGGCCTTTGCCAATCAGGGCCGAAGTAGGCGCCAACATTTCAGGCATGCCCGGGCCGCCTTTCGGTCCGAGGTAACGCATCACCAGCACGTCGCCTGCCTTGATCTCGTCAGCCAGAATCGCCGCCATGGCCGAAGGTTCATCATCAAACACACGTGCCGGTCCGGTGATGACCGGATTTTTCAGGCCCGTGATTTTGGCCACACAGCCTTCGGGCGACAGGTTGCCTTTCAGGATAGCCAGATGGCCTTCTTTGTACAGCGCACGGTCGAGCGGACGAATCACGTCCTGGTCAGCACGCGGCACGTCTGGCACATGGGCCAGTTCTTCGGCCAGGGTTTTGCCGGTGATGGTAATGCAGTCGCCATGTAGGAGACCGGCGTTCAGCAACAGCTTCATCACTTGCGGTACGCCACCCGCTTTATGCAGGTCGGTGGCCACATATTCGCCCGATGGTTTCAGATTGCAGATGACGGGCACTTTCTTGCGCATGCGCTCGAAATCGTCAATCGTCCATTCCACTTCAGCGGCGTGGGCAATGGCCAGGTAGTGCAGCACCGCGTTGGTGGAGCCGCCGGTGGCCATGATGACGGCCACGGCGTTTTCAATCGACTTGCGGGTGATAATGTCGCGCGGCTTCAGGTCGCGGTGCACGGCAGCGACCAAGACCCGGGCGGACTCGGCGGCGGAGCCGACTTTTTCGTCATCCGGATTTGCCATCGTCGAGGAGTACAACAACGACATGCCCAGCGCTTCAAAAGAAGAAGACATAGTGTTGGCGGTATACATGCCACCGCAAGAACCGGTGGAAGGACAGGCATGGGTTTCAATGCCGTCAAAATCTTCCTGCTTCATGATGCCGGCGGTGAATTTGCCGACCGCTTCAAATGCGGAAACAATGGTCAGGTCCTGCCCCTTCCAGTTGCCCGGCTTGATGGTGCCGCCATAGACATAAATGCCCGGCACATTGGTGCGCGCCAGCGCGATCATCCCGCCCGGCATATTTTTGTCGCAGCCACCGATGACGATGCAGCCATCCATCCATTGGCCGTTAACGCAGGTTTCGATACAGTCGGCAATCACTTCGCGGCTGATCAGCGAGTACTTCATGCCTTCGGTGCCCATCGACATGCCGTCCGATATGGTCGGCGTGCCAAACACTTGCGGATTGGCGCCAGCGGCCTTGGTGGTGGCAATGGCAATGTCGGCCAGTTTTTGCAGACCTGAGTTACAAGGCGTGATGGTCGAGTGACCATTCGCGATGCCGATCATGGGATTGTCAAAATCCTTTTTTTCGTAGCCCATCGCGTAGTACATCGCGCGGTTCGGGCTGCGTGACACGCCTTCGGTAATATGTTTGGAACGATCATTGCCTGCCATGTTGTCTCCGGTCTGATCTGTTGGGGGTGAAAAGGACCCTCACCTTGCCTTGTGCTTTGCCTGCTGTCAAATATATGATTCAATGCTGATTGATATTTTTTCCATATAAATAAATCATGCACATTGAGTTGCGGCCATTGCGCTATTTTGTCGCTGTCGCTGAAGAGCTGCACTTCGGGCGCGCGGCCCAGCGCCTGCACATGACGCAGCCACCCTTGTCGCAAACCATACAGGCGCTGGAAACGCAATTTGGCACGCCACTGTTTAGCCGCACGCAACGCAGTGTGGCGCTGACCGCCGCCGGCCTTGCCTTACTGCCCGCAGCACAGCACTTGTTGTCGCAGGCCGATGATCTGCTGCCGCTGGTGCAGCGCGCCGCCGCTGGTGACTCTGGCAGGCTGACGCTGGCCTTTGTCTCCAGCGCCGATTACAGCGTCTTGCCTAAAGCACTGAGAGAATTTCGCCGGTTGTATCCGGCCGTGCAAATCGAATTGCATGAAGCCACCAGCGACCGCCAGCTCGAATCCCTGGCCGCCGGCCGTATTGATCTGGGCATTCTGATTCCACCGGTACCCGACAAACTCAAAACCGAACTCGATTATTTACCTGTGCTGAGCGAGCCGCTGGTGCTGGCCATGCCCGAAGGCAGCAAGGCCGCCACCTCGAAGCGCAAGGTGGCATTAAAAAATTGCATGGATTTGCCTTTGATTATTTTCCCGCGCAGGCTGGGCCCGGCTTTATATGACCAGATCATTGGCTGCTTTCGTCAAGCCGGGCTGTCGCCGCATATCGGGCAGGAAGCCAATCAGATGCAGACCATTGTCGGTCTGGTTTCAGCAGGCATGGGCATCGCGCTTGTGCCACAATCCGTGTCAAATCTGAAACGCCCAGGTGTTGAATACCGGGCTTTGAAAGACGCCAGTCCACTGGTAGAAATTGGCCTTGCATGGCGGCGCGACAATGCTTCGCCGGTGCTGCGCGCCTTCCTTGAACTCATGCAAAAGAGACGCTGAATGCTTATTCATCCGATGCCCGACCCGATTGCTCTCTCAATAGGGCCGCTTGCTGTGCGCTGGTATGGCCTGATGTACTTGCTGGCCTTTGGCAGTTTCATGCTGCTGGGCCGGCTGCGCGTCAAACAAGCGCACAGTGCCGCGGCAGGCTGGCGCAATCTGGATGTGGAAGACATGCTGTTTTACGGCGTGTTGGGCGTGGTCATCGGCGGGCGGCTGGGTGAAGTGGTGTTCTATCACCCGGCTTATTATTTTTCCCATCCGCTGGAAATTTTAGCGGTATGGAAAGGTGGCATGTCTTTTCATGGCGGCTTTCTCGGTGTACTGGTAGCAATGGCAATCTGGGGCAAAAAGCATGGTCGCCCGCTGATGGAAGTGATGGACTTTATCGCGCCCTT
The DNA here is from genome assembly GCA_947451925.1 of Burkholderiales bacterium. Classification (GTDB taxonomy): domain Bacteria; phylum Pseudomonadota; class Gammaproteobacteria; order Burkholderiales; family Burkholderiaceae_D; genus Pernthalerella. Next base: position 5,478 of record CANGAW010000021.1, on the reverse strand, counting down.
GGTGCCCCTTGGTTATGCTGCCGGCCGCATCGGTAACTTCATCAATGCCGAATTGCCGGGCCGGGTGGCAGAGGCAACACTACCATGGGCAATGATCTGGCCCAACGTCGATGCACTGCCAAGACACCCTTCACCAATTTACCAGGCCTTGGTCGATGGGGTGTTGCTGTTCATTGTGCTGTGGCTGTTTGCCAGAAAACCGCGACCGCGACTCGCAGTCAGTGGCGTCTTCGCACTGGGCTATGGCTGTGCGCGTTTTTTCACCGAGTATTTCCGCATGCCCGACTACGAAGTCAGCGTCGCCGGCTGGACAATTTCAGCAGGACAAATGCTGTCCCTGCCCATGATCGCGCTAGGCCTGTTACTGCTATTGATCGCCTATAAAAAATCCGAACCCGCATGAACGCCAATCTCTACACTTTATTTCAGTCACGCTTTCCGCAAGATCTGGATGCCTGCTGGCTGGAGACCGATGAGGCTCAGTATTACAGCTGGGGTGATCTTGAACGCGGCAGCGCAAAAATTGCCAACCTGTTTGCCAGCCTGAATTTACCGCAAGGCTCACGGGTTGCCGTACAAGTTGAAAAGTCGCCCGAAGCACTGATGTTGTATCTGGCAACGATTCGCGCCGGTCTGGTTTATCTGCCGCTCAACACAGCCTACCGTGCCACGGAGATGGATTACTTCATCAACAATGCGTCACCGGCAGTGGTGGTGTGCAGCCCGCAAAACTTTGGCTGGATCACGCAGCTGGCTTTCAAATCCGGCACCGGCCATGTGTTTACGCTGGACGAGACACGGCAGGGAAAAAATAGCGGCTCGCTGCTCAGTCGCGCACTGCATCACGCTGAACAGTTTGAAACCGTACATAAAAATGCGGACGAGCTCGCAGCGATTTTGTATACCTCCGGCACCACAGGACGCAGTAAAGGCGCCATGCTCAGCCATGGCAATCTGGCCTCCAACATCCAGGTCTTGCACGAGGCCTGGCAATGGCGCGCCGATGACGTGCTCTTGCATGCCCTGCCGCTGTTTCATATTCACGGCCTGTTCGTCGCGGCCCATATGGCTTTAATGGGTGGCAGCAAAACGATTTTTTTGACCAAATTTGACAGCGCCGCCGTGCTACGCCACCTGCCGCAGAGCAGCGTCTTCATGGGTGTGCCAACCTACTATGTGCGGCTGTTGAGCGACCCGGCATTCGACGCAGCAATCTGCGCCAACATGCGCCTGTTCATTTCTGGCTCTGCACCACTGTTAACCGACACCTTCAGCGAATTTATTGAACGCACCGGACACACCATCCTTGAGCGTTACGGCATGAGCGAAACCGCGATGCTGACTTCAAACCCGGTTACAGGTGCGCGCAAAGCCGGTACCGTTGGCATGCCGCTGCCGGGTGTGTCAGTGCGTGTGTTGAATGCGGTTGATGGTATTGGCGACATTCAGGTACAAGGCCCGAATGTATTTGCCGGCTACTGGCAGATGCCGGAAAAAACCGCAGAAGAATTTACCGTTGACGGCTACTTCAAAACCGGCGACGTCGGCCGCTTTGATGTCGAAGGCTATCTGTCCATTGTGGGTCGCAGCAAGGATTTGATTATCTCCGGCGGCTACAACGTCTATCCGAAAGAGATCGAATCCATCATTGATGAGATGAAGGGTGTGATGGAGTCGGCCGTGATCGGACTGCCGCATGCTGATTTTGGTGAAGCGGTGATTGCCGTCATCGTCCCGCAAGCGGGTGCTGCACTTGCCCAATCACAGATCATCCAGCAATTGAAAACCACGATGGCAAACTTCAAGGTGCCCAAGCGGATTTTCTTTGTCGATGCGCTGCCGCGCAACACCATGGGTAAAGTACAGAAGAATATATTGCGGCAGCAGTTTGGCGAAAGCTGAATGCTTTTTTATTAAAACAAGCTCAGCGCTGGCTCTTGTAAAGCATGTAGCCTGCAAGCAGATACAAGACCACCGCAAAGATTTTCTTCAGACTTTTCACCGGCAATGCATGGGCAGTGCGCGCACCAAGCGGCGCGGTACTGACGCTGGCCAGCGACACGACCAACAGTGCAGGCAGATAAATAAAACCCAGTGAACCGGCCGGTAAATTCGGCTCGCTCATACCGTAATAAATATTCGACAAGGTGCCAGCCAAGGCAATCGGAAAGCCGAGCGCGGCACTGGTGGCAACAGCATTATGAATTTTCACGTTACACCAGGTCATGAACGGCACCGAGACAAAGCCGCCACCTGCGCCAACCAAGCCGGACAAAATACCGATGCTGGTGCCGGCAGTAAGCATGCCGGGTGTGGCGGGCAATTCACGCACCGCTTTCGGTTTTTTATCGAGTAAAAACTGCGTCGCCGACAGGCCCACAAACACGGCAAAAAATAAGGCCAGGCCGGACGAAGGTAACTTCGCACCGATCCAGGCACCAATCCACGAACCGATCAAAATGCCCGGCGCCAGCAATTTCACCACCGGCCACAGCACCGCACCGCGGCTATGATGGGCGCGCACCGAAGACAGCGACGTGAACATGATGGTGGACAGCGACGTGGCAATCGCCATGTGCACGATCAGCTCTTTCGGAAAGCCGCTGTAACTTAACATCATGGTCATGAACGGCACCATCAACATGCCGCCGCCTATACCCAAGAGGCCCGCGGCAAAACCGGTGAAAGCACCGAGCACAAGAAACGCAATGATCAGCGTGGCATCCATACAGCACCGTCCTTTTATTTTTTATTGATGAGTTTTTCAGTAATGTGCCGCCACTCTGCCGCAGATACCGGAGTAATGGATAAACGATTGCCTTTTTTCAGCAACAGCATATCTGCCAGTGCGGGCTCGGCGCGCAATTCGGGCAAAGCGATCAATCTGGTTTTTTGCATAGCGCGCACATCAACCAGCATCCAGCGTGGTGCGGCCGGATCCGATTTGTCGTCATGATAAGGGCTGGCCGCATCAAACTGCGTCGGGTCCGGATAAGCGGTACTGCAGACTTCAGCCAGCCCGGCGATACCGGGCTCGGCGCAGCTCGAATGATAGAACAGCACGCCGTCACCGATGCGCATGGCGTCGCGCATGAAATTACGTGCCTGATAATTACGCACGCCTGTCCAGGCGACGGTGGCATCAGGCTCTGCCAGCGCATCATCAATGCTGACTTCAGCGGGCTCGGATTTCATCAACCAGAATTGCATTGTCATATTCATGGACATAAAAAAAGCGGCTGCAAATAAATGCAACCGCTTCGAATAGTTTCCCGCCTGTGCCGCTGTGCCGGCATCCTGAACCAAGGCGGTTCAAGGCGGCCACAGTAGTTCAATATTGGGATCGTCGGACTAGCGACGTTCACGCCTACTAAACAGATCCCGCAGCCAATGCACAAAAATGGTTCAAGGAATATATGGCAATCGCGAACACGGCAGGAGATTTGAGTCTACCCTAAGTCATCGACAAGTCAAACGTTTTAAATCGTTTTCGTCAGACTTTTGTCCCGCATTTAAAAAAGTTTTTCCTGCGGCGTGAGTGCAGCGTCAATCAGCTTGTTCATCATGTTGATTTTTTCGCGCACCTGCGAAACGGTTTGCTCCGCAATCGGGCTCTGCGCGGTACTCGAGGCCAGCAATTCTGCCGCCATGCCCAGTCCTGCCATGACGGCGATGCGGTCATTGCCCCTGACTTTACCGGCATCACGAATCGCACACATGCGCTCATCGAGATAAGTCACCGCCTGCATCAGTGCTTGCTCTTCGCCTTCATTGCATGCCAGTTTATAAGGCTGACCCATGATGGTCACATCGACTGCGGTACTCATGCGGCCTCCTCTTTGCTGACTTGGGCCGGCAGTGTATCAAGCAAGGCGGCAACGCGATCATAGGCTTCGCCAATACGCGCCGTCAGTTGCGCATTGTCGGCCTTCTGGCTTGCGAGGGCGCCGCGCAATTCAGCATTTTCCAGACGCAGCGCGTGCGACACCTCAGCCAGTTGCCTGACTTTTTCCATCAGAGACGTAAATTCAGAAATCATGCCGGCACTATAGTCGGGCAAGCGAATTTCCGTCAATACATTCAGCATCTTATGATCAACTCTTCATCAGGAATCTGACTCAGGAAGCGCAAGTTGCCGGAATCCAGCAATAAAGTTATTAATTTTTTATTGATTTTTCGCCGTTGCGCTCAAACCGCTTCTTTTGCAGCGGAAGAGCCATCCATCTCCCACAATTTTCCATCGACCGTAATCAAGGCAGTGCGCACCCTCTGATTGGGAAACAAAGTTTCGCAAGCGCGCTGATAGCGGGCCATCTGCTGCTGGTAGTCAGCATGCTGATGCACAAAATAATGCCGCTTGTAATCCAGCACCCACAAGTCATCCTCAAACATGATCAGCCGGTCCAGCCGCAATATCTCGCCTTCAAACAGCATTTCCATTTCATTGCGTGCATACCGATGCTGTGCCGGATTAAAAAACTTTTCCAGCGCTGCTTGCGACAAGATTGTCTGCGCTTGCCCGGCAATGGTCTGCGCCAAGTCCGTCGTGCAAGGCATCCATTGCGCAATGACGGCAGCGTCAGGTAGCAGAATCGGCCACGCGCCTGCAGTTAGTCTTTCCATCAATGCATGCAGCAAGCTGCCTTCCAGCGTTGCAGCCGACTCCTCATCGGCAGGCTTAACCAATACGGCCGGCGGCAATATTGGCGGATAAAAAACCGGCAACTGAAAATCAGTCGCTGTCACCATCTCGTCATTGGCCGCTGTCCTTGCGCCATCCCATTCTGCTACCGCCAACAACCGTTCATACCAGCTACCCGCAATGACTGCTTGCGCAGCACGACCGGAATGGGTGCCACTGATGATCAGACATTGTTTGGCCCGCGTTGCTGCCACGTAGAGCAAATTCCAGTTTTCCTGCAATCGAAAATTTTCTTCCTGTGCAAACAAGGCTTGCCGCGCCAAGCCGCGCTCAGCGCTTTTGCCGAACACCGAGAAATGTGTGGGTGCCACCGCATCTCCCGGCCAGTCGCACAACACACCTAAAACATCCTGCCCTGCGTCGCTATGATTGGCGCCCATCACCACCACCACGGCCGCTTCGAGTCCCTTGGCACCGTGAATGGTCATGATGCGCACTGCGTCGACAGCGGCATCAATATCCGCTTCGTCCGGCGCTTCGGCGTCGCTGCCGCGCTGCAGGCGACGACAACGGTCTACGAAGCGGGCCACACTAGGATAACGTCCGGCATCCATGGCCAAGGCCAGCGCAATGAAAGCATCCAGATTGCCAAGTACTTGTCCGCGCATTGCCGCTGGTGACGCTTCTGCGTAGCGGCGTATGAGTTCGGCATCGTGAAAAATTTTATCCAGCAAATCATGCACCGGCAACTGTGCGCCAAGCCGCTGCCATTGCGCCAGCAAAGTCGCCGCACGGTCCAGTGCAGCTGAAGCCTGTCCCTGCTGTTGCAAAGCTTG
>CANGAW010000020.1 GCA_947451925.1 Burkholderiales bacterium | reverse complement strand
GCTCGGCTTTTTTCGCTTCTTGTTCTGCGACCAGAGCAGCTTTTGCCTGCTCTTCACGTTCTTGTTCAAGCTTGGCCAGCTGCGCCTGTTTTTCTCGCAGGTCTGCTTCCTGACGCGCGATCAGTTCCGCGTTGCGGCGGGCTTCTTCTTCACGTCGGGCTTGTTCAGCTTCGTCAATGACCAGCACTTTTGGCGCTTCGATTTCTTCGGCAACCGGTGTCTCATCACGTTTGACAAAGGTGCGCTTTTTACGCACTTCAACCTGAATGGTGCGGGATTTTCCACTGGAATCAGCTTGCTTGATTTCGGTGGTTTCCTTGCGAGTCAAGGTGATTTTCTTTTTCTCACCCTCAGCCACGACACCATGCGCACGGCGCAAATGGCCCAGCAGCTTGTCCTTGTCTTCCTTGGACAGCTGGTCGTCGGCAGAGCTTTTTTCCACGCCTGCGGCTTGCAGCTGCTTGAGCAGCACATCAGCCGGCATTTTCAGCTCCGTGGCAAATTGAGCTACGTTGTTACTCGCCATTCAGTCCTCTTTTCTTGTGACGCATTGCGTGATGTTCAGGCTAGTCAAATTACTTGCTCTCTACGAGTGACCAAACCCGGGCTTGCACCGCCTTGGCACGGTCGTCGTATTTCGCATCGATCAGCTTCATCTCGTCGTCGGTCACATCTTTAAATTCTTCATCAATCAGTTGGCGCGCACGATCAACCGGCAACGCCAGAATTGCACCAAATTCGTCATAAGCAAGTTCGCCGAAAGCAGCCAGGGTCTTGATACCTGCCAGACCCAGCTTGCCGGCGGTTACACGGTCCATGCCTTCAAAGTTGAGCAGCGCATCTTCCATGCCCTCCAGCCCTTCTTCAGAGGCAATCGCTTCCGTTACCAGTGCATCACGTGCACGGTTGCGCAGCTCGTTGACAGTGTCTTCGTCCAGCGCTTCTATATCGAGCATTTCATTGATCGGTACGTAGGCAATTTCTTCCAGCGAAGAGAAACCTTCCTGTACCAGGATGTCGGCGACTTCCTGATCCACATCGAGCTTTTCCATAAACAGAATGCGGATACCGGCAGTTTCCGACGCCGCTTTGTCGGCCGATTCTTCGGCCGTCATGATGTTGATCTGCCAGCCGGTAAGTTCACTGGCAAGACGCACGTTCTGGCCACCCCGGCCAATGGCGATTGCCAGATTTTCTTCGTCGACCACGACGTCCATTGCATGCTTTTCTTCGTCAACCAGAATCGACGAGACATTTGCCGGCGCCAGCGCGCCAATGACGAACTGCGCAGGATCTTCAGACCACAGCACAATGTCGACCCGCTCGCCACCGAGTTCGCCAGTGACACCCTGCACGCGCGAACCGCGCATGCCGACGCAGGTACCGATAGGATCGATGCGCTTGTCGCTGGTGAAAACGGCAATCTTGGCACGCACACCGGCATCCCGCGCTGCGGATTTAATGATCAGCAAACCCTGCTCGATTTCCGGCACTTCCAGCTCGAACAATTTCATGATGAATTCGGGAGCAGTACGCGACAGGATCACCTGCGGTCCGCGTGCATTGCGTTCAATGCGCAGAATGAAAGCCCGGACCCGGTCACCAATGCGCAGATTTTCTTTTGGAATCATCTGGTCGCGTGGCAGGCGTGCTTCGATTTTGCCGGACTCAACAATGGCGTCACCTCGCTCCATGCGTTTGATGGTGCCGGTTACCAGCGCATCACCACGCTCAAGAAAGTCCGTCAGAATCTGCTCGCGCTCTGCATCGCGAATGCGTTGCAGCACGACTTGCTTGGTGTCCTGGGCAAAACGGCGGCCAAAATCGACAGACTCAATCGGCTCTTCAATGTGGTCATCCACATCGATGTCTTCAATTTGCTCTTTTGCCTCGAAGTGCAAAATTTCCTGGTCGGGCAACTGCAGGCCAGCCTCGTCAGGCACAACGTGCCAGCGACGGAAGGATTCGAATTCACCGGTCTCGCGATCAATCGCAACACGGATGTCAACTTCACCTTCATAGCGCTTCTTAGTAGCCTGGCCCAGCGCGTGTTCAAGCGCGCCGAAAACGACTTCTTTATCGACATTTTTTTCGCGCGCCAGCGCATCAACCAGCATCAAAATTTCGCGACTCATTTACGGCTCCTGAAATCCACTTTTGGCACCAAACGTGCCTTATCTACGTCTGCCAGCGAGAATTCGAGCATCGCCGGCCCTTCTTTACCTTCGAATTCGAGTTTCAATACATCGCCTTCCGGCGCATGCAAAATACCTTCAAATGATTTGCGGTTGGCAGCGCTCGGCATTGGCATGCGCAACTTGACCGTTGCCTCAAGTCCGGCAAAGCGGACAAAGTCCGACATTTTTTTCAGCGGCCGGTCCAGGCCTGGCGAAGACACTTCCAGCCGTTCGTAGGCAGCATTTTCAACTGTCAGAACATGAAGCAGCTGATGCGTGACCTTTTCGCAGTCTTCCACTTTGATGGGACCATCAGGGCCTGGCGGGAAATCGATATACACCCGCACCAGACCACGTGCGGCCTGCTCGAAATCGACCAGCTCGTAACCCATTCCGGTTACGGTATTTTCAATTAATACAGATAAAACCAAAAAATTCTCCGCTACATTGCCCGGTCTGCAAGACTGCCGCTATCTGGCAACACACAAACTGTTCAGGAAAAAAAAAATGGGCATCTGCCCATCTTCTTATGTGCTCCACCGGGCTTTGCAGAACATGAGCCTAAAATGCACAGGCGTCGGTCTTGCAAATCTAGCAGATTTATTTAGTCCGAAATTATATGCGATTCATCGTTTCGCCGCAATGCCAAAGCTTGCTTTGGCAAGAAAGCGGGACGAAACATCGCACTCAAGCGAACAAAAACCGGGGCACAGACAGCACATCCATCACTGCGCCCGGTCCTGGCATTAGCCTCGTGAACGACGCCGTGGCGCTGCACCCGTGCCAAAACGGTCGGACGACCAGGAATTGCTGCCACCGGCTGCCGGATCACGACGACGCTGACCATCCGCCGGCCCTCTGGCACCCCGACCACCCGTATTGGTTGGAAAACCAAGAGCAGTCTGCAAGGGGTCGGGCTGACGCGGCCCGCCAGGACGTTTGGCTTTTGGCGGACCAGTGCGGCCGCCCGGACCTTCTGGGCGCCATTGACTCTGACCCTGACCTTGTCCGTGACCCTGGGTTCGTGGCGGCGTCATTACATTGCCGTTCACTTCACGGCCCTGCGGCCTTGCACCGCGCGCTTGCGCCGGCTTGCTGCTGCCCGCACCGGATTTCTCCAGACCGCTGACAGCCATCAGACTGCGCACTGCATGCTCTTCCAGCTCTTCCCAACGGCCACGCTTTAATCCATGAGGCAGGGTCATGACGCCATAACGGGTACGAATCAGACGCGACACCGTCAGACCCACGGCTTCAAACATGCGTCGCACCTCACGGTTACGGCCTTCGGCAATCACCACGCGATACCAGCGATTGACGCCTTCACCGCCACCATCGGCAATTTTTGCAAACTGTGCCACGCCATCTTCAAGCTCAACGCCGGCAAGTAATTTCTGACGCATGCCTTCTTCCAGCTCGCCCAAAGTCCGCACTGCGTATTCACGCTCAATGCCATAGCGCGGATGCATCAGCCGGTTTGCCAGATCGCCCGAGGTGGTGAAAAGGAGCAGTCCTTCGGTATTGAAATCAAGCCGGCCAACAGCCAGCCATTTAGCCGCCTTCATGTTAGGCAAGCGATCAAATACGGTAGCCCGGCCTTCCGGATCACTGGCGCTGACAATTTCGCCCGCAGGCTTGTGATAGACCAGCACGCGTGGTGGCTTGTTGGTCACTTTGCGCTGAATCAGCTTGCCATTAATGCGCACCTGGTCCGCCGGCAAAATGCGCTGACCGATATGGGCAGGTTCGCCATTAACAGATACACGGCCAGCCACAATCAGTTCTTCCATGTCGCGGCGGGAACCCAGCCCTGCTTCGGCCAATACTTTATGCAGTTTTGGCGCATCATCTTCGGCAGTCAGATCGCGCCGAACCGGCTTGCCCGGACGCGCACCATGTCTGCCGGCATCGGCTTTATCGTCAGCGCCGGCAAATTTATCAAAAGATTCAGAGGTAACAAAAGAAAAAACCGCATCAGCGTCTGCAACCGGACTGCGCGGCCCAGCGGGCTTGCGGTTATCCCGGCTACCACGATTGTCGCGATTGTCACGACTGTCACGCTCAGGTTTACGGGCAGGTCCTTTGCCGGCAGGAGGGCGTGCGCCCTTTCTGTCTTGCGGTGGTCTGCGTCCCTCATGATTTGGTGCTGAACGAACTTTTTCCTCGCCCGGTTCGCCCGACTCAGGATTCGCAGCACGCGGTCGCCGCATTGCACCCGGACCGCGCAAACCCCTCCTTGCGCCTTTCTCATCACCCTGCGTTTTTGCAGGTCGGGGAGGCCTGGCAGACTGCTGCCCTTCGGGAGCACGATCAGCGTCTTTGTTCGCGTCAGGTGTCGTCATTGCTTGAACAGCATCATTAGGAGTGGGAAGGGTCATTATTCTCTTCTGAATTAGGGTGGTTTTGCGTCGTCATATCCGGGTCTTCAGCGGCAGTTTGCACAAGCTGTGCGACAACAGTCGGTTCTTGATCTTCTGGTTGGGCAGGCTCGTCCGAAAACGTGATGGGTACCTGATTCAAACTCGCCTCCAGATGTTCACTGATTGCCTCGAAACTCGAGGTCTGCGAACCTTGTAAATTCTCTGCGCCGATTTGCTGCAATGGCGGCAACTGGTCCAGCGAAGTCAATCCCAAGTCATCAAGAAACTGCCTGGTTGTAGCAAACAGAGCAGGACGCCCGGGTACATCACGGTGACCAATCGCATCAATCCAACCACGGTCTTCCAGCATTTTGATGGTTTGCGAATTAACGGACACACCTCGAATTTCTTCGATGTCGCCACGCGTTACCGGCTGACGATAAGCAACGATTGCCAAGGTTTCAAGTGTGGCGCGCGTGTACTTGGGAGGCTTTTCCGGATTCAATCGATCCAAAAATACTTTCATCTCCGGCCGGCTCTGAAAACGCCAGCCCGTCGAAAGGCTCACCAACTCCACGCCGCGATCCGACCAATCTTGCACTAGTTCTTCGAGCATCGTCTTGATGGTATCGGTATCAAGACCTTCTTCAGCCATGCCGCTGGAACCGATAAATAATTTTTTCAAATCATTCATCGACAGTGCCTCATGCGTGCATAGCAGTGCAGTCTCGAGGACTTTTTTCGCCTCAGGTGTATTCATCTACGATTCTTGTAATACAAATTGGTTGCAGTAAGCAGCACGTCAATGAACGTCTGCATCAAGGATGCGGCCTGGACAGAAAAGTCGTTGATGCTGGCAACCAGCGCCCGCTGGTGTGGAGAATTCTGTTTGGGGCTGGTGCAATTAAGACCGATAAGACTTGCTGAACGAGACTGGCACCGAATCCGACAAATACAGGAGGATGCAGCATCGCTTGTTTTCAGCTTTGTCGGATTATAGATTAAGTCAGCATGATTGTCATCGTGAGGGGCGCATTGGCATGGATGCGCTTCCTGAAGGACAAACATAGAGACAAACATAAGGACAAAAAAAATCAGCCCGGCTTTTGACCGGGCTGATTTAAAAACTGGTTGCGGGGACAGGATTTGAACCTGTGACCTTCGGGTTATGAGCCCGACGAGCTGCCAGACTGCTCCACCCCGCGTCTGAAGATATGGAATATACAGGGTATGCACTCACAAAGCAAATTTCATTGCAGTGCATTGCACTTATTTATCGGGTGATACACTCAACCGAAATTACGCGCCCCTCTTTTTCACTGCACTTCATCGATCCCGAAATGAAATATTGTTCTGATTGCGCTCACCCTGTTTCCCTGCAAATACCGCCGGACGATTCGCGGCCTCGTTATGTCTGCCAGCAGTGCGGCGTGATCCATTATCAAAATCCGAAAATGGTCGTTGGCTCCATTCCGTTTTGGGATCAGGACGAAGAAGCCAAGATCCTGCTGTGTCGTCGCGCAATCGAGCCGCGCCATGGCTACTGGACGCTGCCCGCAGGTTTCATGGAAAACAGCGAAACCACTGCAGAGGGTGCGGCGCGGGAAACGATGGAAGAAGCTGGCGCACACATTGAATTGCAAGCGCTCTTCTCTTTATTAAATGTGCCGCATGTGCATCAGGTGCATTTGTTTTATCGGGCGCGTCTGCTCAACAAAGATTTTGCAGCAGGCACCGAAAGCCTTGAAGTTAAATTGTTTACTGAAGCGCAAATCCCATGGGATGAGATCGCTTTTCCCACAGTCACCCACACGCTCAAATTTTTCTTCCAAGACCTGGCTGCTTCCCGCACGGGCAAAGAATTTGGTTTTCATTCGCTCGATATTCTCAAGCCCATGCGCCAATAAAAAAGGCGGGCTTGCGCCCGCCTTCGTTATTCAAGTTAACGCAATTACCAACTGACTTCTCGCTCCGGTGTCGCCGAAATTTTATGCAGGGACAAATCGGCGCCTTCATATTCCTGTTCAGGATCCAGACGAATGCCAACAGTCATTTTGAGCAAACCGTAAATCAGTAAACCACCAGCTGCTGCAATGCTAATGCCCAGCAAGGTTCCTATGCACTGGGATACCAGCGATACCCCGCCTATCCCGCCAAATTGCTGCAAACCGAAAATCCCGGCGGCGACTCCGCCCCATGCGCCGCATAAACCATGCAAAGGCCAGACACCAAGTACGTCATCTATCTTCCAGCGGTTTTGTGTCAGCGTAAACATCCAGACAAAAATCGCACCGGCAATACCGCCTGTCAGCAGTGCGCCCAGGGGATGCATCAGATCAGAACCGGCGCAGACGGCAACAAGTCCTGCCAGCGGACCGTTATAGGCAAAACCAGGATCGTTCTTACCCAGAATGACGGCGACTAAAGTGCCGCCCACCATCGCCATCAGAGAATTGACAGCCACCAGACCATTCATTTTGTCCAGCGTCTGCGCGCTCATGACGTTGAATCCAAACCAACCGACGGCAAGAATCCAGGCACCCAGTGCCAGAAACGGAATGTTTGATGGAGGATGGGCAGCCACATTACCGTCCTTGGTATAGCGACCACGACGCGGCCCCAGCAGCAATACGGCAGGCAGTGCAGCCCAGCCGCCTACTGCATGGACCACGACCGATCCGGCAAAGTCATGAAAGACCGCACCGAAATTTGTTTGCAGCCAGTCTTGTATACCGAAGCGCTGATTCCAGGCGATGCCCTCAAACAGCGGGTAAACCAGCCCCACTAATAATGCAGTGGCAATCAACTGCGGATGAAAACGCGCACGCTCGGCAATACCGCCCGAAATAATGGCGGGTATCGCTGCTGCAAAAGTCAGCAAGAAGAAAAATTTCACCAGCTCGAAGCCGCTTCTTGCCGACAGCACATCCGCACTGCTAAAAAAATGAACGCCGTAAGAGAGGTAATAACCGACAAAGAAATAGGCAATCGTTGAGACAGCAAAATCGACTAAAATTTTTACCAGTGCATTAACCTGATTTTTTTTACGCACCGTACCCAGCTCGAGAAACGCAAAGCCAGCATGCATTGCTAAAATCATAATTGCGCCGAGCAAGATAAACAGCGTATCGGCTCCGCTGTGGAATGCGTCCATCAAATTCTCCCAATTAATGTGCAAAAATTGTCGTGTTGCATGGCCCTAAGCAATTTTTATTCCTTTTTAGTGCAATTTTTAAGTGATTGATTATTTTCAATAATTTTATAAAAATGAATCAATTATTTTTTATTGCACCCCCTTTGTGCATCCAAACTTTCCATGTTGGTGAGATTTCATGATCCCCTGGCTGGAGCCGGAAAGTCCATTTCCCGATGTCGAAACCGCCTTAACCCTTGAGGACGGCGCGGCAGGCCTGCTCGCCGCCAGTGCGGATCTGTCGCCACAGAGACTGCTTGAAGCCTATCGTCAGGGCATATTCCCCTGGTTTTCGGAAGGTCAGCCTGTGCTTTGGTGGAGTACTGATCCGCGCATGGTATTGGCGACAGAAGATTTGGCGATCTCGCACAGCCTGCGCAAGACCTTGAAAAAAATCGACAAAAGCATGGCCACTGGCGGACCCTGGCAAGTCCGTTTCGATACAGCGTTTGAGCAGGTGATCCGAGCCTGTGCTGCGCCACGACATGCCGATGGCGGCACCTGGATTACAGAGCAGATTATTGAAGGCTATTGCGGACTGCATCGACTGGGCTATGCACACTCAGCCGAGTTGTGGATGAATGAACGCTTAGTTGGCGGTGCTTACGGTGTTTGTATCGGTCGCATGTTTTTTGGTGAATCGATGTTTGCCCATGTCACCGACGCGTCGAAAATCGCCTTGGCTTATCTGGTCCATTTTCTGCGAACAGAACAAGTACATCTGATCGACTGCCAGCAAGAAACCTCACATCTGGCTTCATTAGGTGCACGACCTATTGCGCGCAAGGCGTTTACGGCCCACGTAAAAAATGCGGTTGCGATGGCTCCTATTACGCAATGGCAGCCGCGGGCGCTCTTCACTGCCTTCATCTAAAAACAATCTTTCGCCAGCCATCCTCTGATCGGTGTAAATTATGCGAATCCCTTGCTGAACCGCCAAAGTTCTCATGACTCACCTGAAGGATCTGCCTTTTTCCACCCTGCAGTTTTATGCGACGGCGCCCTACCCGTGCAGCTATCTTGACGACCGTCAGGCCCGCTCGCAGGTGGCCACACCGGCTCATCTGATTAATGCTGATGTCTACGCCGAGTTGGTGAAAAACGGTTTTCGTCGCAGCGGAATTTTTACTTACCGGCCTTACTGCGACGGCTGTCAGTCTTGCACGCCGGTGCGCGTTGATACGATGCAGTTTGCAGCCACGCGTAGTCAGCGCCGTAGCTGGAAGCAGCACCAGCATCTGTCGGCCAACATCATGCGGCTTGCGTATGAAGCTGAACATTACGATCTGTACTTGCGCTATCAAACTGCACGTCATGCCGGTGGTGGCATGGACCAGGACAGTCGCGACCAATACGCGCAATTTTTATTGCAAAGCAAAGTCAACACACGATTGGTCGAGTTTCGCGAAGCGGACGGATCTCTGCGCATGGTCAGCATTATCGATGTGCTCGACGATGGGCTGTCTTCGGTCTATACGTTTTACGACCCCGATCTGCCCAAGGCAAGCCTGGGTACTTACAACGTGCTGTGGCAGATTGCGCAAACAAAAAAATTAGCCATGCGCTATGTGTATCTGGGCTACTGGATCAAGGAAAGCGCAAAGATGGCCTATAAAGTTAATTTCAGGCCCATAGAAGCACTCAGAAACGGTCAGTGGGAAAGCTTCTGAGCGGCCGTCGCCGCGTCCATGATGCAAGGTAAAATGCAGCCACCTTCATTCTGCTGATTCAGCAAAGCCACCGTGTCCGATCATCTTCTCTATGCGCTTGCCCGCCCTCTGCTGTTCTCGCTCGATGCCGAGTCGGCCCACAACCTGACACTACCGTCGCTACAGATTGCGGCCAGACTGGGATTGTCTCGCCTGATGGCTCAACCCAAAGCAGATCCGCGGACAGTCATGGGTATTCGCTTCCCAAATCCGGTCGGTTTGGCCGCAGGTCTGGACAAGGATGGCGCTTACATCGACGGGCTGGCTGCGCTTGGTTTTGGCTTCATTGAAATCGGCACGGTCACCCCGCGCGCGCAACCCGGCAACCCCAAACCACGGATGTTCCGTCTGCCCAAAGCCAATGCACTCATCAATCGTATGGGCTTTAACAATGGCGGGGTCGATGCCTTCGTCAATAATGTTCAGGCATCCCGGTTTTATCAAAATAAAGAAGGTGTACTCGGCCTGAACATCGGCAAAAATGCCGACACACCAATTGAAAAAGCCGGCGAAGATTATTTGCATTGCCTGGCTAAGGTCTACCCTTATGCCGCTTATGTGACGGTCAATATCTCTTCGCCGAACACAAAAAATCTGCGCCAGTTGCAGGGTGCCAGTGAACTCGATGCCTTGCTCGCTGGCCTCAAGGCTGCGCAATCCCGTCTGGCAGACCAGCATAAGCGTTGGGTGCCAGTGGTATTGAAGATTGCGCCAGACTTGGATGATGAGCAAATCAAAACCATTAGCGGCGCCTTGCTGCGACATAAAATGGACGGCGTCATCGCCACCAACACCACCATTACCCGCGATGCCGTAGCCGGCATGCCGCACGGCGAAGAAGCTGGCGGCTTGTCGGGCGCACCCGTATTTTCTTTGTCTAACCGGGTAATCAGTCAGCTCAAGAGCGAGCTTGGTGATGCGGTACCCATTATTGGTGTTGGCGGCATTTTCTCTGGCGCTGATGCGCAGGCAAAAATCGAAGCTGGTGCGTCATTAGTGCAGGTCTATACCGGGCTGATCTATCGCGGACCGGGGTTGGTAGCAGAATGTGCAGCAGCGCTGGCCGCTGCAGCTTCATCAAAATAATAATCAACAAATCCAAGAGAGACAAAAATGGAAAAAATTCTATTAGGTAGCAGTGACCTGAAGGTGTCGAAAGTTTGCCTGGGCACGATGACGTTTGGAGAACAAAATTCGGAAGCCGAAGGCCATAGTCAGCTCGACTACGCGCTTGAGCGCGGCATCAATTTTATCGACACCGCCGAAATGTATCCGGTCATGCCAAAAGCAGAAACGACCGGTTCGACTGAGCGCATCATTGGCAGCTGGCTGAAAAAATCCGGCAAGCGCAGTGAAGTCATACTCGCTACCAAAGTAGCAGGCCCTTCCAAAGCCATGAGCTGGATACGCGGCGGTCAGAATGATCTCAACCGGACCAATATCCGTGCTGCCATCGACGCCAGCTTGCTGCGTCTGCAAACAGACTATATCGACTTGTATCAACTGCACTGGCCAAGCCGTAATGTGCCAGTCTTTGGGCAGCTGTTTTTTAATCCGGCGAATGACCGTCCTCACACGCCTATCGAAGAGACACTAAGCGTGTTGCAAGAGCTGGTTCGCGAAGGCAAGCTGCGCTATGTGGGCGTCTCCAACGAGAGCGCCTGGGGTGTGAGTGAATTCATCAAGCAGGCAGAGAACCGCGAATTGCCGCGAATTGTATCCATACAAAATGGCTACCATCTGGCCAACCGCAGTTTCGAAAGCGGACTCGATGAAGTCTGCCATCATGAACAAGTCGGCATGCTGGCCTACAGCCCGCTGGCGTTCGGCCAACTGACCGGCAAATACATCAACGACCCGGCAGCGCACGGCCGCCTGACAGTGTTCCCGGCCAGCTGGAGTCCGCGCTATCTGCGACCACGTGTTATCGAGGCAGCAAAAAAATATATGGCTTTGGCCGAAGCCAACGGCATGTCTGCCACTGAGCTGGCTCTGGCCTGGTGTTACAGCCGCTGGTTCATCGCCTCGACCATCATTGGCGCGACCAATCTGGAACAGCTCAAAACCAACATCGACGCCTATGACATCAAGTTATCCGATGACGTGGTCAAAGCAGTCAATGCGATTCATGCCGAGTTCAACAACCCCGGCCAATAAATTGTTTAAAGCAGCAAGGGCAGTGTAATCACTGCCCAGGTTGCGAGCGCCAGCAACAAGCTCAGCATCACGGCTGCGCTGCCGTAGTCTTTGGCGTTTTTGGACAGCGGATTCGTGTCCAATGAGACGCGGTCAACCACCGCTTCAATGGCAGAATTCAATAATTCAACAATCAACACCAGTAACAGCACGGCAATGAGCGCGATTTTTTCCAGCGCTGACACTGGCAGAAACAGCGCCAGCAACACACCAGGCAGCACCAGCATCAGTTCTTGCCGGAATGCGTGTTCATTTTTCCAGGCCGAGCGAAAGCCGTCTATGGAATAGAAAAAAGCGGAGAAAATCCGCTTTCCTCCGCTTTTACTTTTGAATTGACTGACAGGCTGACTGTGATCGTTCATGCTTTTAAGGTCGCTGACGTTCCCGATAAAGTTCACGGAAGGTTTTACCTGCAGGTGCAGGCATGTCGCGATTATCTGTCCATCCGCCGGCAAAAGGCAATGTCGAAATCAGCCGGCGACTGCCGCCCAGAACACTCAGCAGCCTTGCCGCCACTCTGGTTGCCATGCGATACAAGACCGGGCGTTTGGCGACAAAAGTCCAGATCGCATAAGCCAGATATTCAAAACCCGGGCGCATCTTGCCGGCATACTGCTTCTCGCGCAGTTTGCGCAGCAGGTCGGGCAATTGAATTTTCACCGGACACACCACATGACATTCGCCGCATAAGGTTGAAGCCTGTGGCAAGTCCATTGCATTTTCGACACCCACATAAGACGGCGTCAGTACGCTGCCCATAGGACCGGGATAGACCCAGCCGTAGCTGTGGCCACCGATTTTCTGATACACCGGACAATGATTCATGCAGGCACCGCAGCGTATACAGCGCAGCATCTCTTCAAACTCGGTGCCGACCAGACTGGTACGTCCAGCATCGACCAGCACAAAATACATATGCTCAGGGCCATCTTGCTCGTCCGCGGCACGCGGCCCGGTCAGCAATGAAAAATAATTCGAAATCGATTGCCCTGTGGCCGAGCGCGGCAACAGCCGCATGATGGTGGCCAGATCAGACAAGGTAGGCAAAACTTTTTCAATACCTGTGACCACCACATGCACCCGTGGCGGCACGATCGTGCACATGCCTTCATTACCTTCGTTGGTCACGACCGCTACGGAGCCGGATTCGGCAATGACGAAATTGCCGCCAGTGACACCCATCTCGGCCGATAAAAAATGCGGCCGCAGGATTTCACGCGCTTCACGCGTCATTTCGGCAATGTCGGTGAGTCTGGGCTTTTGATGCACGCGGGCGAACAGCTCGGCGATCTCTTCTTTGTCCTTGTGTACTACCGGCGCGATGATGTGCGAAGGCGCTTCGTTGTCATTGATCTGCAGGATGTATTCGCCCAGATCGGTTTCGATCGGGGTAATACCGACGGCTTCGAGTGCGCTGTTGAGAGCCATCTCTTCCGACACCATCGATTTGGACTTGATCACTTTCTTGACGCCGTGCTTCTGCGCGATCTCGACCACCAGTCTGGACGCATCTTCAGCGGTCTCGGCGTAAAGCACGGTTGCGCCGCGGCGGGTAGCTTCCTTTTCAAAGGTGGCCAGCCAAACGTCGAGGTTATTGATCGCACGCATGCGGCGTTCTGCTGCCGCGTCCCGGGTGCCTTCAAAATCATCCAGCTCGGTAATGGCATTGGCGCGACCTGTTACGAACTTGGTCGAGAGTTTTTTAAGATTTTGCTGCAAACGCTGATCTGCCAGTTTTTGGCCGGCACGCGCTTTAAAGTGCATGGACTGAATTTGCATCACGCGTCTCCTGACAAAACTTGCGCGACGTGCAGCACGCGGGTGGTGTGATCCCCTGTGCGCCGCAGCCGGCCTTCAATATTTAACATGCAACCAAGGTCGCCGAGAACGACGGCGCCAGCGCCGCTTTCATGAATGTTGGCGCATTTATCGTCAACAATCGCTGTCGAAATATCGCCGTATTTGACCGCAAAGGTGCCGCCAAAACCGCAGCAGGCACGAGCTTCGTTCATCTCTTGCAGCTCAACGCCTTCGCGTTTTGCCAGCAGCGCACGCGGCTGTTCTTTCACCCCAAGTTCACGCAAGCCGCAGCAGGAATCATGGTAAGTAATCTTGCCCTTGAAACTGGCAGCAGTAGCAGCGGGCAGAGTGTCGAGCTTGACCACGTTGAAAAGGAAGTCAGTCAGCTCAAATACCCGCGCTTTGACCTTGGCCAGCCTTGCCAGCAAAGCCGGTTCAGCAGACAACACGTCGTCATAATGGGTCTTGACCATGCCGCCGCAAGAGCCGGACGGAATCACGATGTAATCAAAGCTCTCGAATTCATCGAGAAATTTTTCCGCCAGTTGGCGGGCAGCTTCGCGGTTACCTGCGCTGTATCCGGGCTGACCACAGCAAGTCTGCTGTTCCGGCACCACGACCTCACAACCAGCCGACTCCAGCAGTTTGATTGCAGAAAATCCGATTTCGGGACGCATGACGTCCACCAGACAAGTTACAAATAGTCCGACCCGCATTATTACTCCCGATTAATGTGCCAACTTTGAAGACCAGATTATCCAGCCTTTGCCCCATCAGCGGCAGTCTTAACTAGGATGAAATATATTTGCCGTACTCGGCGAAATCTTTTGGCCGCGAACGCAATTAATTTTTCGCATTGTGGTATAAAGATGCTTATTGCATCGCACCAAACGCACCATGAAAACCGATTCAAGCATCGCAGTCAGCAACGACAAAACATCGATTCAGGTCATCGAGCGCATGATCATGCTGCTCGATGCCTTAGCCAGCTATCCCGACCCGGTCAGCCTGAAGGAATTAGCCAAGGTAACCGGACTGCACCCATCAACAGCGCATCGCATTCTCAATGATATGGTCACCAAGCGATTCGTTGACCGCTCTGAGCCGGGCAGCTATCGCCTTGGCATGCGATTGCTTGAACTGGGCAATATCGTCAAAAGCCGGCTCAATGTGCGCGAAGCATCGGTCGAGCTGATGCGTGCGCTGCACAACAAGACGCAACAGACAGTCAACTTGTCGGTCAGGCAAGGGGATGAAATTGTCTATATCGACCGGGCTTTTTCAGAACGCTCTGGTATGCAGGTCGTACGCGCCATTGGTGGTCGTGCACCCTTGCACCTGACTTCCACCGGCAAATTGTTTCTATCCATTGACGAGCCCAAACTTGTTCGTGCTTATGCGACCCGTACCGGGCTGGCGGGACACAACAAAAATTCAATCACCGATCTGGCCAAACTGGAACGTGATTTATCGCTGGTCCGTTCGCGTGGCTATGCTCGGGACAATGAAGAACTCGAACTTGGTGTACGCTGCATGGCAGCCGGCATTCGCGATGATTCCGGGCAGTTGATTGCCGGCTTGTCGATCTCGGCACCAGCAGACCGCTTGCAGGAAGAATGGCTGGAAGATTTGATGCAAACAGTGAATGCGATTTCCACTGTGCTGGGCTATATGCCAGAAAAAATGCGCTAAAAGTTAAATAGTTAAATACTTAAACAGTTAGTTTGAAAATCTATAAAAAAAAAGCGAACCACGGTTCGCTTTTTTTATGTGCTGATCAGTCTTAACTGCGTCGTGCAGCATGCTGAGACATCGCCGAAGAAGCACGATTTTCCAGCCATTTGCGAATCCGGCTGGCGTCGCCCAGACGTGACTGCTTGCTCTTCGCATCAAGGAAAATCATCACAACTGGACGGTCAGCGATATTGACCTGCATGACCAGACAACGCCCTGCTTCTGAGATGTAACCCGTTTTCTGCAAGCCGATTTCCCAGTCAGGGTTTTCGATCAGCCCATTTGAATTCCGATATTGCAGCTGCGGGCCGCCCGGATCAACTGCATAACGGCTATCTGTCGAATACTGTCGAATGATGGCGTGGTGATGAGCCGCCAATACCAGCTTGGCCAGGTCGCGGGCACTGGATACATTGGTACTCATCAATCCTGTGGAATCCGAAAAATGCGAACTGTTCATGCCCAGCTCAGCGGCTTTGGCATTCATCGCAGCGACGAAGGAACGCAAGCCGCCCGGATAGTGACGTCCCAGCGAAGAGGCGGCGCGATTTTCAGAACTCATCAAAGCGATGTGCAACATGTTGGAACGGGTCAGCTGCGAACCAACTCGCAGACGTGAGTGACTGAACTTTTCACGATCCACGTCGTCTTCAGTAACAGTCAGCAGTTCTTCCATATCCTGCTTGGCTTCAACCACAACCAGACTGGTCATGAGCTTGGTAATGGATGCAATCGGCAAAGCCACGGCAGCATTTTTTTCAAACAGAATTTCATTCGTGGTCTGATCAAGTACCAGGGCCACATTGGATTTCAGGTCAAGCGCATCGCGAGTCAGACTCAGACCAGCCAGATCGCCAGCACTCAGCAAGGGCGGCACGCCGGACAATGCCGACGCGTAGGCTGCGTGTTGGAAACCCGACTTATGCTTACTCTTGCTCGTCGCCAGATTAATGTTTGGTTTGCTCTTGAGGACAATCGCTTTTGGCGCAGACTTGGCCTTGTGTTTGACTACTTTTTTCTCAGCAACGGCGTGCCTTGTTTTTGCTGAAGCGGCCATCGCTGCAGGGCTCAGCATCACTGCTGCCACCAGGGAAACCACTATGCCAAACGAAATCCTAACCATCTGTACTCCCGACCTAAATGCGAATTGGAAAATTTCTTGCAGTTTAGCAAAACGAAGA
Source organism: Burkholderiales bacterium (assembly GCA_947451925.1). Classification (GTDB taxonomy): domain Bacteria; phylum Pseudomonadota; class Gammaproteobacteria; order Burkholderiales; family Burkholderiaceae_D; genus Pernthalerella. The sequence goes on along the minus strand of CANGAW010000020.1, from coordinate 27,561 downwards.
AAATTCGCAAGAGAATTAGGGAGTTAGGGAGATTTTTTAAACAAAATTATGATTAGACATTGTTTTTTCTCAATGCTTTTAATTTTAAAATTTCAGAATAGAAATCTTAACCGCCAATCACTTTTCAGATTGCCTCGGCAATCGCGCGGCCAAGGTCGGCCGTGCCTGCTTTGCCGCCAATATCCGGCGTAAACGGTGCGTGCGCCGGTCCGGCTTGCAGCACGCGTTCAATCGCGCTGACAATCGCAGCCCCTGCTTCAACATAGCCAAAATGCTCAAGCATCATCGCGCCACACCAGATTTGGCCAATCGGATTGGCCACGCCCTTGCCCGCAATATCGGGTGCCGAACCATGCACAGGCTCAAACAAGGAGGGAAAAAGTCCTTCCGGATTAATGTTGGCGGAAGGAGCAATCGCAATCGTGCCGGTGCAGGCAGGGCCAAGATCGGAGAGGATGTCGCCAAACAGATTCGATGCCACCACCACGTCAAACCAGTCAGGATGCAATACAAATTGCGCGGCCAGTATATCGATGTGATATTTGTCCCATTTCACCTGCGGATAGGCCTGCGCCATTGTTGCAACCCGTTCATCCCAATACGGCATGGTGATCGATATGCCATTGGACTTGGTGGCCGAAGTCAGATGTTTTTTCGGCCGGCTTTGCGCGAGTTCGAACGCATATTTCAAAATCCGGTCGGTGCCGGTACGCGAAAAAACACTTTGCTGAATGACCACTTCGCGCTCGGTCCCTTCATACATCCGTCCGCCGACTGAAGAATATTCGCCTTCCGTGTTTTCACGCACGACATAAAAATCAATATCGCCGGGTTTGCGATTGGCCAGCGGTGATGGAATGCCCGGCATCAGCCGGCAAGGCCGCAAGTTCACATACTGATCAAACTCGCGCCGGAATTTCAGCAGCGACCCCCATAAGGAAATGTGATCGGGCACCTTCTGCGGCCAGCCGACTGCACCAAAAAAAATCGCGTCATGTCCGCCTATTTGTTCTTTCCAGTCGTCAGGCATCATCTGACCATGACGTAAGAAGTAGTCGCAGCTGGCAAAATCAAAATGATCGAAGGACAAAGCCAGACCGAATTTTCGTGCCGCTGCATCCAGCACGCGCAGGCCTTCGGGCACAACTTCCTGACCAATTCCATCACCGGCAATGACTGCGATTTTTTTCATTTTTTATTCCAGAAATTGCGCAAAGCCGGCAACCGACTCTCGCTCAGTCAGCAAAGTATTTTCAATTTTTTCCGGGTCTGCATAGCCCAGCGCCATACCGCATACCAGCTGCTCGCTATCAGGCAAATTCAGCACGCGTGCGATGACGCTGTGAAAAATCGTAAACGCCGCTTGCGGGCAGGTATCAAGACCGCGACCACGCGCGGCCACCATAATGTTTTGCAAGAACATGCCGTAATCCAGCCATGAGCCCTGCTCCATCACCCGGTCGATGGTGAAAATGAGACCAACTGGCGCATCAAAAAAAGTGTAATTGCGGCCGTGCTGCGCTTGCATGCCAGCCTTGTCTTCACGCGTCAGGCCCATCAGCGCATACAAATCCCAACCAACTTTGCGCCGGCGGTCGATGTAAGGCGCCACCCACTGACGCGGGTAATACTGATATTCCTCTTTATGACTGCTCACCTGCGCAGGATCGAGATAGGCCTGCAAAATTTCGTCCGACAAATTTTTAAGTGTCGCCCCGGTCAGCACCCGTACTTTCCAGGGTTGTGTATTGGAGCCGGAAGGCGCGCGTGCAGCCACCGACAGCAAGGCTTCAATATCTTCACGCGCAACCGGCGCAGGTAAAAATGCGCGGATCGAACGGCGCGAGGTAATGGCGGCATCCACCGCTGCTTGTTCAGGCGAGGTAATCATGCTGACTCCGATGAAGATAAATTTTGTATGGAATGCAGCAAGCTGCGTGTTGCTGCAGGAATGGAAACGGCTTTACGGCTGACGCGGTCTACATACACATGGACGAAATGTCCTTGTGCCGAAGCCATGTCTTCATCGCCGCGGAAAATACCGACTTCGTAGCGCACGCTGGTGTTTCCCAGTCGTGAGACGCACAAACCGGCAGTGACTGGTTCAGGGAAGGCAAGTGGCGAAAAATAATTGCAATGGCTCTCGATGACTAAACCAATGGTTTCGCCGGCATGAATATCCAGCGTGCCGTTGGCAATCAGAAATTGGTTCACTACCGTGTCGAACCATAAGTAATACACCACGTTGTTGACATGGCCGTAGGCATCGTTGTCCATCCAGCGTGTTGTAATCGGATAAAAATGACGAAAATCTTCTCGGGTCTTTGCCTGATTGCGCATTATTTTTTCACTACAAAAGCCACCCCGACCACGGCTGTCAGCATGCCAGCCAGTCCCGTCAGGGTGAAGGATTCATCAAACAGCAGCCAGGCAATCAGTGCCGTGACTGGTGGCGTCAGATACATCAAACTTGATACATGCGTTGCTGCGCTTTTACGGATCAGTGCGTAATACAAAAACATTGCACCGATCGACAAGGCCAGCACCGACCACAGCCACGACAATATGAAGGGGGTGGTCCATTGTACTGTGTCAAAAGCAGGTCTCAGGTGCTCCAGAACAATGGCTAAGGGCAGCGTCACCAGCAGCGAAGCCGAAAACTGAATTGCCGCTCCGACGCGCAAATCAAATTGCGGACAAAACCGTTTTTGATACAGCGTGCCCGCAGTAATTGAAAACAAGGCCATTACACACAAGGACACCGACTGCAAGCTCACACCCACAAAGCTCAGTTTGTTGGCCACTACCAGGAGCACGCCGGCCAAACCCAGCAGCAGTCCCAGCCACTGTCTCATCCTTACCGGCTCACCCACCAGACCGGCGGCAAGTCCGGTCAGCAAGGGCTGCAGGCCAACGATTAACGCGGCCAAACCGGCCGGCATGCCCAACTTGATGGCGCACCACACGCCAGACAAATAGCCAGCTTGAACAAGTACACCGGCAATTGCGATATGAAGCACGCTGCCTTGTGGCCACGGTGCACGCAACATGACCAGGCTTGGAATTAACACCAGCAGCACACCGATATAACGCAATGACAGGAAAGTCAGCGTCGGCGCATAAGGCAGACCAAATTTGGCCACAATAAAACCGGTGCTCCAGATCAGTACAAACAACAGGGGCATGCCAGCCTCAATCAAGCTGGTTTTACCTCGATGCTTCATGCAAACTCCGCTGCAATACAGATCGTTTGCAAATGCGCGGCAACCGTGTCTTCCATGTTTTTTCCATAGCCACCGGCCATCGCAATGGCTACCGGCAAATTGCGCTCCCGGGCCGCATGCATCACCATGCGGTCGCGTGCAGCCAAGCCGTCCATCGTCAAATTCAGTCTCCCCAGCCGGTCACCTTCATGCGGATCAACGCCGGCGAGGTAAATAATTAATTGCGGAGAAAAACGCGTAAACAGTTCAGACAGAGCCTGCTCCAGTGCCGGCAGATAATGCGCGTCATCCGTCCCATCTGCCAAAGCGACATCAAGGTCGCTGACTGTCTTGGTAAACGGATAGTTACGTTCACCGTGTATGGATAAGGTAAACACGGAGTCGTCCTTGGCCAAAATCGCGGCAGTACCATCACCCTGGTGGACATCGAGATCAATAATGGCAACCCGCGCCACCCTACGCTCGGCTTGCATCAGCCGCGCAGCAATGGCGGCATCATTGAAGACGCAAAAACCTTCCCCTCTGTCTGCCTGCGCATGATGCGTGCCGCCAGCAAGATTGACCGCGACTCTTTCCAAAATGGCAGCGCGACAGGCTGCTATCGTCGCGCCAGCAGAGCGGCGTGAACGTTCCACCATCTCAGGCGACCAGGGGAAACCAATCGCTTTTTGCTCTTGATCCGACAAGGCGCCGCTGATTACACGATGGATATACAGCGGGTGATGAGCTAATGCCAGCACGCCATCGCTAGCTGCGTCAGGCTCCAGAAATTCCGTATCAGGCAGAGTACGGGCTAGCGCTTCGCGCAGCATGCGATATTTTTGCATCGGAAAGCGATGCCCGCTGGGTAGAGGTAAGACAAAGCGATCACTGTAAAAAGCCTTCAAAATGCATACCCTGCTAGAAAATTTTGGGCAGTCTAGCATGGGGTCCGCTAAACATTAATTTACCGCTTATACAAGGCAATGCAGTCTGATTATTTAAGCGACAGTACACAAATCAAAAAAAATGGTGCAACGCAATATTTTTTGCTTGACACATTGAATTTAAAAATTATAATGTTGAATTGTTGCGATGCACAAAGCCTTCAGTACGGCCTTAAGTAAAGCCTTTAGTAAGGCTTTAAGTCCATAGCCATTTGACCCGTTGACATTACCTTATTCCTCAGGAGCCATTATGCTTACATCTACAAACGAACAATTTTCCGCTGCAGCACGTCATCAAATCGAATCCCAACTCATTTTTACTACCGCGCTGACTGAGAAAATGATGGAAAGCGTAGAAAAAATGATGGGCCTGAGCCTGCAAACAGCGAAATCTGCGTTGGAAACTTCTGTCGCAAACGCACACAACATACTGAGCGCAAAAGACGCACAAGAATTTTTTGGTCTCTCAGCCACCCAGGCGCAACCACAGGCAGAAATGGTCATGGCCTACGGTCGCGAATTGGCAAGCATCGCTACCAGCGCCCAAAATGACATCACGAAAGCGACCGAAACACAAATGGCAGAAAACAATCGCAAGCTTGTTTCGCTGTTTGATGAAGCTAAAAAAATGGCACCGGCCGGTTCCGAAAACCTGATTGACATGCTGAAGTCCGCTATGGGCAATGCGCAATCTGGCTACGAACAAATGACCAAAACCAGCAAAATGGCCGTTGAAGCCATGGAGTCGAACATGAATACAGCTGCATCGCAAATGACACAGGCAGCGGCTAAAGTCGGCGCCCGCAGCAAAAAATAATTACTGACCCTGGTCAGACAATCCAGCTTGAGCCTAGCGGCCAAGCTGGATTTTTTTCGTCTTGCGAAAACCGAAACTGCAGATGAGAAGCAAATCAATTTCAACAAAAGCTTACCAACAGTTCACTTTTTCACTAATTTGGTATTAGTATGGGTATGCTTTAAATTTCACAAACCCTATGATTACGAAATAATAAAGACGACAAAGTCAAAAAAGAAAATCTCTGGCTTTTTTATATTAAAAAAATAATAACAAATCTATGCAGCTTCAGCTTTTTTCCATTATTTTTTCTGGCTTGTTGTATCTTGGTTTTTATAATCTGAATACCTCATTGTTTGAAGCGCTGGAGTATTCACCGGGTGTGAACTGGATTTTCCTGCCGGCTGGTATGCGCCTATTGTGTACCTTGTTATTTGCCGAAGAAGGCTCTACCGGTTTGTTTCTTGCTGCTGCCACTATTATCTTGATGAAATTCCCGGAGATGGACATTGTTACCGGCTTTGGCGCAGCGACTATTTCCGCTGGTGCGCCCTTTCTGGTTTACCGCTGCGCTTTGTACTGGGGCATGCCATCCACGCTGAAACAACTCACCGCCTACCGGCTCTCGATACTCATCCTCATTTACTCGGCAACCAGCGCATGCCTGCACCAGATTTGGTTTGCACTTCGCGGATTTTCGTCCAATCCGCTGCAAGGCTTCGTTGCGATGTTTACCGGCGACTTAGTGGGTACCCTGATCGTTATTTATGCAATGAAAATGTGTCTGGCCGCATTCGGGCATTTGAGGAAAAACGCTTGAATCAGGCTTTAGTTACACTGCCAACACCGCATCTGCGATACGCCCCTGTCAACTGCACCATCTGCTGGCAATAATCAAAAACCCTGCAATGCACGCACTGTCAGAGGGCATGTCATGAGGCATGTGATGAGACCCGTCCTCTGACAGTCTGTCCATACGGCCAAGGCCGACAGCATTTTTCTTATGGCACGCTCCCTGCTATGACAAAATACGGCCCACGTCTGCGTCGTTATACTGCACGTCCGCCGAACGCATAATTTTCTACAGGTAAAGCCGCTCGTACTACATGAGACAACTCGCCGACCCGCATGCCCCTGATGCGGCTGTCCTTCCCCCTGACCTGCCCGCGCGCCAGCATTTGCTGGCCACGCTCTCGCTCGGCTTCCAGCGCGACGGCGACACCACCCGCCTGATGCAGCGCGCACACTTCGGGCCTTTGCGCGTTCAAAAACCCCTGTATCCGGAAGATCCTGCTGTCTGTCATGCGGTGCTGGTTCATCCACCGGGTGGCGTAGTCGGTGGCGACGAATTGCGCATCAAAGCCCAAGCAGCAGAACAAGCGCACGCATTTCTGTCAACGCCGGGCGCAGCAAAATGGTACCGCGCCAATGGCCATGTCTCGCGCCAGTTGATAGAACTCGAAGTAGCAGAACAGGCAGCCATCGAATGGATGCCGCAAGAAACGATTTTATTCAACGGTGCCGACGTCATCTTCGACAACCGTATTCATCTGGCTGACGAAGCCCGTTATCTGGGCTGCGAAATCCTCTGCTTTGGCCGCACCGCATCCGGCGAAAAATTTGACCACGGCCGCCTGCGCCAACACCTGACGATCTACCGCAACGGCAAACCCCTATGGCTGGAACAAGGTTGTCTGATTGGCGGCAGCCGGCAAATGCAGAGTCCTTTGGGACTGGCCGGCTATAGCGTCTGCGCCAGCCTGATCGCCGTCGGTACGGCACAGCCACCGGCAATACTGGCGAGCTTGCGCGAACAGGCACAAGCTGCCACCGGCGGTGTGGGCAAATTTGGCGCTACGCAAATGAAATCGGTGATGATCGTTCGTTATCTGGGACACTCCAGCGAAGTCGCGCGCCAGGTCATGCTGCAAGCCTGGCAGGTGTTGCGCCCGGCGTTGATGGAACATCAAGCCGTAATACCAAGAATCTGGAATACCTGAAACAAGGAGAAAACAATGGATCTGACCCCAAGAGAAAAAGACAAGCTGCTGATTTTTACTGCAGCGCTGGTGGCCGAGCGCAGGCGCGCACGCGGACTCAAACTGAATTATCCGGAAGCTGTGGCCTTGATTAGCGCTGCCATCATGGAAGGCGCGCGCGACGGTAAAACCGTGGCCGAGCTGATGTCTGACGGCGCCAACATACTGACCCGCGCCGATGTGATGGAAGGCATTCCTGAAATGATTCCCGACATACAGATCGAAGCGACTTTTCCGGATGGCACCAAGCTCGTTACTGTCCACAACCCGATTCCATGATGGCCCAGACCAGATTACGGAGAAGAGCATGATTCCAGGCGAAATGCTGATTGAAGAAGGCGATATTGAACTCAATGTCGGACGCAGAACAGCAACCGTGAAAGTGGCCAACAGTGGCGACCGGCCGATTCAAATCGGCTCGCATTTCCATTTTTTCGAAACCAATCCGGCCTTGCAATTTGATCGTGAGATCGCTTACGGCATGCGACTCAATATCGCTGCGGGCACTGCAGTACGGTTTGAGCCGGGGCAAGAGCGCACTGTCGAATTGGTCGCGCTGGCAGGCGACAGAAAAGTGTATGGCTTTAACGGCAAGGTAATGGGGAAATTAAAATGAGCAAAATCTCACGCAAGGCCTATGCCGAAATGTTTGGCCCGACCACAGGCGACCGCATCCGTCTGGCTGACACCGAACTGTTTATCGAAATCGAAAAAGACCACACGACCTACGGCGAAGAAGTTAAATTTGGCGGCGGCAAAGTGATTCGCGACGGCATGGGCCAGTCACAACGCGCGCACCGCGACGTGATGGACACCGTCATTACCAACGCCGTCATCCTCGACCACTGGGGCATCGTCAAAGCCGACATCGGCATCAAGGCGGGCCGCATCGCCGCCATCGGCAAGGCTGGCAATCCAGACATTCAGCCGGATGTCACCATGGCCATTGGCGGGGCCACTGAAATCATTGCCGGCGAAGGCATGATCGTCACTGCAGGCGGCATTGACAGCCACATCCATTTCATCTGCCCGCAACAAATTGACGAAGCCTTAATGTCCGGCGTGACCACCATGCTCGGTGGCGGCACCGGCCCGGCCGTCGGCACCGCTGCCACCACCTGTACGCCAGGTCCGTGGCATTTGCATTCGATGCTGTCAGCCGCCGATGCGTTTCCGATGAACCTGGGCTTTCTGGGCAAGGGCAATGTCAGCCTGCCGCTGCCACTGGAAGAGCAAATTCGCGCCGGCGCGATCGGCTTGAAACTGCACGAAGACTGGGGCACTACGCCCGCTGCCATCGACAACTGCCTGTCCGTTGCCGACCGGATGGATGTGCAAGTCGCCATTCATACCGACACCTTAAATGAATCCGGTTTTCTCGAACACACACTGGCCGCCTTCAAAGACCGCACCATCCACACCTTCCATACCGAAGGTGCAGGCGGCGGACATGCGCCCGACATCATTGCCGCCATTGGTCAGAGCAATGTGCTGCCCTCGTCGACCAACCCGACCCGACCCTACACGGTCAACACGCTCGACGAGCATCTGGACATGCTGATGGTCTGCCACCATCTCGACGCTTCCATTACCGAAGACATCGCCTTTGCCGAATCACGCATACGGCGCGAGACCATCGCTGCCGAAGATATCCTGCACGATCTGGGCGCCATCTCGATGATGTCGTCCGACTCGCAGGCCATGGGCCGTGTCGGTGAAGTGGTCATGCGAACCTGGCAGACCGCGCACAAAATGAAAACCCAGCGCGGCTCATTGAAGGAAGACGTCAGCCGCAACGACAACTTCCGCGCCAAACGCTATATCGCCAAATACACGATCAACCCGGCAATCACGCATGGTATTTCACACATGGTGGGCTCGATTGAGCCGGGCAAGATTGCCGATCTGGTGTTGTGGAAACCGGCGTTCTTCGGCGTCAAACCTTCGATGATTTTAAAAAGCGGCATGATCGCCGCGGCACAAATGGGTGACCCGAACGCGTCGATTCCGACACCGCAACCGGTTCACTATCGCAAAATGTTCGGCGCCTATGGTGGCGGGCTGAAGACTTCGTTTACCTTTGTTTCGCAATTGGCTTATGACGAAGGCATTGGCGACATGTTAAAGCTCAACAAGCCCTTGGCTGCTGTCAAAAACATGCGCAACTTGCGCAAGTCCGACATGATCCATAACGGCTACACGCCGACCATGGAAGTCGATTCCGAAACCTATGAAGTGCGCGCCGATGGTCAGTTGCTGATCTGCGAGCCAGCCAAAGTGCTGCCTATGGCGCAGCGTTATTTTTTGTTTTAAGAACTCATGCTGACACTAAACACAAAAATCGACAGCGCCGCGCAGATAGACGGTGAACTGATCCTGCCTTACGAACGACGCGAAAAAAGCCGTTTACGCGCCACCTTGGTTTCCGGCGAAGACGTCGCCGTTTTCACCGTGCGCGGCACCGTGCTGCGCAACGGCGATCTGCTGCGCGGCGATGATGGCCGGGTGGTGAAAATCACGGCGGCCGATGAAGCCACTTATCGCGTCGAATGCGCCACGCCGCTGGCACTGCTGCGCTGCGCTTTTCATCTGGGGAACCGGCATACGCAAGCGCAGGTCGGCGATTTGGCTGGCCAGGGGTTTTTACGCATTCGCAAAGACCCGGTCTTGAAGGACATGTTGCTGGGACTGGGTGCCAACGTGATTGAAGAAGCGGCGCCGTTTGAGCCGGAAGCCGGCGCTTACGGCGGCGGACACCATCACGACGATGGCCATCCGCATAATCCTCTGGCACCGATCCCGTTGCGGCAAAAAATTCATCGCCCCGGCGACAAGTCATGAGCTTACCGGCAGCGTCCTTGCTCCATCTGTTACAGCTGGCCAGCCCTTCGCTGCCGGTGGGTGCCTACAGTTATTCGCAAGGGCTGGAAGCGGCGATTGAAAACGGTCTGGTCAAGACGGAAGCCAGTGCGCGCGAATGGATCGTCGACATGCTGCATGAAGTCATGGCGCGTTTTGAAGCGCCCTTGCTGTGGCGCTTGTTACAGGCCTTTGCTGCACGTGACGCCGCAGCGGTCAGCCATTGGACAGCGATCTTCATCGCCTCCCGTGAAAGCGCAGAGTTTCGCGCTGAAACCATACAAATGGGCTATTCGCTGGGCAAGCTGGTCGGTGAATTGAAAATTTGTGACGCCACACTATTAAGCATGCTGGAAGCTCAGGCCGACATCCCTTTTCCGACTGCCTTGGCCGCTGCCTCGGTAGCCCTAGCCGTACCAGCAGAAGCCGCATTGCTTGGCATGCTGTTTTCGTGGGCAGAAAATCAGGTGCTGGTGTGCGTCAAATCAGTGCCGCTGGGACAAGTCTCGGGGCAGCGGCTCTTGCTGTCCTTGCATACTGAACTCGAAGCTGCAGCGCAAACTGCTCAGATGCTTGCAGACGATGAACTGTCAAACTGGGCGCCCGGCTTGTCACTGTTTTCGATGCAGCATGAAGTGCAATACAGTCGCCTTTACCGTTCCTGAATTTTTACTGAATTTTTATCATTGAGATCCCCATGAGTACTGTTAATCCCCTGCGCGTCGGTATCGGCGGCCCTGTCGGCTCCGGCAAAACTGCCCTGTGCGAAATGCTGTGCAAGCAAATGCGCGACCATTATGAAATGGCCGTCATCACCAATGACATTTACACCAAAGAAGACATGGAAATTCTGCTGCGGGCCGATGCCTTGCCAGCCGAACGCCTGATGGGGGTCGAAACCGGTGGTTGCCCGCACACCGCGATTCGCGAAGATGCCTCCATCAATCTGGAAGCCATTGCCCGCATGAGTGCGGACTTTCCTGATCTCGATTTGATTTTGGTCGAGTCCGGCGGCGACAACCTGGCAGCGACCTTCAGCCCCGAATTATCGGACCTGACTATCTATGTAATCGATGTCGCTGGTGGCGAAAAAATCCCGCGCAAGGGCGGCCCCGGCATTACGCGTTCGGATCTGCTGATCATTAACAAAACCGATCTGGCTCCCTATGTGGGTGCCAACCTTGACGTGATGGCAGCGGATGCAAAAAAAATGCGTGGCGAGCGGCCGTTTGTATTCACCAATCTGAAAAGCGGTGATGGTGTGGCCGAGGTGATTGCGTTTATTCGCAAGCAGGGTTTGATGGAGGCTTGATACTGAATTTTATTTTTATAAGTTCTCAAACGAGATGTTTTTTGGGATCACAATTAAAGACACTGTATCCCGGCCTGCGCCGGGACGACGTTTGTGTGGCTAGATGGCTGTAATTCGTCATCCCGGCGCAGGCCGGGATCCAGTGACTTTGCTTCACTGACTATTCCACGCAATGCAGGGCAATGACTTGAAACTTATACCGCCAGCACATACTCCTGTCTGAGCAAATCCAGACCCGCCAGCATTTGCGCAAAGCTCAGTTCAACCAGAGCCGGCTCACCCTTGACGCCCAGCTCGATATGCCGGCGCCGCTGCGCGTCGCCTACGCTGGGCAGGCTAAAAATTTTAATCCCCGGATACTGGGCTTCAATCGCCTCCATCAGAGGCGTCAGCAGCGACTCCATCGATTCATACACAAACACCGATTTTTCAACATACGCTGTCTGGTGAAACAGCGGCGCATAACAAGTGTCGAGTACCCACTCCATCATCGGCGCGGCCATCACCGGAAAACCGGGCACAAAATAATGCGCCCCCGCGTGCAGGTTCTTCACGGAGAAGCCCGGAATTTTGTTGAACGGGTTGGGAATGATGTCTGCGCCTTGTGGGAATTCACCCATTTTCAGACGATGCATATTATCTGCCGCACTGTAATCAGGTTCTTTGCCGGATTCACGCGCGACATCGGCAATGCGTTCATTAATTTTTTCACGTGCCTGCGGATGCAAAACCAGATTCACGCCCAGGGCATTGGCTGCACACTGGCGGGTATGGTCGTCGGGTGTAGCGCCAATGCCGCCGCAGGAAAATACAATATCCTCACTGGCCAGGGTGCGGCGCAAAGTGGCCGTCAGGCGCTGCGGATCGTCGCCCAGATATTCGGCCCAGGCCAGCTGCAAACCCCGCGCACTTAACAACTCAATGTATTTCGCCAGATGTTTGTCTGTACGTTTGCCTGACAAAATTTCGTCGCCAATGATGATGATGCCAAATGCCATATCAGGTCCGTTCGTTGAGTTCAATAATGCGCTGTGAAAGTGCACGATGCCTTGCCAGTTCGGCCAGACAGTAATGTTGAAACCATAAGCCGCTAAAAACAAAGACCAGCAAATACAGCCAGATAGACATTGCTGCCAGTATCGGGAAAAAAATCACCGACGCTACACCGCCGAGCCAGACCAGGCCGGGTACTGCGCCCAGTACACCGGTGGCCACGCCTATCATCAGCAAAGGCCAGCGGCGGCTGCGCAAAATTTCACGCCGCTCATCAGCATCCGCATAATCAGCCAGTGCATCGTAAGCCATTACCCGGCAAGCCAGCCAGCCCCATAGCAGCGGCTGCACGACGAAAGCAAAGGCAGGAATCAGGTTGAGCGGCAAGGTGATCAGCCACACCAGCAGAAAAACAAAAAACGAAGACAGCGACACCCAGACACTGCCCATCAGGGAGCCACCATGACGATGCGCCAATTGCGCATAGGTGCGTTGTCCGAGATGGCGGGCAATCACCGGCATGGCCAATAATCCGACCAGCAACAGCGCCGTTAAAATCATGAACGGCAGCAGCAGCCACATCGCCAGTAAAGGGACCAGCAAGGTTTTGATTGCCCCCAGCCCGAAGGACTCGAGCAAATTGCCGGCAGCATGAAACAGGGAATAATCGGCAAAGCCCCTTTGCAATGCATCAATCAGCGGCTGTAAACCGGCCCACAGCAACAGCCCCCACAAACCCAGCGCAAGGACAAACGGCATGACCGTCAATAGCAACATGCGAATATGCAATTGCGATAGCAGTGCGCGGACAAAAGAAGTCAATACAGCGTTCATGAAGGACCCGAGTTTTTTTGCATTATAAAAGAAGCGTCGTGCTTATATGCCGCACAGGGACAAAGCGCGCTTACTGCTAAAATGCGCGCTCTTATTTCACCCAATACGAAGGAAAACCATGTCGCTCATCATGACCGCCTCCGGGCTGCAGTATGAAGATTTAACCGTTGGCGAAGGCGATGAAGCCGTTGCCGGCAACCACGTCAGCGTTCATTACACCGGCTGGCTGCAAAACGCCGACGGCAGCCAGGGTGCCAAATTCGATTCCAGCGTGGACCGTAATGACCCGTTTGATTTTCCGCTGGGCGCAGGCAATGTGATCCAGGGTTGGGATCAGGGCGTGCAAGGCATGAAGGTTGGCGGCAAGCGCAAGCTGGTGATTCCGGCTGCACTCGGCTACGGTGCACGCGGCGCCGGCGGCGTTATTCCACCGAATGCCACGCTGATATTTGATGTCGAATTGCTTGGCGTCTGATCAGAACTGAAGCGACTTCAACAACTTAAGCAGTGGCGGAGAATACCTTCTGCATATTCTTCGCCACCTGCTCTTCGATTTTCGCAGCAAACGCTTTAAGCATGAAACCCAACGTGATTTCCAGACGCGCCTCTGTTTCGGCAATCGCCAACGTCCCTGACACACCACTGCGCGTGAACGACAACACGTTACCGGACCACTCTGCCACCATGTCGTAATCGGCCACCATCTGGTCGGCGACTGTTTGTGCCGCGCTGCGCGCTGCTTCCATAGTCAAATTGTGGTTTTGAATAATTGAGATATCGGCCAAGCGCTGCTCCTGTGTATTAATTATTTAACTGCCTGCGGATTAAGCAGATTGGGCGGCGTCTGCCCTGACAAGGCTGCAATCAGATTCATGGCGGCGCAATTGGCCATGGCGCGACGCGTCGGCGCCGATGCGCTGGCAATGTGGGGTGTAAGCACGACGTTTTCCAAAGAAAGAAACGCCGGATTGAATGCAGGCTCGTTCTCGAACACGTCGAGCCCGGCAGCAGCAATCTGGCCCTGCTTTAACGCGGCAATCAGCGCCGCGTCGTCAACAATGCCACCACGGGCAATATTGACCAGCGTTGCGCCCGGCTTCATGAGCGCGAGTTCATCGGCACCAATGAAATGATGTACCGCTGCTGAGTAAGGCAGCACCAGCACCACATGGTCTGCCGTTTGCAGCAGCGCATCGCGACTCAGATAGCGGGCATTGTTGGCGCGTGCTTCCAGTTCGGGGGTCAGACGACTACGGTTGTGATACACCACCTGCATATCAAAACCCATAGAGCGGCGGGCAATCGCCTGACCGATACGGCCCATACCAATCACGCCCAAGGTCGAGCCATGCACGTCAGCCCCAAGAAAACCATCGTAAGTCCATTTTTGCCATTTGCCAGCACGCAGATAATGCTCGGACTCGGTGACGCGGCGCGCCGTTGCCATCAGCAAGGCCCAGCCAAAATCGGCCGTCGTTTCATTCAACACATCCGGCGTGTTGGTCACCATGATGCCGGCTGCTGTGGCAGCAGCGACATCAACGTTGTTGTAACCGACTGCCATATTGCAGACTGCTTTGAGCTGCGGACAAGCTTGTATCAATGCAGCAGAAATACGATCAGCCGGATTGGCGAACAGGCCGTCTTTACCCTGCAGTTTTTGAATCAGTTCTGCTTCACTGAAAATATGATCATCAGGGTTGTCCTCAACCGTAAAGTGTTCGGACAAGCGGGCCACCACATCCGGGAAGACGGCGCGGGTAACAAGAATCGAAGGCTTCATGCTTGGCTTTGGACTTAAATCGTAAAATTAAAGGTCACGCAACAAAATCACATGCACGCGATAAGGACCATGCGCGCCGAGCACGATGGTTTGCTCGATATCGCCAGTACGCGAAGGTCCAGAAATGAAATTGGTTGCGCGTGGCAGTTCACCGCGTTCGGCCTTCGCTAACGCGAAGCCATCTTCGATAGCGCCGACAATGCGCGACATGGGCACAATCGCAATGTGCGTCTCAGGAAGCAAAGCCGCCGAAGCAAAGGTTTGCGCACCCGACAGCATCATCAGCGTACCGGTTTCTGCAACAGCGCAAAAGCAACCCGTAATGCCCACCAGATCTTCATTGACTGGTGGACGAAAGGCGACATCAATCCCTGCGGGCTGCCAAGGCAGCGCTGTCAGCGTCTGCCAGGCAATCGCCGTTTTGGCAACACCAATGCCATCGAGATAGCGAGCAACAGCCGCTGGCACTTCGTCGAGGCTGGCGACTTCATCCAGAGTTTGCGATGTGCGCAAAGCTTGCTGACGAAAACGCTCGACCAGATCAGTGCCAATATCAGGGCGCGGACCACCTTCGTGGTCGGCCAGATATTGCGCAACCTGGGTCAATTCTGTCTGCGTTGGCTCGGACGGACGATGTTGGGCTTTGCGAATACGGTTAAAAATAGCAGCACGGGCGGCATTGGTTTCCATGTTTTCCTCGACAAACGATGGGCGATTTTATCGTATGCAGCCTGTCAGTCGCTGAACACCGGCTTGATTTAATTTCAAAGCCTCTTGCCAAATAATTCACCATTACCTCGTGCAGATATTTGCATATTCAAAAAACATCTAAGCCTGATTTGTGAGGGACCACGAATTAACTTAAAATACGGGGCCTTATGAATACGGCTTCAATCAGCCTGAACTCTGGGTTACTTGCCCTGATGCCGTAGTCAGCCTCGCAATTTGTTTCAAAAATACTCATAAATAGGACTGTTATGACCCACGTTGTGACCGAATCCTGCATCCACTGTCGCTACACCGATTGCGTGGATGTGTGCCCGGTAGACTGCTTTCGCGAAGGCCCTAATTTTCTGACCATCGATCCGGACGAGTGTATCGACTGCGCGGTGTGTGTTGCAGAATGCCCGGTGAATGCAATCTATGCAGAAGAAGACGTACCAGCCAAACAGCAGCAGTTCATCAAGCTCAACGTTGAACTCGCACGCAAATGGCCGTCGATTACCAAATCCAAAGCGCCACTGCCGCAAGCCGAAGAGTGGAAAGACACCGAGGACAAACTGCAGTATCTCGAACGTTAATCACTTTAGTAACTAGGGTCTCAAGCCCCGGTTACAGCACGATAATCTTTAGCCCCGGCACGATGCCGGGGTTGGTATTTTTTAAGCAAGCTTTTTCAGGATGTGACCGTCGCATGACTACCTCAGTGAGCAGTACGCCGATTGAAACCGATGCCGTAATCGTAGGAGCAGGACCTGTGGGCCTGTTTCAGGTCTTTGAACTCGGCCTGTTGGAAATCAAAGCCCACGTGATTGATTCGCTGATCTCTGTTGGCGGCCAGTGTGTCGAGCTGTATCCGGACAAGCCGATTTACGATATTCCTGCCGTACCGGTCTGCACCGGACAAGAACTCACCGACAATCTGTTAAAGCAGATCGAGCCCTTCGAGCCGACTTTCCATCTTGGTCAGGAAGTCACGCTGGTGCAAAAACGTGAAGATGGTCGCTTCGATCTGGAAACGTCAACCGGCACGCGCTTCATTACTAAAACGATTTTCATCGCAGCCGGCGTAGGTTCATTCCAGCCGCGCACGATCAAGGTTGAAGGCATCGATGCCTTCGAAGGCAGCCAGCTGTTTTACCGCGTCAAGGACCCTGCCCGCTTTGCGGGTCGCAATATCGTCATTTGTGGCGGCGGCGACTCTGCGCTTGACTGGGCGCTGAACCTGCAAGGCAAGGCCGAGTCCGTCATCTTGCTGCACCGCCGCGATGATTTCCGCGCAGCGCCGGCATCAGTCGCAAAAATGAAAGAGCTTTGCGAAAACTACGAGATGCAACTGGTCATTGGTCAGGTATCGGGCTTCGAAACCAAAGATGACAAGCTCTCCGAAATCAAAGTCACGGGTGCTGATGGCGTAACCCGCCGTCTGCCACTAGACGACCTGCTGGTGTTCTTTGGCCTGTCGCCAAAACTGGGGCCAATCGCTGAATGGGGCCTCGATATCGAACGCAAGCAGTTGAAGGTCGACACCGAAAAATTTGAAACCAATGTGCCGGGCATTTTTGCCGTCGGTGACATCAATGTTTACCCGGGCAAGAAGAAGCTGATTTTGTCGGGTTTTCATGAAGCGGCACTGGCTGCATTTGGTGCAGCACCGTACATCTTCCCCGAGAAAAAAATCCACATGCAGTACACGACCACGTCGCCAAAACTGCACAAGATCTTGGGCGTGGATTCACCGGTGTTTGATTAATATTTCAGCATGTTGAGCCAGTCTGTACGCCGTCTTGCGGCATGGTTTGCGATGGCTGCCATGTTGCTGGCAGTTTGTACACCCACACTGGCGCAACTGAACAGCAAGGCATCAGACGGCAGTCTGATGCCAATCTGCTCGTCAACTGGCATCAAACTGATTCAGTCGCAGGCCCAGGCAGGCAACACCCAAAGCGGTGATCTGCCCGACGGCCAGAGCAGCCATTGTCTCTGGTGCCAAGTGCATGCTGCGTTGACGGCCACTTTACCGTCTGCCCCGTATTCCATTCCACTCTCTGCGCAAGACCTGCCCGGTTTATCGCTGCACCAAGCTGTTCCCGCTATTGCTGTTGCCTGGCCACGGGCACAATCGCGCGCACCACCCTTCGCCTGATCTGAATCCAGTCATTGCCCGTCTTGGCAAAGAATGAACGACAAATGCTGTTGTCCAAGTCGCATTTTAGAAAATTAAAGCATCCATGCCATCACGTCCTCGCGAAACCCTGCGGGTAACGCTGGTTTGTGACGCTTCAGAACAGGTGAACCTCATGAAAATAATTAAAAGCGTTTTGATGGCAGCAGCCATCGGTCTTCTGCCGGGCCTTGGCTTTGCCGGATGCGGCTCCGCATTTTGTACCGTCAACACCAGCTGGACCAACGAGAGCGCCATGACCGAAGCCGGCTCGTCACTGGATTTGCGCTATGAAACCATCAATCAGAATCAGAGCCGCAGTGGCAGCCGCACCATTAACGCCGCTACGGTAACGGAGAGTCATCAGGAAATCGCCACGCGCAACGACAATCTGATTGCCAGCTACACGCATAATTTCAACAACGCATTCGGCATTTCTGTTGTCGCGCCACTGATGAACCGCGATCACTCGCACATCCATGATCCGCAGGGAGAGGCATCGTTTGAGCAATGGCGCTTTACCCGCCTGGGTGATGTGCGCGTACTGGGACGTTATCGCTTGCCAGAATTTGGTGATCCACAACGCTCGGCAAACATGGGAATGACACTGGGCTTCAAACTACCGACAGGCAGCACCAGCGTTGTTAATGCCGATGGCGAATTGGCCGAACGCAGTCTGCAACCCGGTACAGGCACCACTGACTTCATCGTTGGCGCTTATTATTTCCGCAAGTCGCCAGGCACTAACGGAAGCTGGTTTGCGCAAACCCAGTATCAGCATGCGCTTAATCATCATGACGAATATCAGTCAGGAGACAGCCTAAGCGTTGATCTTGGGTATCGCCATGAACTCAATGCAAAAACAGGTTTGCTGTTGCAGACAAATTTTTTATCAAAACAAAGAGATAAGGGCACACAGGCTGAGCCCTCGGACTCGGGCGGTAAATTTGTCTTTATCAGCCCCGGCATGAGCTATTTACTGACCAACACCATGCAGCTGCAAGCGCACGTGCAGTTGCCGGTTTATCAGTATGTAAACGGAATTCAGCTGACGGCCAGTAAATCCTTTGTCGTCGGACTCAGCCAACGCTTTTGATTTTTTATCCTCCCGTGAATCTACGCGCTTTTTTACTGGCACTGCTGCTGGTGCTGCATACAAGCTCTGGCTCAGCTTTCGAGATGACTGATACCAAAGGCCACATCCATCGTCTGGCAAACTATCAGGGACGATGGGTGTTGCTCAATATTTGGGCAAGCTGGTGCGAGCCGTGCATTGCCGAATTACCAACTCTGGCCGCACTGGCCGATTCAGAAAAAACTCTGGTCGTGCTGGGTCTGGCAGCTGACGGCATCGGCACCAAACGACTGAATCAACTTAGTGAGCAATTTTCTCTGCACTACCCGCAAATCGATGGCAATGCCGTCTCAGCACGGCAATTTAATGCCAAAGGCTATCCGACCAGCATCCTGTTCGACCCGTCAGGACGCAAGGTATTGGTTAAAGAGGGAATCATCAGTCGCGAAGAAATCCTGTTGCTGATGCATCCGCCTCAGCATCCTTGAGTCCATTCTTGAATCGGCCGTAAGGTTCTGAACTCATGACCCGGCGCAGAAATCCTGGCATTCGAACGCGTTGGCAGCGGGCGTAACCTGATATGCAGCGCGGTCTAAGCTCTTACAGTAGAGCGACATGGATTGCGTATTTGCTCCCAACAAACGCGGTGTTCACTGGATAAAAACGCGGAATGGCGGCACATACGCGCTGATTTGAAACGGACACATGTTACAGTGAAGAAATAATGTTAAACACCTTGCATTGACTGTAGCTTCAATGGATGACGTTTTTATTATTTGGTTACTTACTTGCTATAAAGGCATCAAATGATGTCGTCTGCTTATCAGGTCACCGAAGACCTGCCTGTAAAATTTTGCTTAATTGCATTTGCTGCATTGCGGAAATTTTAAATAGGCTGGACAATCCTTATGTCCTGAAAGAGAGGTTCCCATGCTCTACCAATTACACGAAATGAACCGCACGATGCTCAACCCACTGATTCAGTGGGCACAAGCATCTTCCAAACTGCTTACCAATCCGGTTTCACCCTTAGCGCATGCGCCCTTTGCGCAGCGCATTGCCGCCGGCTATGAGTTGATGTTCCGGCTCGGTAAAAGCTATGTCAAACCGCCATTCGACATCAATTCGATTGAAGTCGCTGGTAAGCAGGTAGCCATTATCGAAGAAGTCACCGTAGAAAAACCTTTCTGTAGACTGCTGCATTTCAAAAAGGACATGAGCGCGTCGGCTCTGTCTGAACTCAATCACCCTAAAGTACTGCTGGTTGCGCCCTTGTCCGGCCATCACTCGACCTTGTTGCGCGATACCGTGCGCTGCCTGCTGACCGATCATGATGTCTACATAACCGACTGGACTGATGCCCGCATGGTGTCGATGGATCATGGCCCGTTTCATCTGCATGACTACATTTACTATGTGCAGGAATTCATTCGCACACTGGGACCCAAGCTCAACGTGATTTCGGTCTGTCAGCCAACGGTGCCCGTACTGGCAGCGATTTCGCTGATGGCCAGCGCCAATGAACCGAACATGCCAAAAACCATGGTGATGATGGGTGGCCCGATTGATCCGCGCAAATCACCAACGCAAGTCAATGATCTGGCTACCAAGAAGCCATTTTCATGGTTCGAGAACACCGTGATTTACAACGTGCCACCCAATTACCCCGGCTATGGCCGTTCGGTTTATCCGGGCTTTTTGCAGCACGCCGGTTTCGTCGCGATGAATCCACGTCGTCACGCTGAGAGCCATTGGGAGTTTTACCTGCAGCTGCGCGCTGGCGACAACGAATCCGCTGCCGAGCACCGCAAATTTTATGACGAGTACAACGCAGTGCTCGACATGCCGGCCGAATATTATCTGGAGACGATCAAAACCGTATTCCAGGACTTCAGCCTGCCTGCCGGTACCTGGGAAGTCGAAGGCAAACTGGTGCGTCCGCAAGATATCAAGAACGTCGCCCTGTTTACTGTCGAAGGCGAACTCGATGATATTTCCGGTTCAGGCCAGACCCAGGCGGCACATGACTTGTGTGCGCAAATTCCAAAAGACATGAAGCAGCATTTCACCGCTCCCAAGTGCGGCCATTACGGTATTTTCTCTGGTCGTCGCTGGCGCGAAACGATTGCCCCGCGCATTACGGAATTCATCAAGGCCCACGGCTAAGCCAGTCCTTGCTGATGAAACAAGCCGCCCCTTGAACAGGGCGGCTTTTTTTATTCTTGCCAGGATTTTGTGAGGTGACAGAATGTGGCCGATAATGTCGGCCTATGTCCATCCAATCGCCCTCCTGTCTGGCAGACCGCATCGAAGACCTGCTGCCGCAAACCCAGTGCACCAAGTGCGGCTATCCGGCATGCCGGCCCTATGCCGAGGCCATTGCCAATGGCGAAGCCAACTACAATCAATGCCCGCCGGGCGGTGCCGAAGGGGTGGCACGTCTGGCCAATCTGTTGGGCAAACCCGTCATACCAATCAACCCGCTTAATGGGTTGGAACGTGAAAGGCCGGTCGCCTTCATTGATGAAAAACTGTGCATAGGCTGCACGCTGTGCATACAAGCCTGCCCCGTTGACGCCATCGTTGGTGCGGCCAAACAAATGCATACCATCGTGCCTGATTTGTGCACCGGCTGCGACTTGTGCGTGGCGCCCTGCCCGGTTGATTGCATTGCAATGATTCCAATCACACCGGGCAAAACCGGCTGGGATGCCTGGTCTGCGCAACAGGCCGATGCAGCACGCGCCCGCCATGACAAGCGCAGCCTGCGACTGCAACGCGAGAAAGCTGAAAACGATGCCCGACTGGCTGCCAAAGCGTCGGCCAAGCTCAAAGAAGTCAATGCGGAACAGGCGACCAGCCCCGAACAACAAGCAGAAAAAGAGCGCAAGCGCGCCATCATTGAAGCAGCGATGGAACGCGCACGCTTACAGAAAGCCGCAGCCAAAGACAGCACATCATGAATCTTGAAAAACGCAGGGAAATCTTCGCCCGCTTAAAGGCCGCTAATCCGCATCCGACTACGGAACTCGAATACACCACACCGTTTGAATTATTGATTGCCGTGATCCTGTCGGCGCAGGCAACCGATGTCTCCGTCAACAAGGCCACCCGCAAACTGTATCCGGTAGCCTCCACACCGGCGCAGATTGCGGCGCTCGGCGTTGATGGCCTGATCCCCTATATTCAAACCATAGGCCTGTATCGGACCAAAGCAAAAAACGTCATCGAAACCTGCCGCATTTTACTCAGCCAGCATGAAGGTCGGGTACCACGTCAGCGCGAAGCCCTTGAAGCACTGCCCGGCGTCGGCCGCAAAACCGCCAACGTGGTGTTGAACACGGCCTTTGGTGAAGCCGCTATTGCGGTCGATACGCATATTTTTCGCGTGGCCAATCGCACTGGTATTGCACCGGGAAAAACGGTAGAAGAAGTCGAACGCAAGCTGATGAAACTCATGCCGCCCGACTATGTGATGGATGCGCACCACTGGCTGATTTTACATGGACGTTATACCTGCATTGCGCGCAAACCCCAGTGCTGGAACTGCATGATTGCCGACCTCTGCGAATACAAAGCCAAATCACCCACCCCAGAACTGGCCGTCTGAATCTGAACCGGAATATTAATGGAAGCATTATTAAACACCGCCGCCGTCGTCGCCTTAGGCGAAATGGGCGACAAAACCCAGGTACTCGCTTTACTGCTGGCGGTACGCTATCACCGGCCACTGCCTATTTTGGGCGGCATATTTCTGGCTACTCTGTTATCGATGGGGATTACGGCTTTTCTTGGCAGCAGTCTGTCTGCGCTCATCCCTGCAGAAATTTTGCGCTGGTTACTGGTGGCGCTCTTTTTTGCGGTCGCAATCTGGACCCTGATCCCGGAAAAAGACGACGATGATGACGATGACGTCCCGCTGAAATCTTCCAGCAACTTGGTGTTGATTGCCTTCGTCACCTTTTTACTCGCCGAGCTGGGCGATAAATCCCAGTTGGCGACGCTGGTCATGGCAGCAAAATACCAAAGCTTCAATCTGGTGATGATAGGTTCTACCCTGGGCGAAATGCTGGCCATTGCACCAGCGGTTTTGCTCGGCAAAACCACAGCACAATTCATTCCGCTCAAATGGATACGCATCGCTGCCGCCAGTCTGTTTGCCGCGCTCGGCGTCTGGGTACTGATCATGGGCTTAGATTAAGAAAGACTGCCATCATGTTTGCGCCAACCAAAGAAGAAGTCCGTCATTTTTTTTGCGACACCTGGCGCAAAGCCCACGCCAGCGAAATTCTGACACCGCTTGAAGCCATCGCCCGCGACTGGCTGCTGCAGCATCCGGAATATGAAAACGATTTTGCCAACCCGGATGCCAGCAAGTCGGATTACCCCATCGAGCAAGGACAATCCAATCCCTTTCTGCATCTGTCCATGCATCTGTCGATTGCAGAGCAAATTTCCATCGACCAGCCGCGCGGCATACGCGAAGCATTTCTGGCTCTGGCAAGACGACGCGATTCAGAACATGAAGCGCATCATGAAATAATGGAATGTCTGGGGCAGATGCTGTGGACTGCACAGCGCAATGGCACGCCGCCGGATGGTGAGGCTTATGTGGAATGCGTGAAAATGCGCGTTTAATAAAAAAACCACGGCATGCCGTGGTTTTTGATGAAACAGCAGCGCTGTATCAAAGACTTACTTGCGTACCACCAGTGAACCCTGCAGGCTGCCCAGATATGCAGCGATATCGCTGATCTCGGAGCGGGACAATGGCTTGGCCATGCCGCCCATGATCGCGTTGCCGCGACCGTTGGAGCCTGATGCACCG
This sequence comes from Burkholderiales bacterium, assembly GCA_947451925.1. Classification (GTDB taxonomy): domain Bacteria; phylum Pseudomonadota; class Gammaproteobacteria; order Burkholderiales; family Burkholderiaceae_D; genus Pernthalerella. The sequence goes on along the minus strand of CANGAW010000020.1, from coordinate 4,008 downwards.
CGCTGATAAGCAACCAGTGCGTGTTCCAGATAATCAGCAGGCTGACCAGCCAGTTTTGGATAACTTGGGTCAATCGGGCTGTTGAAATCAGCACCGTGGCAAGAAGCACAGTTGTACTTCTGTGTTGCGGCCTTGCCGGCTTCGACATTACCTGCCTGGGCATTCACGGCGACCAAACCAGCGACCAGGGTCACCAGCAATGCAATCATTTTTTTCATGTTAGCTCCGTTTATTTCTTTTGCGCGTAATAAGCAGCGATATCGGCGATGTCCTGATCGGACAAGCCGGCAGCAATGCCGCGCATGGTCGGATGATTACGATCGCCTTTTTTGTAGGCTGTCAGGGCCGACACAAGATATTTTTCTGACTGGCCACCAATCATTGGTACGCGATATACCTCGGGGAATGTCCCCTTGTAACCTGGGATACCGTGGCAGCCGACACACATGGCGACCTTGTTTTCAGCGGCTACAGCGTCAGCCTTGATGTCCGCTGCTGCGGAAATCTGGGCAACACCTGCCAGCGCGAGGAGTGCAAAGAGTTTTTTCATGATAGCTGGGGTAGTTGAATCGAAACTGTCTCGGCGGCGAGTTTCCATGTTGCGCAAGTATTAACTAATACTTGAATTGGTTGCCCGGCTCCGCAAAAAAGTGCCCAAGTTTAACCGATTAACAATCCTGAGTCTATTTCGGCGACAAAATCTCGGAACGAAAAGGATAAAGCCTGCTCGTTTATACTAAAGCGCATTATTCCCTGAACATACAAGAGCAGACAAGGCCATGCAATCCACTCCCCGCTTCGAAGGCTCCGATCTCTACGTTGCCACCCACGATCTGAAACTGGCAGTCAATGCAGCACTGACCCTGCAGCGCCCCTTGCTGATCAAGGGTGAGCCAGGCACAGGCAAAACCATGCTGGCAGAAGAAGTCGCTGCGGCGCTGAAGATGCCGCTGATGCAATGGCATATCAAATCCACTACCAAGGCCCAGCAGGGATTGTATGAATACGATGCGGTGTCGCGTTTGCGCGATTCGCAATTAGGTGACGAACGGGTCAAGGATATTCACAACTACATCGTGCGTGGCGTGCTGTGGCAGGCTTTCACCGCCGAGCAACCTGTTGTGTTGTTGATTGATGAAATCGATAAAGCCGATATTGAATTCCCGAATGATTTGCTGCGTGAACTAGACCGCATGGAATTCTATGTCTATGAGACACGCGAGATGGTGCGCGCCGTGCACAGGCCGCTGGTCATCATCACCTCCAACAACGAAAAAGAATTACCGGATGCTTTCTTGCGCCGCTGCTTTTTTCACTACATCAAATTCCCCGACAAAGAGACGATGCAGCAAATCGTCGATGTGCATTTCCCGCATTTGAAAAAAGACTTGCTGGCGCAAGCGCTGCAAACTTTTTATGAAGTGCGCGATGTGGCTGGCCTGAAGAAAAAGCCCTCCACTTCCGAGCTGCTCGACTGGCTCAAACTTTTACTGGCCGAAGATATTTCACCGGAAGCCTTGCGCAGCAAGGATCAGAAAAGCATCGTGCCGCCGCTGCACGGCGCACTGCTCAAGAACGAACAGGACGTGCATTTGTTCGAACGTCTGGTCTTTATGTCCCGCGCCAACCGTTAAGCTGCCTGCACGATGCTGATTGATTTTTTCTTCACGCTGAAAGACGCAAAAATTCCGGTCTCCATCAAGGAGTTCCTGATTTTGCTCGAAGCCTTGCAAAAGCAAGTCATCAGCAATTCGCTCGATGAATTCTATTTTCTGGCCCGCACCACGCTGGTCAAGGATGAAGCGCATTACGACAAATTCGACCAAGCCTTTGGCCTGTACTTCCACGGCATCGAAGCCTTGTTCGAAAAAAATCCGGAGATTCCGCTGGACTGGCTGATGAAACGCATGGAACGCGAACTCACACCCGAGCAAAAAGCGCAGCTGGAAAAGTTCGGCTATGACAAGCTGATGGACCGGTTAAAAGAACTACTGCAGGAACAGAAAGAACGCCACGAAGGCGGCAACAAATGGATAGGCACCGGCGGCACCTCGCCATTTGGCCATGGGGGTGAAAACCCGGAAGGCATACGCATCGGTGGCGAAGGCGGCAAGCGCAGCGCGGTCAAGGTCTGGGAGGCGCGAGCCTTTCGCGACTACGACAGCGAGCGCGAACTCGGCACCCGCAATATCAAAGTCGCACTGCGGCGACTGCGGCGCTTTGCACGCGAAGGCGCGCAAGAAGAACTGGCGCTTGACGACACCATCCGCGCCACCGCCAACAATGCGGGCTGGCTGGATTTGAAAATGCAGGCCGAGCGCAAAAACAAAATCAAAGTATTGATGCTGATGGACGTCGGCGGCACCATGGATGACCACATCGCCCGCGCCGAAGAATTATTTTCGGCGGCGAAGTCGGAATTCAAAAATATGGAATTCTTTTATTTCCATAACTGTATTTACGACACACTATGGAAAAATAACCGCCGCCGCCATGCAGAACGCTTTGCTACCTGGGACGTATTGCGCAAATATCCGCCCGATACCAAAGTCATTTTCATTGGCGACGCCACCATGAGTCCGTATGAAATTTTGCAGCCCGGCGGCTCGGTGGAATACAACAATGAAGAAGCGGGCGCAGTCTGGCTGCAACGTTTTACCAGCAGCTTTCAGAAATTCGTCTGGCTCAATCCCGAGCCTGAGGGCTTGTGGCAATACCGACAGTCGATTGCCGTGATCAGGCAATTGATGAGCAACCGTATGTTCCCTGTCACCATAGACGGCCTGGAACGGGCGATGGGCATGCTGAGCAAATAACCTCACAACAGGCATTCCTTAGAATGCACAAGATTTTGCCCAACCCGGGCACCCGATTAGCAACAAGGCATTCACCTTCATCGCATGGCAACCAAAAAACCCGACACCCAATCTGAGTACAGCGAAGCATCCATCCGTGTGCTCAAAGGCCTTGAACCGGTCAAACAGCGACCCGGTATGTACACGCGTACCGAAAACCCGTTGCACATCATTCAGGAAGTCATCGACAACGCCTCCGATGAAGCACTGGGCGGTTACGCGAAAAATATTATCGTCACCCTGTCAGCCGATGGCAGCGTCAGTGTTGAAGACGACGGACGCGGCATTCCGGTCGGTTTGCATCCGGAAGAAAAAGTGCCAACGGTGGAGATCGTTTTTACACGCTTGCATGCAGGCGGAAAATTCGACAAAGGCGCAGGCGGCGCTTATGCGTTCTCCGGTGGTTTGCACGGGGTCGGCGTGTCGGTCACCAATGCGCTGTCATCCCGTCTTGAAATCATGGTCTGGCGTAAGGACGATGCCGGCAACGGCGTACATCAACTGACCTTCTCCGGTGGCGACGTGATCTCGCCGCTGCAGTCCCGCCCTGCCAGCCGCGAAGACAAAAAATCCGGTACTCGTGTCACCGTCTGGCCGGACGTACGCTACTTTGATTCGCCGACCATTCCACTGGCCGAATTGCAGCGTTTGTTGCGCTCCAAGGCCGTGCTGCTGCCGGGTGTGAAAGTCACTTTCATTCAGGCCAAAAGCGGCGAAACTCAGGTCTGGCAGTACGAACATGGCTTGCGCGGCTATCTGACCGAAACACTGGCGCAAAACTCCGGCGCGGCGACTTTGATTCCGCTGTTCGAAGGCGAACAATATGCGCAGGCGGACGCCGACGGTTTTGCCGAAGGCGAAGGTGCCGCCTGGGTCGTGGCCTGGACCGAAGATGGCAATGTAGTGCGCGAGTCTTATGTGAATCTGATTCCGACGCCAGCTGGCGGCACCCATGAAGCCGGCTTGCGCGAAGGCTTGTTTGGCGCCGTCAAAAGTTTTGTGGAAATGCATTCGCTGCTACCCAAAGGCGTCAAGCTGCTGGCTGAAGATGTGTTTGCGCGCGGGTCCTTCGTGCTGTCAGCCAAAGTGCTGGACCCGCAATTTCAGGGGCAAATCAAGGAAAAACTCAACTCGCGCGATGCGGTGCGGCTGG
>CANGAW010000019.1 GCA_947451925.1 Burkholderiales bacterium | reverse complement strand
GCCATGCGCAAGCTGGCAAAACTGACCGCCTATGATGGCGTACTGACGACACAAAGTGAAAATGCGACCACCCAGATTGATAAATATAAAGCTGATCTGGAGACACTTCAAACCCGAATGACCGCATTGCTGGCGCGCTATCAGGCACAATTTGCGGCAATGGATTCCATGGTTGGCGAGAGTAATTCCACGCGTGCCAGTTTGAAGAGCACTTTTGATGGCATGGCCAACGCTTACAAAGCTTGATTAAATTAAAGGCTTGGTAAGTTGAAATCCCCAACTGCTCTCTACTGAGCAGCGCTTCACGCACCATGCGTAAGAAATTATTTTCAAAAAGCGGCTAAAGTTTGCCGCCCCCCTGCCGATCTCTACCCTGACAGCCTAATTTTTTCTGGCCGCTGACGAACATTTTGTTTTAGTCCGGCTGGAAAGTGTTCAAGTTTTAACCCAATTAGGCAGAAGGATGGTGAGAGACCATGAATCAAATGCATATTCCAGCAAACGGGGCACCCGCAGAATTGCCAAAGCCCGTCAACTTTCCAAAAGCGAGAGTGGACGAGCCAGCGGCCGCCGCCACCCCAAAAGCAATAGAGCCCAATAAGCTCCCGAAGTTGCCGCCAGAATCGAGTCAAATAAAATTTGACCCGAAAGAATTGCAACAGCAACTGACCGACATCATCGAGAGCCTGAACAAACAGATGGAGTCGAATAATCGCAATCTTGGTTTTGCATTTGACGCAAAGCTGGGTGTTCATGTGATTACGGTAAGTAATACCGAAACCGGCGAAGTGATCCGACAAATTCCGAGCGAAACGGTGATGCGGGTAGCGCACAAATTTGATGAGTTAAAAGGTCTGTTTCACGATAAAACAATTTGAGATTGTGCTGCAAAGCGAAATCAGAGAATTATTTTAAATATCGGCAGATTTTAAAAAGTATTACAAGGCTTTTACTAAAGTTTACGAAGTTGAAGTCGAATCAAAATATAACAGGGAGAGATTTACAACTTCTTGTAAAGATGGTGCAGGCGACAGCGAGACTTTACAAGCCACGGTATTGCAAGCCACATCTCCAAAGCATTGTATTTTCGAATATTCATTCTAATTAGGAGTCAAAATCATGTCTGTTATCAATACAAACGTGAATTCGTTGGTTGCACAAAATGCTTTGACGGTAACCAACCGTTCGATGTCACAATCGATGCAACAGCTGTCCACCGGTAAACGTATCAACGGTGCAAAAGATGATGCCGCTGGCTTGGCAATTGCCTCAAAAATGACGGCCCAAATCCGCGGTCTGAATATGGCGGTAAGACACGGTAACGATGCTATTTCCCTGATCCAGGTCGCTGAAGGCGCAACCAACGAGATCAGCAATATGCTGCAACGTATGCGTGAACTTGCTGTTCAATCTGCCAATGATACCTACGCAACCAGTGACCGTGCAGATATGGATACTGAGTTCAAGCAGCTTGGTGAAGAGATTGACCGTGTTGCAAAGAATACGCAGTGGAACAAGATGGATTTGCTGAGCGGAACAGCTGGCGCAGGCGGTACAGGTTCCGGCTCCGGTACCTTGAATTTCCAGATTGGTGCCAATAATGGTTCAGGTCAGCGTATCAGCATCACATTGCAAGATCTGCAGACATCGAATTCAGCTGGTTTGAATATTTCTTACAGCAGCGCTACCACTTCAGGCAGCTTTAATGTGAAGAACCAGGCTAACGCGCAATCGGCGATTGATTCACTGGATGATGCAATAACCTTCTTGAATACGCAACGCGCAGATATGGGAGCGAAAATTAATCGACTCACCTACGCTGTCGATAACTTGACGAATGTTTCAGAAAACACTTCAGCTTCGCGTAGCCGAATTGAAGATGCAGATTATGCGGCAGTCTCCAGAGAATTGGCGAGAACGCAGATTCTGAGTCAAGCTGGTACAGCGATGTTGGCCCAGGCTAATCAGCAGCCACAATCTGTTCTGGCACTGTTGAAATAAGTTAATTTGATGATCCCTGACAATAACTGGCAGCGCCAAGCTGCCAGTTATTTATAGCGAGGAAAAAATGACTGCCAGCCAAGAACGCATCGTTTTGACGTATGGAACATTCGACTTGTTTCATGCCGGTCATGTCAGATTGCTACAGCGCGCCAGTGAACTTGGCTCGAAGGTCATTGTCGGACTGTCTACAGACGACTTTAATGCCTTAAAAGGCAAGCAAGCCGTGATGTCCTACGAAGATAGAAAATGCATTCTCGAAGCCTGCCGTTATGTTGACGAAGTTTTCCCGGAAAATCACTGGGAACAAAAAACCTTCGATGCACAGCGGCTTGGTGCAGATGTGTTTGTGATGGGTGATGACTGGACAGGGAAATTTGATTTCATGTCTGGCCATTGCGACGTCGTATATTTGTCGCGCACACCTGATGTTTCGACAACTTTACTAAAAAAGAAAATCTCCTCCTGGAGAAATATTGCGCAACAGATACCGTCTTTATAACGGAAGAGTTTTCCATTCTGACTTTCTTGTTTGTTCAATTGCAGAAAATTTCAGTACAAGCCAATTGCAGAATCCCCCGCAAGAGCCGCGTGTAAAATAAAGCCTGACCATTAGTTCAAGGCGGTTTGCATGACCATCAGCACCAGTAGTCATAGCTGTATCATTTGTTCATCAGATACAAGCTACTACTTTTCCAAAAAATATCCCACGTATCCAAATAGTCCATTTCCAGATGGTTTAAAAGTGGATTATTGGAAATGTCAGCATTGTGGTTTTGTTATTTCAGAAACTCATAAGAACATGACGCCAGAAGAATGGTCTCAATTGAATATGAGCTGGCATCATTACTTTGAAAATAATATTGATGCAAAAATATCCAACTCTCCACCCTACGCAGAACAAGCTTTAGCAATGTCAATGTTGAGCGTTAATGGTGTTGTTGATCTTAATGATGCGCTTGATTATGCTGCCGGATATGGAACGTTATCGAAATTCACAAAAAAATATTTTAATAAAGAAATAAAAATATTCGATCGTTACGTTCAAAGCAATGATAACGAACTCGATTATGTTGAAGAAAAAGACTTAAAAAAATACCAGCTTGTAATAAATAGCGCAATGTTTGAGCATGTCTTGAATAGAGAAGGATTGGATGAAGTCAATAATCTGGTAGCTGCCGATGGCGTTTTGATGCTGCATACCGTGATTTGCGAAAAAATTCCAGCTGATCCTGACTGGTTTTATCTCGCACCAATGGTACATACCGCATTTCATACAAATAAAAGCATGACAATATTAATGCAGCAATGGGATTATTCAAGCTCGATATACTGTCCACATGCAAAATGCTGGTTTCTATTTAAAAAAGACTGCAGCCAATTGAAAAACCTGGAAAACAAGGTTGACGAAATAAATAAATCTATTCGTACAAATTACTTTCACTATAAAACTGGTTTTATGGATTACTGGAAAGGTTTTTAAATTAATGGAAGGTAATAATTTAAAAAATTATAAAAAGTCAGAAAATTAATATAAATGCATTTTTTAACTTCAATCCGAGAAATTTTTTGATTGAAGAATGAATAGTGGTCTGTTTAAAAATTCGCCCAGACTATCATCTCTTTGCAGATTGATGTTATCCACATCCTTATAAACAATATGGTTGTCATTTTTTGTCGCTATGCCAACAGACAAAATATTGTAATAATCCTTAAGACTTGAAACCAGGGAGATAATTTCTGACTTGGTACCGGCATTAAAAATCGGCAGGTCTCGATTGCCTTTCCAGTTGAAACCAAGCTGAAAAACAAGATATTTTGTCTGCTTTGATAAAGCTATTAAAGCGGAAGCGATAGATTCTTGAACATCATTCCCTTTGATATTCTTATCGCCGTAATCGTCGCCAATGTGATGCAATACATTTAGCAACAATACGCAATCATATTTTTTGATCTGCAGATTGTTAAAATCAATGTACTCGTTGTGGACTTTTAAATCATCTTCCAATCCAAGACTTTGCGCAGCACAAGTTACAAACTGCGCGTGTTCGGAGTTTCCTTCAAAATAATCTACTTGCCGCGCCCCTTTTTCAAGCAATTCAAAGGAAAAATATCCAGTATTACCTCCGATATCTGCAATCGAAAGTCCCTTGATATCTAATTTTGAGTAAATGTAATCAAGTCGCTCATTTTCATTTCGCGATTTAACTGAAATCATATTTGCCGGCAAAAGACTCTTCAAACGCTCAGTCAATATTTGGTAATTACTATGCTTGCTTGTATTTTGGTAAAGAGAAAGTAAATTTTGATTGATCATTATAAATTCCTAAATATTTAATTCTTCTCTATATAGTGCTAACGTATCTTCACGATTGAATATATCAGCACTCATGATGTGCTTGATATTTTTTAAAAATTCATCGGAATCAAAATTATGGCAAGAAAATAAGTTGTCATTTTTTGAAAAGCCACCTGACCAAAAATAATATTCTGACGAATTTTGAATTGAAGAGGTATTTTTTTCGCCAGTAAAATCATTAACGAGTTCTTCAAATAGATTAATGCCATTATCACTGGCGAACTGAATTGGTCCCCACATTCTGGGATTCGCTTCAATCATGATATAACTGCCAGTTTTTTCGCATAATCGTACTTCAATCATGACTAAGCCAAAGAATTTTTTATCCTTAAGCATGGAAATATAATTATCAGATTCTTCGCTTAAGTGAAAATCACTTTGCCGAGCCAGAATGATAGAGCCACCGTTAGTTTGCTGTATTAAATTCTCTTGTGCATATTTTGTTACTTTGCCAAATTTTGAAATATATAAAAGCAGGTAAAAGCTTTTTCCGTGAATAAATTCTTGATAATAAAAATCAGAAGATTTTTCGGTTTTTAAAAAATCATCCCAATTTTCGTGGCAATGTAATAAGTAAGGCTTAAGTTGCCTGCCGTCAGCAGCAGAATATTTCAGCGGCTTCGCTACAAAGGGAAAATTTTCCGGATGTGCGTCAAATTCGGCAGGTGTTTTTATGCCATACGTCTCGCAGATCCCGGCAAAAGAATATTTGTCTGAAATGCTTTCGTATAATTCTTCATCGACAAGAGGTATGATTCCGCCAGCAGATTCGATGAGTTTTCGGTTCTTCAGTAAAAATCGGTTAAAAAATTCTGATGATGGTGCTATCAATACTCTTTTGTACCCATACTTTATTTTTATTTCAGACAGCCATCCACAAAAATCGACAGGATCTAATACTGCAGTAGTTCTTTCAATGAATACATCTGCTTTATATTTGGTAATATAAATTGGATCAGTTGAATTTTTTGCGACAAGATGTATTGGTATTTTTGATTGATAACAGAAGCGGCATAAAGCAATTACCGCTCGGATGTTAAACCCTGAAATCGTAAAAATTCCAAAATTTTTCATATTCTTCAGGAATCCATTTTAACTTTAGAATTGATTCTCATCTTTAATCTAAAATCGCAAGGCATTCTTCGGCAATCAGTTCAATGATAGCTTGCTGAGATTCTGACGAAAGATCAGGATATATCGGCAAGCATAAAACTTTCATCGATGCAGCCTTGGCATTGGAATCCATTAATAATTTTGACGACGTTAAATTTCGATACATTGGAAATTCGGAAATCAAAGGATAAAAGTAGCGTCTGGTGAAAATATTTCGGTTTTTTAATTTTTGATATAACTCATCCCGGGTGAGTGGAAAATCATCATCGATAAAAATTGGGAAATAGGAGTAATTGCCACCCTGATTCCCTACCATGTTCATGCATCTAATGCCCGGTATTGATTCGAGGTTTTTTCTATAATATCCATCGATCAGCTTTCTTTTTCCGATTGCTGCATCAATATGCTTAAGTTGTAACAGTCCCATTGCTGACTGGACTTCATTCATTTTTCCATTGATACCGGCTGCTACAACGGTAGTTTCATTGACGAAACCGAAATTTTTTAAATGATCGATATGTTCTTTTGTTTTTCTGTCAGGGCAAATAATTGCGCCGCCTTCAAATGTATTGAACACCTTTGTTGCATGGAAACTCAGAATGGATAAGTCGCCATGGCGAAGAATGCTGCCTTGTTGGTCTTTTACGCCGAATGCATGTGCAGCGTCATAAATGAGCTTTAAATTATATTGATCAGCAATTTCCTGAATTGCATGGGTGTCACAGGGATATCCATAGCAATGCACAGGCATGATTGCTGTTGTCTTGTTTGTAATGGCTGCTTCAATCTTTTTAGGATCGAGATTCATTGTTTTAGGATCAATGTCGACAAAAACAGGATCAATACCATTCCATAACAGTGAATGTGCAGTAGCAACGAAAGAGTAGGGGGTAGTGATCACTTCGCCACTGATGCGAAGAGCCTGCAGAGCAGTAATCAGGGCTATTGTCCCGTTAGTAAATAGCGATATGTGTTCCACGCCAAGATATTTGCATAATGCTGACTCTAACTCTTGGTGAAATCTCCCGCCGTTCGTCAAAACTTTACTCGACCAAATCTCTTCCAGATAGGGGATGAACTCTTCTAATGGTGGCAGATCAGGTTGCGTGACATACACAGGTTTGTTCGTCATTTTGTATTTATGCCGCCAGTTGAATTACGTCAGGGAGGATTTTCTTCATTAATTCCTCGGCAACTTCCTGGTTACCTAGCCGTTGATGCAAGTTCGATAGGGCGACAAAGGCTTGATTCCGAAGTTGATTTTTCCGGGATTTATCCAGAGGTGTCCAGCTGCTATGTGAGTTACGGCGTCCGACAGCGCCTAGAAATCCTTCGAAATACATGCAGTTACCCATGGTTCCGAGGAAGGATGTCAGGAATGAATCTCCATGCGGTACTTGGTTGCGCTCTGCTGGAAATGCCGAAAAAACATTTCTGAACATGAGGGTATGAACCCACAGAAGGCGAGTTAACTTCATTAATTCATCTGCACTAATGATCCGATCCTCGTTTGTTTTAATCCATGGCCTGATCAATAATTTTTCTTCATCATAATGATAATAATTATGTGCAGTGCAAATGAATTCAGGATTTATATCCAGAAAATCCACCTGCATTTGTAATTTTTCTGAACTTATCCAATAGTCGTCGCCTTCACATATTGCAATATAAGAGCCACTGGCTTTGCTCAGCAGGAAGTCAAACGGTCTGAATCCTTTTGAAAATTGATTCTCGGTTTGTAAGGTCGATTTGATAATTGCCGGATATTGCTCTTGCCATTTTTTTATTATGGCCTGGCTTCCATCACTTGATGCATCATCATGAATCAATACTTCAAATGGAAAGCTGGTTTTCTGGCTAAAAAATCCACATAGTGTTTGCTCGAGATAGCGTTCATGATTGAAAGTTGTGCAAATAATGCTGACTTTCGGCGTGGTCTTTCCTTGCCACATTTCTTCATACTGTTCCTGGCTGTAAACAGAATTTTTTATTTTTATGAGTTCGTATTGTTCCTGCAAGCCTTTGATCGCATTGGATTCAGCTTCACTATATTTTCCAACATGGTGAAGTGCGGTTGAGAGACAGGCATATATTCCCCTGGGAATATTGTTTTTGACGATTTTTGTAAGCTGATTGATCGTTGTGATTGCCGCATCCCATTTTTTCAAGCCAATTTCAGCGATAACTTTTTGAGCAAGAACCAAGGTATCACCTGGTTTTTTTGCATTGTTTGACTCGATATCAGGGAATGCCTTTTCAGGGTAATGACGTGCAAGCTCAAACGTTTTTTCACGATCAATCCAGATTTCTAACAAATTGATTGTATTTGCTTCAAACAAAACTTCATCAGCAGTTTTATTTTTGGCAATTTTCAGAATTTTTTCTGCTTTTTTATACCCGGCCTTGTTGCCCATTATTCGTAATAACTCAAGATTGGCGACTAATTTAAATGTTTCACCACTTTTAGCCTCTAATGCGGGCGACTCTAAAGTGACGATATAGTCAGGCATGGGCGTTTTCCAGTCGCCATAATTTTCAGTCAGATTCTGATCAAAATTATCCGGAATCCAAAAAGCTTCACCTAAAAATTCTGTCTCTATTAACTTGAATTTTGAAAAATTAAAATGTTGGGTGTAGCCCAGCCTTGAATCAATACCATGACGGAAATCATTTTCCCGTTCATGAAAAAAGAAAATATCAACGGCCATGCCAGTTCTTATATGGCTCATACCAATCAGGTAAAGATTTTCACCTGTCAGGTTGGACCATTTGAATTTGTAATTTCCGGAATCCAGTAAGGCTTTGGCAACGCCGTATTGGTTTTCCCAGCCGATGATGCCGATGTCGATATCTTTGTCATGTTTCAAAATACTTTTTTCTCTGATGCAGCCGAGCAGGGTGCCAGACATCAGAAATGGGGCGAGATTTTTTTCTCTGAGTATTTTGTTCAGGTCTTTCAGTACAAATTCTGCATCACCTGTGTTGAAACTGCCTTTTTTATCTGCGTCAAAAAAATCTTCATCGGTCAATGTGCTGATCCGTTCCAAGGAGATGGTATTGACTAAATCACCAAGTTTTTCTGTAGCAGCAGCTAAATTTTTATTCAATATATCGCTTCTAACTACAATATATTTGGCCTGAAAATTTTGATCTTCTTCCGGAATTATTTTTACGATAGATTTGGCTTTTTCTGCAAAGTCGAGCTGTATTAATGTTTCAGCAAGATCAAGTGCAATTTGATTACGTATGGATGCGTATTTGTGAGGTGCTTTTCTAAGCAGGTATTGCATTGCCGCTGCAAATTGATCAACAGGGTCGGAGTTGCTCAGATAAAGACTGCGCTGCGCCAACTGGCGCGAGGCAATGAGCCAGGAGAGTTCGTCTTTTGATTTCTTGATCCAGATGGCTGCATAGGTTTTAAATAGATCAAATAATTTTGCATCAGCAAACATGCTCAATGTTTCCTGCCACTCTTCTTTTGTTGCTTTGAGATCGGCCGATATATTGATTGAACTACTTTCTGCCAACTTGGCATTTTCTAGCTCAATCAGTAGTTGCTTATAGATAGGACGTTCTCCGGCGCTGCCTGCCAGCGTTAATGCCGCTTTGGCTTTCAGTCTGCCTTGCATGACCATGTAGGCATAGAGCAGTCGCTGATAAGGTGCTGGATTTTCTGCGTTCTCAGATCCAAGCGTCGCAATAAATGTCACTAGCTCAGGCGCATCGAGGGTGCGAGCAGCTTCAATGAATTCGCTTGACAGCAATCTGTCCAAACCAATTTCATGGATACTTGCTTCCAACGCAGCCATATCACTAGCAAGAAGTTGCTGCTTGATGCGTTTGAGGGCGTTAAATATTTCCAGATCGATGCTCATGCTTGCCTCGTGTTAGTGGCGTTTGGCTAAATTCAGCGAGCTTCATTAAATCGAATGGCTGTAAATTTTAAATTTACCCATTGCCTGAAGTTCACCTGTCATTGCGCATGGTTACGCAATCTTCATACCAGCAAGCCAAATTCCTTTGCCATTAACGTCAATGCGGAAATATAAATGTTTGATTTGTCGTTATTTCGACAGCTCCAAGTGAATGATCATCCATTTTTCGGCAAACGCTCTTCGCCAGGCTGGCAAGCTCTTGCCGCTTTACGGGTGACATTGATTGGCGGCTGTATTTGGCTTGCCAGTAGCTTGATTTGAAGGGTTTGAAGTGCCTGATTTGACGGATTGTATTTGCCGGTTTTGATCAGGCTATAAGGGCAGGGCGGCAAACTCGTGCCGCCATTTTCTTTGGTCGGAAGCTTTTTGCCGTTTCATTTCTATTTTCGGCTGGCATACCAACTGCATTGCTACAGTACAGGTGAATGCTTGCCGGTTTTTTGAATGGGTTTTGGTTCAGTCGTCGCTTGATTGACGATAAACCAATGGATTCAATATCAATATCATTCGATTTATTGCATTTATTGGTATGCCTGTCGGAATTTTCACCATGCGTATGTCTCAATAGGGTCAAATTGATTGATGCGCCATCCGTTCTCCGTGCTTTCATCCTATTGAATTCACTGATGTTTTTTCTGGCATTGCTTTTGCTTATATAGCCTCGCCAAGGAATATTTCTGTCGAGAATTTTCCTTATTTAACCAGCAAAGCTATTACAACAGGAGCCTTACTATGTCGAATCTCGCAAAACAACTGATGTCGCAGTCGGAAGCCGGCCACTATCTGAGCAAAACCCAGGTATCGCTGTTTTCGCCTTCTGAAATCCGTTTCGCCATTCAAGAATTAATGTTGCAAGACCGTGACGCCCTGGCTTATGCCCTGGGTGATGCGGGTCTGGCTTTATATCCTGAGAGCGAAGATATTCTGGTCGTGACCAGTTTATTGTCTGTCATGCGTGAAGACTGGCCGCAAGCAGTTGACCTGCTGCGTCAACTGATGGAAATGCAAGGCGACGGCGCAACGGTATTTACCCACGCCATGTTGATTCGCGCTCTGCGTTGCGACCTCGAACTGGCTGCCGCTTTTGAAGCCGCCCGCGTTGGCCTGACCAAATTCCCTGACCATCCAGAATTGTTGATCGAATACGAGGCGCTTTCCGCAGTCATGGGATTCGGCGCCGTCGGTCATTAATTCTCTGATTTCGCGAGGCGTGGACTGCGCGGCAATATACTGCCGGAAAGTCGACTAAGTTTGCCTCCTCCCGGTTGCCGGGATAAAAAGCGAAATAAATCAGGGCTTTATAACGTATTAAAGTTGTAGTTTTTTCCTGGCACGACTGTTGCTTGACTTAAGGCAACAACGGGGATGGTCCCCACAAGACAAGTAGCAGTTCAAGTAAGCCGGAAGGAGAACCGAGCATGGCAGTTATCAACACAAACGTGAAAGCGCTGTTTTCTCAAGCAGCATTGCATAGCACCGAGCGTGCGCAGGCTAAGGCGATGGCACAGCTGTCGACGGGCAAGCGGATTAATTCCGCAGGCGACGACGCAGCCGGTATGGCGATCGCCACGAGAATGACGCAGCAGATACGGAGTCTGAACCAGGCGGTTCGGAATGCCGGCGATGCCGTATCCCTGATTCAGACGATCGATGGTGCTACTAATAGCATCACGGACATGATGCAGCGTATGCGTGAACTTGCTGTTCAGGCGATCAATGACACCAACTCCAACGATCAGCGCAGCTACCTTGACCTTGAGTTCCAGCAACTCAAGCAAGAGATCTCGCGTGTCTCTGATCTGACAGAGTGGAACGGCTTTCCGATTTTGAACGGAACCGCTGGTGCACGTGTTGGTGAGATGCCGGTTTATAAAGCCACCTCGGTTGGCGACTTTGGTAAAACCTTCATCGATTCCACGACCGACAGAACGGTTGGCGGGGCTGATGCTGGCGAAACCCAGGTATTGCGCTTCACAGGAACGCCAACGACCGGGACGATTTTTGTCGGTGGTGTCGAAGTAACGATCGACAGCAACGATATTGCTGACTTGCCGACGTTCGCCGCCAAAATTGTCACGACCTTAGAAGGGAATGCTGCATTTAACGCCAGTTCGGGCCGCACAATCAGTGCTGATTCTGTGACCGGTGACATCACGATCAACTATGCAGCCAGTGATGAAAATATAGCCAACACGACCGTCGCCGTCGGCTCGACCGGCGTTGCGGTAACAGTGGCTACGCCAACGGAGGCGCTGACACAGGCAGGTGAAACATTTACTGCGAACGGATCGTTTTTGAAGAGTGGTGCGCTGACGATTGGTGTGACTACAGGTGGCGTCGTTTCAGCTTCCTTCCTCACTAACGATAGCAAGACAGTCGCCATGTCCGGTGTGCTGGATGCCGCCAACGGCACGATCACCTTTACCAAGGACGATGGCTTTAACTCTCAGGTTATTTCTGACAACCTGGTCTACACGCTGAAGAATTCCACAGGTGCTGCAACCGATGTTTCATCGCGTGCAGTGTCATTGGTGGTCGATGTCTCGGGCACTATCCCGGCCATGCGCTCGGGTGACTTGCTGATTAATGGCGTCAATGTCGGCCCTTCTTATCCGCAGGACGACAAGCTCTCGCCAGTCAACAATGCCGCAGGCAGTGCGATTGCAAAAGCCGCTGCGATTAACCGCAAAAGCGATGAGACGGGTGTCGTTGCCAAGGTCAATGAAAACGTGATGTCCGGTGCGGCCATGTCGGGCACATCGGTAGTCAAAGGTGTGGTCTTTATTAACGGCCTGGCTTCGGCCAACATCACCACCGTATTGAATAACACCCGTGAATCACGTGCCAATGTGGTCACGGCGATTAACGCCATCAGTGCTAAAACCGGTGTCAAAGCCATTGACACGGGTTCTGACGAGCGCGGCATCACGTTGGTTGCCGCCGATGGTCGCAATATTGAAATGAGTTTCGAGACCACATCGAATTCTGATGTCTTTAGTGCACGTACTGGTCTGAAGGCCGGCGTCCACAGCGCGACTTACTCGCTGGAGTCGAAAGTCCCCGCTGCGGTCGTGATTAGCTCTGCAGCTAACGGCGACATTACCCGTGCCGGTCTGATCGAAGGTGACTTCACTAAAAATCAATCCGTGGTCAACTCGGCGCCGAGGTCGATTGTCAATCCGGCAGTGTCGCAAACTGAAAGTGTGTCAATTGGTGGCACGGTTGCGATTTCGGATAAATTTTCCATCACGGTCAACGGTAAAACCTTTGAAGGAACAGCCACTGCTGCCACTCCGCAGTCCATGCGTGACGCTTTGGTTACCGCAATTAACGCCGACACCACACTGGGTGTGACGGCAGCAAAAGGGAATGCAACAGGCGAACTGTTCCTCGTTGCCAGTAATCCCGGCACACCATTTACCTCAACCGTTGCCAAAGTAACCAGCGCAGCGGGTACTGTCAGCACCGAAAACCGCGTGCCGAATGGCCCTGCACAATTCAAGCCGCTCAATGAAGGTGACCTGGTTATTAATGGCGTCAAGATCAGAGCCACAACTAGTGCTGACGATTTGTTGTCGAACACCGTTGCCAACAGTAGCGACCCAAGCTCGAGCGCCATTGCAATGGCCGCAGCCATCAATTCGGCTAGTGCGGAAACCGGCGTGCGTGCAGAAGCCAATGCAGTCATCAGCAAAGGCGCGCTGACAACCACTTCGGTGCCGGAATCCGGCACGCAAAAACTGTTCGTCAATGGTATTGAGATCAGCGTTGCCTTTGACAAGGACGAAACCGGCACCTCAAGACGCAGCAAAGTGGTTGCGGCAATTAACGAGCGCACCGGTCAGCACGGTATTACCGCGGAAGATAACGGTGACGGTGTTACCTTGTCTTCGGACGGCCGCAATATGTCGGTCTGGTTTGATTCGAATGTCAAGAATTTGTCGGCCTCCAGCTTCGGTCTGGACAAGGGTGGCTCGACAGCGCAGGTTTCACGTATCTCCATAGGTGGCACGTCGGTCGCGGCCACCGCTTCGGTGGTGATCAATGGTCAAACTATTACTTCAGCGTCCGCAGCTACGCCGGCACTGCAGGCAACAGCACTCAAGGCAGCGATTGATGCTGCTGTTACAGCTGGAACACTGAACAATATTTCTGTCAGCGATGACAATAGCGGTGTGTTGGAAATCACCTCGACCGTCGCAGGTTCGCCATTCGTACTCACTGGTGCCTCGGCTTCTGCAGATGGTCCGACGATGACGCTAGCGACTGTTACCAACAACAGCATGGGTAACAACGACGTAACAGCGATTGTTGATGCCACGGCGACTTCAGCCACTGCCCGTACTTTGTTTGGCACAGTGCGTCTGATCTCGGATCCGGCCATGTTGCCAAAACTGCCTTCACCATCTGGCGCGCCATCGCCTGTTGATGCGCCCAAGGTCGATGCCTCTGGTCTGCCATTTACGATCAGTGCCGGCACCAAAGGCTTTGCTGATAACGGTAACTTTGCCGCTATCGGTTTCCAGGAAGGCAGCTTTGGCGGCCAGTCCAGCGTTGCAATGGAACCGCCTCGAGTTGGCCGCATGGCATTCCAGGTGGGCAGCAGTGCCAACCAGCTGATTACGGTTGACCTGGCTGACTTCGGCAAAAATGGTCCGATCACGGCAGACATTATTGGTGACGTTGACCAAAGCCTGGAAAACATGACCAGTCGTATCAACACGCAAGCCGGGGCAACCGATGTGTTGGCCAAGCTCGATGTGGCGATGGATAAAGTCAACGGTACCCGTGCAACGCTGGGTGCGGTGATGAATCGTCTCACTTATGCGATTGATAACCTGACCAATGTCTCAACCAATACGGCAGCTTCACGCAGCCAGATTGAAGACGCAGACTATGCAGCAGCGAGTACCGAGCTGGCAAAAACCCAGATCATGCAGCAGGCAGCAACGGCAGTACTGGCGCAGGCCAATACCAGCCAGCAGACTGTTCTGAAGCTGCTCGGAGGCTAAGTCCTGAGCCGGCAGGTTTAACGGCGCAGGACTTGGCTGTCGCACTATGACAAACTACGCACCTCGTTTTTGTTATGGAGTACAGCAGGATGGACAGTAAAGCAAAGCGGCAGATCATCATCAAGCGACTGCTGCGGATTGGTCTGGTTGTGTTGGTGTTATGGCTGGTGTTTGCGCGAACGGATTATCAGCGCTTTCTGCCAGCAGGCATGAGCCTCTATGACGTCATTGAGGGCATGTTGGGCGGTGCGATATTGAGCGGTGCTTTGGCAGCGGCGTTGTATCGGGCCTGGCAAGATTATAAAAAGAGAAAAAGTAGTAAACAATGAATTTACCTACCCAGCTTGATGTGAAAGGCGCGCCAAATTGCTGGCAGTGCCTGCATTTCGCGGTCAGCTGGGATCCGAAGTTGCCCTATGCCTGCAAGCTGATGGGTTTTAAGAGTCGTGGTGCGCCATCGCTAGAAGTACTGCGTGCAGATGGCCGGCCTTGCCGTGGCTTTGCGGCTAAGCAGGCATTGAAGCCAGCGGCAAGCGAAAATGGCAAGCCTGTATCGAGGCTGGCTTGAATTTCCTGTTTCGTTTAGCGTTGGTATGCGCATGTGCTGCGCTTGGTCTGAGTTTGCCGGCTTACGCTGAACTCTCCGTTGCAATGAAAGCCATCGAGCGCGGTCACTACGCAACGGCGCAAAAAGCCTTGCGCAAACCGGCAGCAGAAGGCGACGCCAGAGCGCAAAACAATCTGGCTTACCTGTATGAATATGGTTTGGGTGTTGAACAAAGTTATACCGAAGCCCTGGGCTGGTACCGCCGGGCTGCAGACGCTGGATTGGCCGACGCGCAATACAATCTGGGCACGCTCTACCATTTTGGCCGTGGCCTAGCGCCCGATCATGCTTTGGCTTATGGCTGGTTTTTAAAAGCAGCACGGGCCGGTATGACTGAGGCGCAGTACATGGTTGGCGAGTCGGTTCGCGAAGGCTGGGGCGTGAAAAAAGACGGTGCCGAGGCCCTGGTCTGGTATCTGAAGGCCGCGAAAAAAGGCCATCCGGGCGCTCAGCTGATGGCTGCTTATGTCTATCTGTCCGGCGAAGGATGGCGGGCTGAGCCGCAAAAAGCCGTAGTCTGGGCAGAACTGGCCCGCATCAATGGCGAACAACAAGCCAGTTCGTTGCTGGCTTTGGCAGGTAAAAAATTAAGCAGTGCCGAAGTATCCGAAGCCGTGCAGCAGGCAGGAGTATGTTTGCAAAGCGCTTATCGGGAATGTCCGGAATAGAGAAACGAGTGAAGAGACATTCTTCATGCAAGCTGGGCTAGCGCCTGATGCCAGTCATTTAAGGAATTTTTTTCGTTTGCAATGAAAGACACTGGATCCCGGCCTGCGCCGGGACGACGTTTGCGGGGCAAGGTGGCTGTAACTCGTCATCCCGGCGCAGGCCGGGATCCAGCGTCTTTACTGAATTGACTGGCATTAGGCTACTGCTACGGTATACCTGTCGAGATTCCGTCCGTCGCCATCGACAGACCCTGTCGGCGACCCGCACACCCCCTCAAAACCCGCATGGCACCTCACTAAAATCGCTGGCACGCAGTTTGCTCTAAAGGAATCATTCATTAGAACAAAAGGCAAGCAAAGTGACGGCTCATACAGAAACTTCGCACCCCGCATTGTGGCTGGACCCGAAAAGCGCTGTCGGTGCAACCGAACGCGAGCAACTTGCTGCGGCAGGCTTGCAGCTTTTGCCGGTCGCTACCTTAGACGACCTCAAACAAGGCCTGGCCAAAGCACGCCTGATCGTGATCCGTCTGATGGGCGATATCAGCCTGCTGGAAGAAGTCAAAAAGCTCACGCAAGCATTTGGCCATCCTGTGCCCATCCTGTGCCGGGTTGAACGTAGCCGCCTGGAGCTGGGTGTCGAAGCCATGCGCCGTGGCGCCTATCACGTCTTGCCTGATGATGACTGGACTTCCGCCTGCTGGAGCAATGCGTTGAATTTAGCGCCAAGCAAATCAACCCTGGCCAAAAAAAGTTCACGCACTTTCATTTTTGTTGATCCCGCCAGCCAGCATTTGCTGGAGTTGGCCAAGCGCGTCGCCCAAACCCAGGTCTCGGCATTAGTCGTTGGCCCGACCGGCGCCGGTAAAGAAGTACTGGCTCGTGTGCTGCATGATGCTTCGCCGCGCTGCAATGGTCCTTTCGTTGCGATGAACTGCGCGGCTTTGCCAGAGAACCTGATTGAAGATTTATTGTTCGGCCACGAGAAGGGCGCTTTCACCGGCGCCTTGAAAGAGCATCGCGGTTTGTTCGAGCAAGCGCACGGCGGCACCATCTTCCTCGACGAAATCGCCGAGATGCCTTACCACTTGCAGACCAAGCTGCTGCGCGTTTTACAAGAGCGCAAAATCACCCGCCTGGGTGCCCATGCCCCTATCGATCTGGATGTCAGACTCGTTGCCGCAACCAATAAAGATTTGCGTGAAGCGATTGATAACCGCGAATTCCGTGAAGATCTGTATTTCCGTATCAGCGCATTCAAACTGCGCGTGCCGGCCCTGCGTGAACGGCCGGGCGATATTCTGCCGCTGGTTGCGCAATTCCTTTCAACCTACGGTCCCGCCGACCGCAAAATGCAAGTAGCTCCGGCTGCCGTTGATCTGCTGTTGCAGTATCCATGGCCAGGCAATGTGCGTGAACTGGAAAACGTAGTTCAGCGCGCGTTGGTGCTGTGTATGGGTGACACCATCACCGAAGGCGATCTGATGTTTGACGACTGGAGACCCCACACCCCAGCGCAGCAGACCGAGCCAGCGGCGATGATTGCTGCACCGTCGCAAGCTGCCAGCACGGTTGTGATGGATGGTGAATCGAATGACTTGTCGAGCGCCGTCAAGAGCAGTGAATTCCAGACCATCATGGCCGCCCTGCAAACGACAAGCAACCGTTCCGAAGCAGCAAAAAAATTAGGCATCAGCCCACGTTCACTGCGTTACAAGATGGCGCAGATTCGTGAGCGCAGTGCCCCTGAGCTGGTTGCAGGATAAAGCCGGGAGGCGCCAATCATGATTGATAAAGTCAACACGCAAGCCAATATTGCCTCGATGCTGGCGACGATTCGCCAGTATCAGACCGATGCGACTGGCAAAAATACGCCAGCGATTCTGAACCCGACGGTCAGCCCTAATGCTGCCCCAGAAGTTGGCAAGCCGACCTTCAGCGATGCAATCAAAAGCGCTGTTATCAAGACCAACAACGTTGAGCAGCATGCCAATGGTTTGCAAGAAGCGTATGAGCGCGGTGAAGACGTACCGCTGACCGATGTGGTGCTGGCAATGCAAAAGTCGTCACTGGCATTTGAAGCCACGCTGCAGGTACGTAACAAAGTTTTAAAAGCGTACGAAGATATTTTGAACATGCCGGTGTAATTCGCCCGGACAAGTTAACGATACAGAGAGTAGATCATGGCCGAAGCAACAATGACAGCAGGTAGCATGCCTCCGCAACTTCCACCTGGTACCAGCGCCGCTGCTGGTAACGGTGCAGCGGGAACCCTTCCTTTGTTGGCACCCAATGGCGTAGTCAACCCGGCTGCAATGACACCGGGCGCAATTGCCGGCGTTGGTTCAGGCATGGTGGCTGTGCGCGCCAAGTTCGACGAATTTGTCAAACAACCGACCGTGCGCCGGGCGCTGCCAGCGATACTGGGTTTGTTGCTGCTGATTGCCGTGGTGGCGATTTTTCAGGCGTCGCAGACGACAACGTATCGCGCCATCATGCCCGGCATGACCGAGTCCGATAAACAGGCGGCGATCGAAGCGCTGAAAGCCGGTGACTTCAAGCCTAAGGTCGATACCGGCAGCGGTCAGATCACTGTGCCAGAGGCACGTTACCATGAAGCCCGCATCTTTTTGGCCGGGCAGGGCATCCCTAAGGAAGGTCAGCCAATCGGCATGGATTCATTGAAGGATCGCTCGTCCATGACCACCAGCCAGTTCATGGAGCAGGTGCAGTACAACACCGCCATTGAACAAGAACTGGCTCGCAGCATCATGCAGATTTCCACCATCAAGTCGGCCCGCGTGCATCTGGCGTTGCCTAAGCAAAGCGTGTTTGTGCGTGAACGCGCCACACCAAAAGCATCCGTCGTTGTGACGCCGCATCAGGGTCGTGGCGTGACCACACCACAAGTCAAGGCGATTGTGAATCTGGTTTCTTCCAGCGTGCCTTATCTGATGCCGGAAAATGTTTCGGTGGTTGACGATACCGGTCACTTGATGACCGATGAAGACCCGGTTAACGCCGCCATGGGCCTGACAGTGGCTCAAATGCAGCACAAGCAGCGCACCGAAGAAACTTACCGTGACCGTGTGACCGAATTGCTGGCCCCGGTCGTTGGCGAAAACAATGTGCACTCCCAGGTCAACCTGACGATGGATTTCACCACCGTTGAAACCACGACGGAAGATTTTGATAACAAAGACAAAGGCGTCAAGCCCCGTTCCGAGTCCTTGATTACCGAAACCAAGGTCAAGCTGGATCCGGAAGGCATTCCTGGCGCACTGACCAACACCCCGCCACCGGACGCTACCCTGACAGCGGACACGGCAACCAACGAAAAGAAGCCGGTCAACAACCAGCTGATGACGACCAAGTCAACCCGTAACTTCGAAATGGATCGCGCCGTTCGTCACGTGACCAATTCGCAAGGAGCGATCGAGCGTCTGAGCGTCGCTGTCGTGGTAGCAGAACGTCCAGCGCCGCCGCCTGCCGATGGCAAGCCATTGGCCGCCGGTGCAGCAACGACCATCCCTTACAGTGCCCAAGAGCTGGATCGCATGTTGAACCTGGTACGCAGTGCAGTCGGCTACAACGAAGCGCGTGGCGACGTGGTGACCGTGGCACCTGCCCGATTTGAGTCACTGCTGGCCGACAAGCCTTTGCCTTGGTATAACGACAGCGATATTCAGAGCTTTATTAAAATTGGCATCGCCGCCCTGGTCATCATCGTGTTCTTGATCGCCGTAGTACGGCCGATGGTCAAAGGCCCGACCGTGAATCAGATCATGCCGCCACTCCTGCCGCCGGTTGATGAAGCCAAGCTGGCTGCAGAAGCCAAGGCAGCACAAGACGCCAAAGACGCTGAAGAAGCCGCAGCTGCTGCTGCAGCGGCCGCTGCCCTCGAAGAAGAAGAGGAAGAAGACGAAATTGAAATCCAGGATGGCGAATCGCTGGAAGAGCTTAAAGCCAGAATGAACAGCATGAAACCGAAGAAACCAACCTTTTCTGCTGATATGCTCGATACTGCAAACAGCTATGATGACAAGGTTGCCTTGATTCGGATGTTGGTGTCGCAAGAATCCGGTCGGGTTGCCATGGTTTTGAAAAACATGGTCCGCTCATAAACGTAAACAGGAATGCAGATGGCAGACGGAAAAAAAGACAGCGCCCCCGAGAGTCTCGAGGAAATGCGCAAGAAATTCAAACCGGCAAAAAAACAAACAATTCCGGAAGAAATGTTAAGCGGTGCCAGTAGCTATGATGACAAAGTCGTGCTGGTACGGTTGCTGACCGAGAAAGAGCAAAACCGGGTGGTGCAGATGGTGAAAAATATGTTGAAGGGTACTTGAGCACGAATTTTGAACCTGCTTTCATCTTGCCGCAACAGCGGCAAGGCTAAAAAATTATTGCGCAATTATTCAAGCATTCAAGTAATAGAGATCGAACATGGCTGAGAAAAAAGAGAAAAGCACGAAATCAAAAGGCGCATCCAATGCGGACGCTGACGATAATGTCGTGGCTGTCAAATCGAATGAGCCGCCACCGATGTCGGAGGCGCTCAAACAAGAACTCGCCGCGCTGACCAAAACCCAGCGTGCAGCCGTCTTGATGTTATTGCTTGGCGAAGAACTGGCATCGAACATCATCAGTTACCTCGATCCGAAAGAAGTGCAGGAACTTGGCGCGGCCATGGTCTCGGTCGCCGAGCTGTCTCAAGAAGCGGTGAATGCGGTGCTGGACCAGTTTGTCGAAACGCTGAAAAAACAAACCAGCCTGTCGCTGGGTACCAGCGAATATGTGGAAACGGTATTGAAGCGGGCGCTGGGTGCGGACAAAGCCTCGTCAGTACTTTCGCGCATCATGCCTAACCGCGCCAGCCGCGGTCTGGAAATTTTGCAATGGATGGACGCGCGCGCAATTGCTGAAATGATCCGCGGCGAACATCCGCAAGTCACGGCCATTATTTTGTCGGTGCTTGAATCCGATGTTGCCGCAGATGTCTTGTCGTTTTTGCCGCCAGATTCTCGCGCTGAAGTGATTCAGCGGGTGGCCAGCCTCGAAGCAGTACAGCCTTCGGCGATGGAAGAGCTGGAAACCATCATGAAGAAGCAGTTCTCCAATACCTCGTCGGCGGCATCGTCCAATTTTGGTGGCGTAAAAGCAGCGGCCAAAATCATGAACTTCACCAAGGTTGAACTGGAGTCGACGATTCTGCAAGGCGTGGGTCAGCTTGACGAAGAACTCGCGCTGCGCATTCAGGACAATATGTTTAGCTTCGACAATCTGGGCACTGTGGACAACCGCGGCATCCAGGCCTTGATGCGCGTCGTTGAACCAGACCTCCTGATGATTGCCTTAAAAGGCGCCAGCGAGGAAGTCAAAGACAAATTCTTCAGCAATATGTCCAGTCGAGCCCGCGGCATGTTCATCGACGACATGGAAGCCAAAGGTCCATTGCGCATGACCGAAGTCGAAGACGCGCAGAAAAAAGTCATGCGCTCGGCGCGTAAATTGTCCGAGTCGGGTGACTTGATCCTGTCAAATGGCGGAGCCGATTTTGTCTAATCCACGTAGCGCACAAGAACATGGCCAGTGGCTGCCAAACCGAATGTTCGATTCGGCAGCCAATCCCTTTGCCGTACAAAATTTACTGCGCAAAGAAGAGGAAAAATTTTCAGACACGGCCCAGGCGCGTGCGCGGGCCAATTTTGTGGCCGACAGCACGGGTCGTGAACATGCTGATGCCTTAGCGCGTGCATTCAAACCGGATCGTCACGGCAAACCGGAGCCTGAAGCTGAACCCATGCCGCAAGCCTTTGCCCAGGAACAGGCTGATGAGCTGCAAGACGAAGCCGGGACCATGTCCGAAGCAGACGCAGCCGTGACAATGGAAGCCGAAGACAGTCTGGCTCAAGCGCATTTGCAAGAAACCGAACCAGAGCCTACACCCGAGCCAGAGTCAGTACTCGCGCCGGAACCAGAGCCAGAACCAGTAGTGCAGCAGGCAGCGCCTGTAAAGCCCGCGGCAAAAGCGACCCCGGTTGCTACTGCGCCAGGGCTTTCTGAAGAAACGATTAATGAATTAATGAATGCAGCACGCGCTGACGGCCGCATTGAAGCCCTGGCAGAGGCGGGTGAAGAAGCCCGTCAGCAAGGCTTTGAAGCCGGTTATGCACAAGCCAAAGCCGAGCTGCAAAAAGAGCAGGAAACGCAACTCGCTGCCCTGAAAACCTTGAATGAAGGCGTGCAGGCACTGGCCAATGACAGCGACGCGCTGTTCGAGCCCGTACAAAAACTGGCGCTGCATCTGGCCGAGCAATTGGTTCGCGGTGAGCTGGCGCAGTCAGGTCAGGCGATTTCGCGGCTGGTTGATAACGCCTTGCGCGAGATGGCCGGCGCTGGCGACAAAGTCGTGGTGGTGCATCTGAACCCCGAAGACCTTGAACTGTACCGGCCGCTGGCAGCGCAAATGGGCGAAAGCATGACGCTGCGCTCAAACACGGGTTTGAAGCGTGGCAGTGTTCGCGTCTCGCTCGATGGCAGCGTGGTGGAAGACTTGATTGAACGACGCTTGCAAGGTCTCGCCAAATCCCTCGCTCAACCAGCCTCTGCGGCCTGGCGCAACGGACCCGGCACCAGTCTGGCTTCGCGCATTAACAAAGACAGTGCAGTTGAAGATGTGATGCCGAACGAAATAGTGTCAGATGACCACGCCTGATTTCGCTTCTGTCGCCGAGCGCCTGATTGCTCAGACCCGCACCCCCGAAGCCTGCCATACCGGCACCCTGGTGCGTCTGGTTGGCATGACTCTGGAAGCGCGCGGCATCATGGCGCCATTGGGTGCTTTATGTGAAATCGAAGGCACGGGCGGCCTGAAGCTGGCAGCCGAAGTAGTTGGTTTTAACGACCAGACCTTATACCTGATGCCCTTTACCGATTCGGTCGGCATTGGTCCTGGTGCGACGGTTCGGGTAATCAGCAATTCTTCCGAAGCGCGTCTGGGCCCGGCTTTGCTGGGACGGGTGATTGATGCACTCGGCCAGCCGCTTGACGGCATGCCAGTCCCGGAATGTCCTGACACGCTTGCCTTGCTGGGCCTGCCTTTGAATCCCATGGAGCGTGGCCCGATTAATCAGGTGCTGGACGTTGGCGTAAAAGCCATTAACGGACTCCTGACCATGGGCCGTGGCCAGCGTATTGGTCTGGTTGCCGGTTCTGGCGTGGGTAAAAGTATTTTGCTGGGCATGCTGACGCGTTTTACCAAAGCCGATGTGGTGGTGATTGGTTTGATCGGCGAGCGCGGCCGTGAGGTGCAGGCCTTTATTAATGAAGTGCTGGGTCCCGAAGGCCGCGCCAAGTCGGTGGTGGTGGCGGCGCCGGCCAACGTGTCACCGGTGCTGCGCTTGAAAGCGACGCATCTGACGCACGTGATTGCCGAATATTTTCGCGATCAGGGCAAGAACGTTTTAATGCTGATGGATAGTCTGACTCGCGTGGCCCATGCGCAGCGCGAAATTGGTCTGGCCATTGGCGAGCCGCCGACAGCCAAAGGGTATCCGCCTTCGGTGTTTGCCTTGCTGCCCAATCTCATTGAGCGCACCGGCGTTGGCCGTCACGGTTACGGCTCCATTACCGCGATCTATACGGTTTTGGCCGAAGGCGATGACGCGCAGGATCCGATTGTGGACATTGCCCGCGCCTCGCTGGACGGGCAGGTGATGTTGTCGCGCAAACTGGCTGATGCCGCTCATTATCCGGCGATTGATCTGAATGGTTCGATCTCGCGGGTGATGCAAAACCTGCTCGATCCGGCAGATTTGAAAATGGCCAATCGTTTTCGACGGCTGTGGTCCTTGTATCAGCAAAACCAGGATTTGATTTCAGTAGGGGCCTATGAAAAAGGCTCCAGTGCCGAGATTGATGAAGCGATTGCCTTGCGCCAGAGTCTGGAAAACTTTTTGCGGCAAGACATGCACATCAGTGAAGATTTTGACACCACGCGGCGGGAAATCAAGAAGCTGCTCGCGGTCTGATTCATTGTTTTATTTTATTCAAAGACCACATGCAAAATTGCTGGACAGTGCTTTCAGGACGGGCGAAATCCAAAGCCAATGATATTCAGGTGCTGGTCGTGCAGGCCCGTGCACGGGTGACGCAATTACAAGGTAGTGCTGCGCACATTGAAAAATTGCGACTAGATTACGTCAGCCGCTATCAGCTGGCACAAAAACAATCACACATGATTGGCGACAATCTGGCCTATCGCCAATTCCTTGATCACTTGCACGGTTTGGCTGAACGAGTGCAGGGTCAGCTGACTGCCGCGCTTCGTGAGTACGAGGCGATCAAACAATCGTGGGCTGATGCCCAGCGCGAGCAAGTCAAGATGGAAGCCATGGTTGAACGCGATGCGCGCAATACTGCGCAGACCAAAGCCAAACGCGAACAAAAAGAAATTGATGCGGCAGGGATTACGCTGTTTAATCTGCGCTGAATATATTTGTTTTACGGGTATTTTGCATTTATTCGTTTTACGGGTATATTGCATTTATTCGTTTCACGGATAAATGCACATGGACCATCTTGTCGTCACGCCAAACCAGCTTAGACAGATTCTGAAAACAGCCCGCAAGGCCAGTCAACTCAGTCAGGGTGAGCTGGCTGCCCGGGTGGGTCTGAGTCAAAGCCGTATTTCTGCTTTCGAACAAGACACGGCAAACATCGGTCTCGGACAACTTCTGGCGCTTTTAAATGCGCTCGATCTTGACTTGCTGGTCAAGCCACGCAACGACACTTCACCAGCGGCTGTATCGCCTTCGTCAGAGTGGTGATATGGGTCGCCCTTCCAACACGCAAGCACTGTCAGTCTGGACCAATGGGGTGCGGGTAGGGACTTGGCGCATTGGTGGCCGTGGCGGCATGGAATTGCAATACGAGCGCGGCTGGATGCAGTCCCCTTTGGGGCGACCTTTGTCTTTGTCCTTGCCTTTCGGCCTCGATGATTTGCCACTCAGAGGCCCAGCCGTTGAACATTACTTTGACAACCTGCTGCCTGACAGCGACGCCATCCGCCGCAGAATAGCCACGCGATTTAAAACAGGTTCTACCGATGCATTCGACCTCTTGCGTGCAATCGGCCGTGATTGCGTCGGCTCTGTTCAACTGCTGGGTGCAGATGAGCTGCCCCTGAACGTGGAGAAAATCGAAGGCATGCCAATGACCGAAGGGGAAGTTGAACAGCACCTTTTGCACATTGTGGCGAGCCCTTCGGTTTTTGATCAACAGACCGCAGACGATGCCTTGCGTATCTCACTGGCGGGGGCGCAAGAGAAAACCGCACTGCTGTGGCATCAGAACCAGTGGATGCGGCCGCAGGGCACGACGCCTTCCACCCATATTCTGAAATTGCCTCTTGGGCTTGTCGGTAACAGGAAGGTGGATTTGCGTCACTCGGTCGACAATGAGTGGCTGTGTCTTGCGCTGCTCTCCGAGTATGGTGTGCCAGTCAGTGAGGCAGACATTTTGCGTTTTGGATCGCAGCGTGTGCTGGCGGTCAAACGTTTTGATCGTCAATTACATTCGTCTGGCAACTGGTGGATGCGCTTGCCACAAGAAGATTTTTGTCAGGCACTGGGACTTTCGTCGCATTTGAAGTATGAAGTCGATGGCGGCCCGGGCATGAAGGATATCGCTGCCATATTGATGCAGTCGACGCAGGCACAAATCGATTTGCGCAATTTCATGAAGGCGCAGATTCTGTTCTGGCTGCTGGCAGCACCAGACGGCCATGCTAAGAACTTCAGCATTCAGATTTTGCCGCAGGGACGTTTCAAGCTCGCTCCGCTCTATGACGTCATGTCGATATGGCCAATGGAAGGTAAAGCGGCAAATAAATGGTCGATTCATCAACTCAAACTGGCGATGGCCTTTCAGGGGAAAAGCAAGCATTACCAACACAAAGATATACGAGTGCGGCATTTAATCAGCAGTGCCGGTCAATGCGGCGTTACCGATCAGGCGCAAGATCTGATTGACGAAATCATCGCAGAAACGGCGCCAGCAATAGCGCGTGTTCAAGCGCGGTTGCCAGAAGGGATAAGCGCGACTGTCGTAGAAAAAACGTGTTCCGGCATAGAGGCAAGCTTGAGCAGATTAAGAAAACCCGGGTGAATTCAAAAGGAGTTTTTGAAGAAATTGTACGAAGTGCTGTGATATATTTTGCCCCATGAAATTTTTCGGTCCATTCAACCGCCTCATTGCCAAAGTACTGTTTGCCGCTATCTTGCTGCAAACAGTCGCACCGGCCATGGCGGCATTCCAAGCGAAAAATGGATTCCACTGGACTGAAATTTGTACTGCAAGCGGTTCAAAGTGGGTAACGGATTCTGAGCATGCCGGGGATCATTTTCCCGGTAAAAAAGCGGCTCATGATCATTGCGTTTTTTGCAATACGACAGGCGCAGCTGATCAGTTCGATATTCATCAATTTCTTCCCCCTCAATACTCTGCAAAGCTTCAGCCACGCGCTGCCTTTGTTTCAGCGGCTAGCTACGCTGGACACAGCATTCTCTCCCGCGCCCCACCGCTTTAATTTCTGACTTCCGCGTTTGCTTTTACTCGATTCATTGATTCGAGTGCCAACGCGCATGAATTTTCCATCTCTTGCGTCGCCTCTCCGTTTGGCGTGTCGCGCTATGGATTCATCACTCAGTATTTATAAAAATAAGTGAAACAGAAATGAAATCAGACCATCCATTAAAGAAAATCTCTGTGGCCGTATTACTGGCATTGACAGGGACCTATGTCAGCGCTGAAGAACGTCTTCCGGCTGTTGAAGTGCTGGGGACCAAAGAGTCTGCTGTCACACAGAAAAATATCGAGCAAGCTGTTGAGGCTGTAAAACAAATTCCCGGTGGTGCTGCCATTGTTGATATGGAGACCGTTAAAGAAGGACGCGTTTCAACATGGGTCGATAGTTTAGGTTTGGCGCCGGGGGTATTTATTCAGGAAAGGTTTGGATCGGAGGAGGCAAGAATCTCCATCAGGGGATCGGCATTGAGCCGGACTTTCCACAGCTTTGGTTTGAAAGTTCTGCAAGATGGCATTCCGATTAACTATGCCGATGGATTTTTTGACATGCAAACCGTCGACCCTGCGGCTGCCCGCTATGTGGAAGTGTTACGCGGGGCAAATGCATCCGGTTATGCGTCAAGCACCCTGGGCGGCGCGATTAATTATGTTTCACCAACAGGGTATGACAGTCCCGGCATGGTCGGCAGGGCTGAGTTTGGCAGCTTTGGCTATGCGCGCCTGCAAGCGATTACTGGTGGTGTAATTAAACCAGTTGAAGCAAATGGCAATGTTTGGGATTACAACATTTCCGCCAACGTGATGAAGCAGGATGGATTTCGTGACCACTCAGCGCAGGAAAGCGAAAAGGCGGTGGCCAATTTTGGGGTGAAAATTAATCGTGATCTTGAATCGCGGTTTTTTGTCGCCGCGGTAAGAAGCCAATCGCAATTACCCGGAACGGTGAGCCTGGCTCAATTATTAACGAACCCAAGGGTGGCGCAAGACGCTACCTGGCCCAATGATTTTCAGCGTCGCGATGTCGATGCACAGCGATTCGCCAATAAAACCATTTACACAAACGGCGACTACGAGTACGAGTTAGCGGCCTACGTGATGCACCATAATTTATGGCATCCGATTA
Organism: Burkholderiales bacterium; assembly: GCA_947451925.1. GTDB lineage: Bacteria > Pseudomonadota > Gammaproteobacteria > Burkholderiales > Burkholderiaceae_D > Pernthalerella. The sequence goes on along the minus strand of CANGAW010000019.1, from coordinate 18,572 downwards.
AGTTTGGTTTCATTGAACAGGATACGTCCACCTATGGCGGACATTTCAAGATTTCCGATAAATCCAAACTGTTTGGTTCAGAGAACACCCTATCCATTGCCTACCTTCCTGATTTTGGCACCACAAATGGGTCAAATCACGCTGTAAACGGGGATTTCACGCCGGGGGCTTTAAGAGCTGATTTTGCGCAAAAATCTGAAAACCATCGGTTTCTGATTGAAGATAAATTCAGACTTGATAGCGCAACCCTGCTGATTGCATCGATTCAGTATGAACAAGCCAATCGCAAAAAAACAGATACCGTTACGCCAGCATCGAATTACGATGTGAGCTATACCCAGTGGATACCACGGCTTGGGATCGTGCATAACCTGAATAATTCGTCGCAGGTGTTTGCCAATGTCAGCCAAAATTTTGAGCCGCCCATTTTTGATGTGACCAGCACCATGCTGGCAACAAAAGCGCAAACGGGCATTACCTACGAAGCCGGCGTACGTGGCGAAACGGCGTTGAATGATGGCCGTGACCAGGCTTCCTGGGATCTCACTTTATACCGAGCCAATCTGAAGAATGAATTTCAAACTGTCTGCACGAATGACAGCACAATTTGTTCCGGCTTCGGTCAATCAGCCACCGTGAATGTTCCTAAAACCATCCATCAAGGCCTGGAGTTGGGGCTGGCCGCATTCATTGACCGTCATTGGGATGCGCGTGCTTCTGTTCTTTACAGCGACTTCAGATTTGATGGTGACGCCACTTACGGTAATAACCGTATGCCGGGATTTCCACCCGTGATCGTTCGCGGCGAACTCTTATATCGCTGGGGTGCAGATACCGGTCCTAAAGCTATGCCTGCCAGCTACGCGGGACCGAAGTTTGAATGGGTGCCTACTACTGCGCCAATGGACAACACCAACAGCGTATCGAACGATGCTTATGCGCTCTTGGGTTTTAAGGCGGGTGGTGCTGTTGATCAGACCTGGTCCTGGTTTTTGGATGCCAGAAATCTGGCAGATAAAAAGTATGCGGCAACAACCAACATCGGTGCAGGCTTCGGCGGTAATGCAGGTCAAGCGTATTACCCTGGAGTCGGTCGCTCGGCTTATTTGGGCATTGAAGGCAAATGGTAAAAGGGGATTAAATCATGATGAAAAATACAGTCAGTCGTTTTTGCTACGCCTCGTTGGTTTTTGGTTTCGCCATCAGCAATGCATGGGGGCACGCAACAGTCAGTCCCAAGCAAGCTGGTCAGGATAGTTATCAAAGACTGTCTTTTGGCATTACCCATGGATGCGAAGGATCTCCCACGGTTGAAGTGATTGTTTATTTGCCGGAATCCATCATGGGCGCAAAGCCGATGCCCAAAGCAGGGTGGACGATAGAGACGGAAATCAAAGCACTGAGTCAGCCGTACACCTCGCATGGAAAAGAAATCAAACAAGATGTACGCGTGATTCGATGGAAATCAGGCCAACTGCCAGATGAACATTATGACGAGTTTGTGATGATGACCAGGCTAGGAAGCAAGACAGGCATGGTCGCACTGCCGATTACGCAGATTTGTGAAAAAGGCAGGATGGACTGGAATCAGGTATCAGACGAAGCTTCGAAGAAGTTAGCTTTTCCTGCACCCGTGCTGGAGATCGTTCCTGGCCAACACCATCACTGATTAACAAAAGACGCTGGAAGCCGATGAAAATCGGTCCCAGCGTCTTTGAATAATTAATAATTTTTTTGAAAAAGTCTGGTGCACTTATTTTTTTAAGCCCGCATGATTTCAAGCCAATAAATCAAGCTTCTTCGCCAGCCAACCCGTCGTGGTCGCCTGAATCAGAATCGTCATTAAAATAGCGACGAAGGTGACAGACGCAATGATGTTGGCACCCGGGATATTCAAGCCGATCAGCATGCCGGCCAGCGCGCCGGGAATGACGCCGGTTTCACGCGTCCAGCACATGAAGAGCATTTCCTTGAACGTCCATTTGGCACGCCGGTCAGGCAGGGCGCAGGCAAACACGGTCAGCGGCCGGGCAACCAACATAAAGATCAGTACCACACCGAATGCGGCGAGTCCGTATTCACGCATCAGGCCAAACTCCACCTGCGCGCCCAGCAAGACGAAAATAAATACCCGCATTACGAAGGCGGTGGTCAGGATAAAGTTGTCCAGCTGCTCGGCTTCCTGTTCTTCCATTTTGAAGCCAAACATTTCCTTGTTACCCAATACCACGCCAAACACAAACACGGCCATAAAGCCGCTGGCCTGAAAATTATCGGCGGCCAGATATGCGCCAATGACAGCAACCAGACTGACGACGGGCGCATATTCAACCAGAAAATTGAATCGTGCATGGGCAATTCCAGCAGCGGCAAGATAGCCCAGTACAACGCCGGCCAGTATGCCGATGGCCGACTGCCAGGCCAGGTCACGCAAGGCGGCCCACACTGAAAATTCGCCATGTCCTGTCACCACGGCCAGGATCGCAAAGGTGACAATGGCACCCATGGCGTCATTGAATGCCGATTCGCTCATTACGGTTTGGGCCACGCGCTCGCGAATGGCAATCTGCCGAAACACGGGCACCAGGGTTGCTGGGTCAGTGGATGCAACGACGGCACCTAACAACAAGGCCAGCGGCCACGGCATAGTGAGCAAATGATGCGCAGCGATGGCGGTGATACCGCCGGTGATCAATACACCTAGGGTTGAAATCACGGTAATCGTGATCCAGGTTTGCTTGAGTACCGACAGTTTCAAAGAGGCGCCGCCATCAAACAAAATATAACTGGCGCCAAAGATCAGGATCAGCTGGTTTAACGCAGAGCCGGCCGGCACATGAATCAGTCCGGCAGCAGCGGGACCGAGCAGCATGCCGGCGATCAGTAGCAGCGCGACATCGGGTATGCGCAAGCGTCGCGCCAGTAATCCGCAAGCCATGCCGGTGACGATAATGATGCCGAAAATTTGTAGCGTGTGCTTCGCCAGTTCAGTGCCAGCAGAGGCTTCCATTGATAGCTCCTTTGAATTGAAAATCCATAACGCTGGGTTACAGAGCGCCGCTATCCTATCCGACAATCTGCGGCCGGCAAAGGGGCTGCGCAGGGCTGTGCAATAATCGGACGAACAATTCATAAGAGACAGCGCATGGACCGTTTGCAAACCCTTGAAGCCTTTGTGGCCGTTGCTGACGCCGGCAGTTTTGCGGCCGCCGCACAGCAATTACGGGTGGCGAAATCAGTGGTGACTTCACGGGTGCAGCAACTGGAGTTGTATGTCGGCGCGCCGCTGCTGCATCGCACGACGCGCTCGGTCAAGCTGACCGAGCTGGGTGAAGCCTATGTGAAAGACTGCGCCGAGTTGCTGGGCCGGGCCAGTGGCTTGCTCGACGATATGCGCAAGACGCAAAATTCGCCCGAAGGCAAGTTGCGCATCCATGCCTTGCCGGGTTTTGTGCTCGGCCATCTGGCTGCGCAGTTGCAGGAATTCCAGCAACTGCACCCGGCAATCAATCTCGATTTGTTCGTCTCCGACACCGTGGTGGATCCGGTCAAGGAAGGGTTCGACTGCACTTTGCAGATTTTTTCACCAGCTTCCGAAGAGCTGGTTGCGCGCAAAATGTTTCCGGTGCGGCGAGTATTTTGTGCGTCGCCAGCTTATCTGGCCCAACACGGCACGCCTGAGAATCCGCGCAACCTGCATGAGCACCGGCTTGGTTTGTATTCGGGCTATCACACGCGCGACCGATGGGATTTTTTCCGTGGCCATGAGGTGATTTCCATTCACCTGAAGCCGCCTATGCTGACCAACAGCGTCCATCTGCTGGCCGAATACGGTTGCGCCGGCGCGGGCGTGGTGTGCATTCCGACGCTGGTGGCCTCACCGTATCTGATGTCGGGAGAGCTGGTGCCGTTGCTCACCGATTGGCAGCTGTCCTCGTTCTGGCTGTCAGCAATTTATCCGCATACCTCGCGCCGCGGCGTCAAACTGCAATTGTTCATTAACCATTTGCTCGCGCATTTTTCGGGGACGCCGGTGTGGGATAAGGTATTGATCGAGAAGGGCTGGTTGTGCGAGGAGCCGGCGCAGTTGGTTTGATTAAACGCTGCTGATCGCGGCTTGATTAAATGTATCCTATATAGTACATTTAGTCAGAATGAAAACACTTTACACCACCGAATTATTTGATGACTGGTTCGAGTCCCTGCGTGATAAGCAGGCTTCACGGATCATTCAGTCTCGGATTGACTGTGTTGAAGATGGTAATTTCGGCGATCACAAGTCCGTCGGTGAGGGTGTGTTAGAAATGCGAATTCACCATGGCCCTGGTTACAGGATTTATTTCACATTGAAAGGAGTCGAAATAGTGATCCTTCTTGCTGGAGGTGATAAATCCAGTCAGGCCAAAGATATCAAACTGGCGTGTGCTCTTTCACGCCAGCTCAAAGAGACTAAAAATGACAAATATTAAATTACGCAAATGGGACAGCGCTGAGCACCTCAAAACGGAGGAAGACATCGCTTTGTATTTCGAGGCTTGTTTGCAAGAAGCCGGGGACGACGCTGCCTTTATTACCAAGGCCTTGGGCAACATTGCCAGAGCAAAAGGGATGTCGCAATTGGCCAAAGATACGGGCTTGGGTCGCGAAAGTCTTTACAAAGCCCTATCAGGCGAGGGTAATCCAAGCTTTGCAACGATCTTGAAAGTCACTTCAGCCTTAGGCCTGCGTTTGCATGCAGAGACTGCTGAGCATGGCGTAAGTTGAGCGTGATGATTGATACCCTCGAAATTGAATCAATGCTGCCTGACAGCTACCGGACAACAATACCCTTGGCAGTTCGTCGTGCACTCAAGCTTGGAAAAGGCGACAAGATTCGCTATTTGATTTGTTCGGATGGTCAAATATCGCTAACCCGCTCAGTGCTCGTCGAGCACCTTTCAGTGTCACGTATTTCCTCTTTGATTTCTAAAGTAAACATTAATTTGTAATCAGCTTTGCGCGAAAATGAGGAATGAGTCAGTTAGGTTCCTCGTCGTAAATGTAGTTGATTGTTCGTAAATCCCAAACAGACCAGTCGTCTTTCCCCCTCTAGTAAAGCACTCGTCTCCTGCATACACTGCGTCATCAATTCTGCTGATAGCAGTTATGACCATGCCATATCAATAACAGGAGACAAGCATGACAGTCCAGTACGAGACCAAGTTCGGTTCCTTGAAATCCTATGAAAAGGGCGGTGTGCAGGCCATCGATGATGATGTGCGCCACTACGCCTTTTCAAACTGCTTTGAAATCGCGAACAATTCCAAGCCTTACGAAAAAGTCGTTTTTGGCCAGAATCAGATCTATGTACTGGAAACCCTGCGTGCTGAAGGCACCTCGCCCTGGTTCACCTGCGCGCATGATGAGTTCGCGCTGGTGATGGATGGCGAAGTCGAAGTGCACCTGATCAAGCTCGACGAAGCGCAAATCGTTAAAGACGCCGAGAAAGACGGCGCGGTGCTGGTTGCAGGCGAGCCCAAGGGCGTCAAGATGGGCTGGATGAAGTTGAAGCGCGGTCATCAGGGCATGCTGCCCAAGAACACCGCTTATCAGTACCGCAGCAAAGAGCCGGGCGTGGTCGTCATGCAGACCTGCAAAGGTGATCTGTCGGTTGAGAAGTGGGCCGACATCTGCCAGACCAAATAAGCACCCAAGCCGCCGCTAAAAAATCAGGAGATCAAGAACATGAACGCACCGACAGAACTGTCCAAAGTGATTGCCACCGCCCCCGACGCCGTGATGGGTTACAAAGCCTATACGCTGGGCTCATTTAGTTTCCGCCGCGATGAATACTTTGCCCACATTGCTTGGCATACCCGCGATGGTCGTCCGCTGTCGCACACCATGGATATCGGTAACTTCCTGCGCGCGCTGATGCGCGATTGCGCATGGGGTTTCTTTTACGGCGGCGTCAATTTCGATGCGGTCTTTGGTACCTTCAATCATTACAAGTCAGTCGATATGTATGCCGGCTCCTACAACGGCACCATGAAAGAAGCCGGTGTCGATCTGCTGGAAAATTTCCCGACCGAGCAAATCAAAGCCACCTTCGAAGCCATGCTGGACGACTGGACCAATGCCGGCTTCGATCCGTTTTCGGCGCCGCAAGAAACCGGTACGCCTTACGGCCGCAAGAACGGCAACAGTCACGCACAAATTACCCGTGCCCGTGAACTGGCCACCCGTTGCGTCGGTTTGAAGGGTGATCTGAATTTGCGCACCGACGAACGTGGCGCACCAATCAATCGTGCCTTTGCCGATGTGCCCCAAGATCAGCCCGAGCTGCATCCTGAGCCCGGCTTTGAAAACGAAGTCCATGCGTTCAACCTGTTCGCCTTCCTGTCGCGCTCGCAAGTGACCTGGAACCCTTCGTTTACTTCCGTGGTGAAGTACAGCTACATGTGCCCGACCACCGAAGAACATATTCTGCCGATTTTGCATGCCAATGACCGCGTTGAATGGTTCTTTCAGATGTGCGATGAAATCCATTGGGATTGCGCCGATAAAAATACCGGCAAGCCACTGGCCCGCGTGATCATGAAAGCCGGCGACATGGCCGCGATGCCGGCGTATTGCCGCCATCAGGGCTACAGCCCTAAACGGTCGATGCTGCTGGTGTGGGAAAACGGCTCGCCAAGTCTGGTTTATGAAATCCAGCAGGGACAGTCGCCCGAAGTGCCGGTGCAGTTCTAATCTCTTCACCTTTATAAAAATCCAATCGGGGCGGGCATTTGAGCCCGTCTCCGGGAGTCAGCATGAACCAACCAGTGAACAAGGCGCAGATTCCTGCTGCCCTAGAGGGTGTCATTCGCACCGAACTTTTCATCGATGGCAAATTCGTCCCCGCCGAATCGGGCGAAACGATGGCCACCTTGAACCCGCATGACAATTCCGAAATTGCGCAGATTGCCATGGCCGGCAAGGCCGATGTGGACAAGGCTGTCGCCGCCGCACAGCGCGCGTTTCCGAAATGGTCGCGCATGGCCGCAATGGATCGCGGTCGCATCCTGTTAAAACTGGCTGATCTGATTGAAGACAACGCCGAACAACTGGCCATGCTCGAGTCGCTCGACACCGGTCATCCGATTCGGGATTCCCGCATTCTGGATGTGCCGCGCACGGCAGTGACGTATCGCTACTTCGGTGGCATGGCAGACAAATTTCAGGGCGATGTGGTGCCGGTCGAACAGGGTTTTCTGAACTATGTCAGCCGCGAAGCACTGGGTGTGGTTGGTCAGGTCGTGCCATGGAATTTTCCTTTGATGTTCACCAGCTGGAAAATGGCACCGGCGCTGGCAGCCGGTAACTGCGTGGTCATGAAACCGGCAGAAATCACGCCGCTGTCATCCTTGCGCATTGCCGAACTGATGATGGAAGCAGGCATGCCCGAAGGCGTCGTCAACATGTTGCCGGGGCTGGGCAGCGTCGCTGGTCAATACATTGCCGAGCATGGCGACATCGCCAAAATCGCGTTCACGGGTTCAACCGCAACTGGTCGACGTATCGTTGAAGCATCGGCTGGCAACCTGAAAAAAGTTCAGCTGGAACTCGGCGGCAAAGGCGCCAACATTGTTTTTGAAGATGCCTTCCTGCCGGCGGCAATTAATGGCGCGGCCTGGGCGATTTTCCATAATCAGGGGCAAGCCTGTATTGCCGGTGCGCGTCTGGTGCTGCATGAATCCATCGCTGAGGAATTCCTTGAAAAATTTACCGCGCTGGCTAAATCCATTCGCCTCGGTAATCCGCTTGACCCCAATACCGAGATGGGTCCACTGACCTCGCTGATGCACCGCGACCGTGTCTTGTCCTATGTCGATATCGCCCGCGAGCAGGGTGGCGAAATTCTCACCGGTGGCAAAGCACCCGGTGGTGCGTTGGCACAAGGCTGCTACGTTGAACCAACGATTGTGCGTGCCCGCTCGACCCGGGACCGTATCGCGCAAGAAGAAGTGTTCGGCCCGTTTGTGACGGTGCTGACTTTCAAAACCGATGAAGAAGCGCTGGCCATTGCCAACAGTACCGAATACGGATTGGGTGCAGGGTTATGGACACGCAATCTGCAGCGCGCGCATCTGATGGCCCGCGAAATCAAGAGTGGTATGGTCTGGATCAATTGCTACAAGCGCGTCAATCCGGGTTCGCCTTTTGGCGGTGTCGGTCAGTCCGGCTATGGCCGCGAGATGGGCTTTGATGTGATGCGCGAATACACGCAGGCCAAGAGCGTCTGGGTCAACATCGACGCGCAGATTACGCCGCACTATCCGCGTCCTGCCAAGTAAAGCTCATGCGCGACTTTGTCTATACCGGTCAGCCTTCCCGCGTCATCTTTGGCGCAGGCAGCCTGCAGCATCTTGAGCGTGAAGTGAAACTCCTGGGAGCCGAGCGCGCACTGATTTTGTGTACGCCCGAGCAGCAAGGCATTGCGGAACATATCGCCACACTGTTGGGTGCGCGCGCAGCCGGTGTGTACCCCAAAGCGGTGATGCATGTGCCAGCTGAAACTGCCGCCGCCGCAGTGGCTGAAGCACAGCGCCTTGGTGCCGATTGCGCACTGGCTGTCGGCGGTGGGTCCACCACTGGCCTTGGCAAAGCCATTGCCCTGCAATCAAGCTTGCCGATACTGGCCATTCCCACCACCTATGCCGGCAGCGAAATGACGCCGATTTACGGCATCACCGAAGCGGGTTTGAAAAAAACCGGACGCGATGCGCGGGTGCTGCCGCGAACTGTTATTTACGACCCTGAACTCTCGGTGTCGCTGCCAGTCGGTTTGTCGGTCACCAGTGCCATGAATGCGATAGCGCATGCCGCTGAAGGGTTGTATGCGCAGGACAGCAATCCCATCATGGACCTGATGGCCGAAGAAGGCATACGCGCACTGGCCGCTGCCATACCGCGTCTGGTTGCCAATGCGGCTGATATCGATGCCCGTAGCGATGCCCTGTATGGCGCCTGGTTGTGTGGCACCGTGCTGGGCAATGTGGGCATGGCTTTGCATCACAAGCTTTGCCATACGCTAGGTGGCACTTTTAATTTGCCGCACGCCGAAGTGCATACCGTGATCTTGCCGCATGCGATGCATTTCAATGCCGCAGCCGCACCGGTGGCGATGCAAAAAATCAGCCGGGCGCTGGGTGGCGCGCCGGCAGCGCAGGGACTCTATCAACTCGCCAAAGAGCATGGCGCGCCTGTCTCCCTGCGTGAACTGGGCATGCAAGCCGAAGACCTGGACACGGTTGTTCGGCTGGCGTTGCAAAATCCGTACTGGAACCCAAGGGCGATAGGCCCCGATAGTTCAGTGGCGCTGCGCGCGCTGTTACAGCAGGCGTGGGAAGGTGTTTCACCCGGGTCGTCCAATTGATAATTCAAGTCTAAAACAACAACGCAGTTCAACTGAAGGAGACGAGTAGACCATGGCAATCTCAAGACGCAATTTTATTCAGGGTGTGGCCGCTGCTGCACTGGCAAGCACGGCCGGTGTCGCTTTTGCTGCAGACAGCATCAAGATTGGTTATGTATCCCCGCAGACTGGCCCGCTGGCACCATTTGGCGAAGCGGACAAATGGGTGATCGAACAGATGAAGGCCGCGTTCAAAGACGGCGTGTCGGTTGGCGGCAAAAAATACGCGATTGAAATCGTGTTGAAAGACAGCCAGTCCAATCCGAATCGTGCTGGTGAAGTGGCCAACGATCTGATTTTGAAAGACAAGGTTGCCTTGATCCTTACCGCTGGCACGCCAGAGACCGCCAACCCGGTCAGCGATGTCTGCGAATTGAACGAGATGCCTTGCATTTCCAGCGTGGTGCCCTGGCAGCCCTGGTTCTTTGGCCGCAAGGGCGATCCGGCAAAAGGTTTCAACTTCACCTATCACATCTTCTGGGGTCTGGAAGACGTGATCGGCAACTTCACCAATGGCTGGAACAGCGTCAAGACCAACAAAAAAGTTGGCGGCTTGTTCCCTAACGATGGTGACGGCAATGCCTGGGGCGACAAAGAAGTGGGCTTCCCTAAACCGCTGTCAGCGATGGGTTATACCCTGACCGATCCGGGCCGCTTCCAGAACGGCACGCAAGATTTTTCGGCGCAAATTGCCGCGTTCAAAAAGGATAATGTCGAGATCGTCACTGGTGTCGTCATTCCGCCCGACGCCAAAACTTTCCTGACCCAGGCACGTCAGCAAGGCTTCAAACCGAAAGTCATCACGCTGGGTAAAGCGCTGCTGTTCCCGGGCGCGATTGAAGCCTTGGGCGAACTCGGCGATGGTCTTTCTACCGAAGTCTGGTGGAGCCCGTCGCATCCGTTTGCGTCCAGCCTGACCAAGCAGTCGGCCAAAGAGTTGGCAGCGTCCTACGAAGCCAGCACCGGCAAGCAGTGGACACAGCCAATCGGCTTTGCCCATGGCCTGTTTGAAGTAGCGATCGATGCGTTAAAGCGCGCCAAATCCGTCAAGCCGAACGACATCCGTGATGCGGTAGCCGCCACCAAGCTGAAAACGATTGTCGGTGATGTGAAGTGGGGCGGTCAGGGCCCGTTCAAGAACGTCAGTAAAACACCGCTGGTGCTGGGCCAATGGAACAAGGGCACCAAGCACAAGTATGAGCTGACGATTGTCAACAATCAGGCTGCACCGGCAATTCCTGCCGGCGGCAAGCTGCGTTTGATGAACTGATCGCTGTCTTATGGCATTGCTCGCCCTGCAAGGAGTTAGTAAATCCTTTGGCGCCTTAAAGGTCACCGACGACATTTCACTGTCGGTGACCGAGGGCGAGGTACTCGGTATTCTCGGCCCTAACGGGGCCGGGAAAACCACGCTGTTCAATCTGATCACTGGCGACGTCAAAGTCGATGCCGGTGAAGTCGAATTCGATGGCCGTCGCATCACCGCGACGCCGCCATTTCAACGCTGTCGCGACGGTATTGGCCGTTCCTATCAGGTGCCGCAGCCCTTTGGCGCGATGAGCGTGTTTGAAAACCTGGTGACCGCCGCCTGCTTTGGTGCGCAGGTCCCGGAAAAAGAAGCCTGGGAAATTGCCTGGCAGGTCTTGCAGCAAACCGGACTGCAACGCTTTGCCAACCAGCCCGCAGGCAGTCTGACTTTACTCAACCGCAAACGGCTGGAGTTGGCGCGCGCCTTGTCGACCCGGCCGCGCTTGCTGCTGCTCGACGAAATCGCCGGTGGCTTAACCGAGCATGAAGCGCATGAACTGGTCGAGGAATTAAAACGCATCAAGCAAAGCGGCATCACCATGATCTGGATTGAGCATGTGGTGCATGCACTGCTGTCGATTGCCGACAGACTGCTGGTCATAAATTTTGGCAAAACTTTATGTGAAGGCTTGCCGCACGATGTGATGCAGGATGCCGAAGTGCGGCGCGTCTATATGGGACTGGAGAGCTGATGCTGTTACGTGCAGAGGGCATTACCGCTTCCTATGGCGATGCGCAGGCCTTGTTCGGTGTCGATTTTCATCTCGCAGCCGGCGAAGTGGTGGCGCTGATTGGTGCCAATGGCGCCGGTAAATCCACCTTCCTGAAAACCATCACCGGCCTGTTGCCGCTGCGGACGGGCACGCTGGAATTCGACGGGCAGTCGCTGCCTGCACTGGACGCCGCCGACATCGTCAAACTGGGCATTGCGCTGGTACCGGAAGGCCGGCGACTGTTTCCCAGCCTGACCGTTGAAGAAAATTTATTAATGGGCGCGCTGTCGGGCCGCAAGGGCGCGTGGAATGTGCAGCGCGTTTTTGATTTATTTCCGATCCTGAAAGAGAAGCGGCACATGCCCGGCACTTCGTTGTCGGGTGGCCAGCAGCAGATGGTGGCGATTGGCCGCGGGCTGATGAGCAATCCGCGCTTGTTGTTGTGCGACGAAATTTCATTAGGTCTGGCACCGGTGGTGATTCGTGAAATTTATGCGTCCCTGCCAGCTATCATGGACGATGGCATGTCCTTGCTGATTGTGGAGCAGGATGTGCAGCTGGCCATGCAGGTGTCGTCACGGGTGGTGTGCCTGCAAGAAGGGCGCGTGTCACTCGAAGGCAAATCGGGTGAACTCACGCGCGAGCAGATCAGTAAAGCCTACTTCGGGATATGACCAGCATGACAGAGATTTTTTTACAAGGCTTGCTGCTTGGCGGACTGTATGCGCTGTTTGCGCTGGGCCAGTCGCTGATGTTTGGCGTCATGCGGCTGACCAATACCGCGCAGGGCGACTTCATTATTTTGGGTGGATTTTTTTCCATCAGCCTGGTTGCTGCCACCGGACTTTCGCCGGGGCTGGCCTTGCTGCTGATTGCGCCGCTGGCGTTTTTGTTTGGCTACGCGTTGCAGCGTTTTGTATTGAACGGCACGCTGGGGCGGGACGCCTTGCCCTCGCTGGTGGTGACATTCGGTCTGGCCATTATCATTCAGAACCTGCTGCTGGAAATCTATTCCGCTGATCCGCGCTCATTGGATGCGGGTCCGTTGGCACTGGCGAGTTTTTCAATCGGCAGCATCACCGTCGGTTCCCTGCCGCTGCTGACCTTTGCCGTCGCCGTGGTTGCCACCGCATTGTTGCAGGCTTTGTTTTCTTACACGGCGCTGGGCAGATCATTTCGTGCGGTGTCAGATGACCGTGAAGCCGCGCAACTAATGGGACTCAAACCCAACAAGGTTTATGCGCAGGCAACCGGCATTGCGTTTGTACTGATTTCGCTGGCCGGCACCTTGCAGGCGATGCGTACAACTGTTGCGCCCTCAGATGGCCCGCTGATTTTGCTCTTTGCTTTTGAGGCCGTCATCATCGGTGGCATGGGTTCGTTCTGGGGTACGCTGCTTGGTGCTTTACTGCTGGGCGTGACGCAGCAGATCGGCTTTCGTCTGGACCCGGGCTGGGGTATCTGGTTCGGGCATCTGATGTTTTTGTTTGTGTTGCTGGTCAGGCCGCAGGGATTGTTTCCCAAGACGCGAGGATAAAACAAAGACGTAAGGCCTTACTGTCTTCCGTGATGGACTAGAAAAATATGAACAAACCCTACGAAGTCATCCGCAGCAACCAGTTCAGCGCCGCTTTACCTGCGCTGACGATGGTCGTGCTGGCCATTGCCATCTCGCTGCCCTGGTGGGGCGAATCAAGCTGGATGCGCGAAGTGGTCGAGATTGCCTGCTACTTTGTCTTTGCGATGATGTGGAATCTGCTTGCCGGTTACGGCGGCATGGTCAGTATCGGCCAGCAAGCCTTCTTTGGTTTTGGCGGCTACATCATGCTCATTCTGGGTAATGAAGCAGGGGTCAATCCTTTCGTTGCCATCCCGCTTGCAGCGGCAGCCACGGCCCTGATTGCCTGGCCGGTTTCCTTTCTGGCTTTTCGTTTGCAAGGTGGCTATTTCGCCATTGGCACCTGGGTGATTGCCGAAGTGTTCCGGCTGTCCTTTGCCAACCTGCATTGGGTGGGCGGCGGCTCGGGCACCTCGCTGACAGCCTTGCGCGGCATAGAGAAGGCCGTGCGCGAGAGCACCACTTACTGGATTGCGCTGGCTTGTGTGGTGGCCACCGTTGCGGGCGTGTATTTGTTTTTGCGTTCCAAACGCGGCCTGGCCTTGCTGGCTATTCGTGACAATGCGGTCGCTGCCGCTTCGCAAGGCATTGATGTCAATCGCATGAAGCTGGCGGTGTATCTGATTGCCGCTGCCGGTGCCGGTTTGGCAGGGGCGCTGTATTTCGTCAGCAACCTGCGCATTTCGCCGGACGCGGCGTTCTCGGTTAACTGGACCGCGTTTGCGATTTTCATGGTTGTCATCGGTGGCATCGGCCGTATTGAAGGGCCGATTGTGGGCGCACTGCTGTTCTGGTTTTTGAATAAATACCTGAGTGACTATGGCAGCTGGTATCTGGTCGGGCTTGGCAGCCTGGCGATTGTTGTCACGCTGTTTTTCCGCGATGGTCTGTGGGGCGCTTTGCATAAGCGCTACGGGCTGTCTCTGTTCCCCACGCATCGATTTTTGAAACCGAGGAATTAAATGACGTTTTCACCCCAAGCCATCACCGAGGCTGCCGTTGCCAGCTTCGCGCAATGCGACAACCCGCGGCTGAAACAACTGATGCAGTCACTGGTCAGGCATCTGCACGCCTTTGCGCAAGAGACGCAATTGACCGAAGCAGAGTGGATGGCAGGCATACAGTTTTTAACTGCCACAGGCCAGAAATGTGACGACGTGCGGCAGGAATTTATTTTGCTCTCAGACACTCTCGGTTTGTCGATGCTGCTCGTGGCCATGCATGACGGTGCGCAGCATGGCGCCACCGAAGCCACGGTGCTGGGACCTTTCCACACGCCAGACGCGCCAGCGCTGGCCAATGGCAGTGATCTGTCCAACGGCGCGCCGGGTGAGCCGCTGTATGTCAGTGGCCGTGTCTTGTCTGCAGAGGGCAAGCCGCTGTCGCATGCCAAAATTGATATCTGGCAGGCCGATGCGGAAGGCCTGTATGACGTGCAGCGCAGTGAACTGGAAACGCAGCGTCGGGCACGCGGCATCATCGAGACCGATGCACAAGGTTGTTTCGCTTTCTGGAGCGTGCTGCCCGAAGCCTACCCGGTACCCACCGATGGTCCGGTTGGCCAGATGCTGTTGTCGAGCGCACGTCATCCGTGGCGACCCGCGCATATTCATTTTCTGATCGAGTCGGCAGGACATCAGCCCTTGGTCACGCATATTTTCCGTGAGGGCGACCAGTATCTGGATTCGGACGTGGTGTTTGGCGTGCGGCCTTCGCTGGTTGGGCAGTTTGCACAACATGCTGCCGGCACAGCGCCGGATGGCCGGCAGTTGTCACAGCCGTACTGGACGATGGCGTATGAGTTTTCGATGCAGGCAAGCTAGTCTGGTCTTGAAAATTTACTAATCAATAGCCGCCTTTTTGGCGGCTATTTTTTTGTGCTTCGCTGTTGCTTTTAGCGCGACTTAATAGTGCATGGCCCAAGCATTGCAGGGTTTTCTTGCGTCCTATTCTTTTGTTTTGTCGTTACCTATTTCTTATGGCTCAGGAAAGGAATGGCAATGAAAGTCACTGTACAAAATTTGCAGGGAAGTGGCCCCATTTTGGCCAAAACAAAAGTAGCTGAAAATGGCGATCAATTTGTTCAGATTTATCAGAGGGCAAAAACCATTAACCCATTTAAACAGCTGTATTACGCGATCAAAAATGCGGCTGATAGCCGGATCAAACCAGCTGAGCAATGGGTCAGGGAGAATGTTGATCAAACTTGTGGAAAGCTTGATGCAATGATGCTTAGGCAGATTTTTAGTAACATTAAAAAACAGCATGAAAAATCACCCGAGGTATTTATCAAACCTAATGCGTTTGATGCACACAATCAAACATATAGTTTTTCTGAAAATATTTCGTTTGGTTTTACCAATAAAAACTTTGCCTCGTCCTTAGATTTAAATCATCAACTTACGAAACTTCTTAAAAATCAAAATCTTGAATACGACAGAAGCATGCCTAAACAATCGGCATCCAAAACGCCGCAACAATTGACTGCTTATAAAACTGGCGTCATTAACAGATTTGAAGAAAATACTTCGTCTTACCAGTCATCATCGGTTCACCAGAAAACTGATCAGGATATCTTCGTTGTCAGCAAATATTATTTTTCCGAAATTAAAAATATTACGCAGGAAGAGAAAACATATTTGCAAAACGCCGTGAATGATTTGTTGGCAAAGCTCAATCCATCTACAGTGGAGCAGGGTGCAATAAATGTGATCAAAGCGCTCAAAGAAATACAGGGATTGCTGGTGCGGGATCCATCACCAATGCCAAAGGAGGAATTGAAGAATTTGTTAACAAAAATAATGACGGAAGCGGTCCCGATTTATCAAAAATTTGAAGTTGAACTTGAAAAGAATCCTGATGGAAGAGTGTTGTCACTGCCGATGGCAATAGATAGCTTCTTATTACGAGATTTCAAACAGGCCTTGAATGTTTTTTTGCATTTTTATGAGGGATCAAGCCGTCCTAATGCGAATCAAAAAGCAATGCTGACATCTCTGGCTTCTTTTTTAGACGATAACAAGCAATTCATGCCTGCAGATATGTTGGCGACCTTTGAAAAACGATTGAATGAACTTGGCATCCAGGTCAATCTTACAGCGCCGATTGAAAATCTCCCTTCGCACACGCTTAAACCAGTCAGAAATCCGGACAGTAGTTTTGTTGCGGATAATGCAGTTTCTGATTCTGAATCCAAATTGGAAATCGATGCGTCGGATGCTGGTGAGGAGTAAATCAGGCCGTTTTTTTTCGTTTTTATCCAATAAAAAAATCAGAAGTAAGTCACTGGGTCCCGATTTTCATCGGGACGACGGTAGCTGCGTGAAGAGCGCCTCAATCGCTACCATCACCACCTGTATGTGATGTAGCTGCATTGGCGGACTGCTTGTAGTCCGGAATCCCCACTACGCTCCCGGCGCTGTCATCGATAAGCGCTTCCACTCTTCGATATTTTTAATATAAGTAAAAAATATCCTAAAGTGAAAATTTTATTTATAATTAAATTTAAGATGTATGGATACTTTATCTTTGTACGTGGTGATGTTTTTATTCTAATAATAAAAATTATAAATTCATGCGTTCCATTCAAAAGACTGATTCAGCTCTTTCTGCCAAAAAACCGTTGTTATGGGCACTCTTGTTTTTACTCGTAGGCTTGGCGCTTACGGCTTCCTGTCTGGCTTTCTATAACAATAAAAAATTGATCAGTGTCCGGGTTGAGTATGAAGAGCGACTTGAGCATTTAACCGACACGCTGGAGACTCAGTTTGGTCATGTACTGTTCGGTTTGCGTGGGGTTGTTGGTCTAGATGCCAGTCTCGGGGAATTGAGCTGGCAAGTTTTCAGTGATTATGTAACTGCACTGAATTTGTCGACGGATTACCCTGGCGTGCAGGGCTTTGGTGTAGTCGAGCGCATTGCACGCAGTGATTTGCCCAATTTGAAAGTTGGTGCGTCTGACAAAGCGCCCGATTTTGAATTGCAGACAAAAGGCGATGCGCCGGATTTGTATGTCGTCAGTCTGATCGAGCCTTATCAAGCTTTTGCCGGCGAAGCCGGTCGCGACCTGGGAGTTAACCCGCAATTGCGCGAGGCGATCGAACGAGCGATTGACACGGGAGAGCCGAGTCTTTCAGCGGCGCTGCCAATGAAACACGAAAAACAAGAAGATCTTGGGTTTTTGTATTTCGTGCCGGTTTATAAAACAGGCGCAGTCTTGACCGATGCGCAGCAACGTCGTGCAGCGGTGAAGCATATTTTTTATGCGCAGATCGACGCAAGGTCGCTGCTCAGGGCAACCGAAAATGCAACCAGTAACAGCTCTTATTTTGAAATTTTTGATGGCTTCGATATCAACAAAGCCAGACTGATTTTTTCCAATCAAAACGGGCATGTCACACAAGCGACTGTTGGCGCGCCGAGTAATTTTGCCGACACGAGCAAATATCACAAAGATGTTCGCGTCGAGGCCGGCGGGCGTGTATTTACGCTGCACACCGGCAGCACGCCTTATTTTCAATCGCTTGAAGACAGTACGATTACTGCGCGCATCATTGTCACTTCAGGATCGTTTCTGAGTCTGTTGTTGTCATCGATTATCTGGTTGCTGTTGTCAGGACGCGCGCGTTCGCAAGCACTGGTTAACAACATGACCATGGATTTGCGTAACTCGCTCAAAGAAACCCGCGACCTCTTGTATGCACTGGACCAGAACCTCTCCGTGTCCATTACCGACAGGGACGGCAACATCATTTTTGCCAATGCCCTGTTCTCTAAATTGACGGGCTACAGCAATGCAGAATTGATGGGGCAAAATCACCGCATTCTCAAATCAGATGTCCAACCCGATGGTTTTTGGGATGACATGTGGCATGTCGTCAGTAATGGCGGTGTCTGGCGCAGTGTGGTGGGCAACCGGGCCAAAAATGGTTCCATGTATTGGGTCGATGTGGTGGTAGTTCCTATTTTCAATGAGCATGGCATCGAAAAATATGTATCCATCCGCATTGATATCAGTGCTGCACGTGAAGCACAGGAAGCATTGCAGCAAGAACGTCAAAACCTGAGCAACATCATCATGGGTACCGGGGCCGGTACCTGGGAGCTGGATGTGCAAAGCGGGCATATTGACTGCAATGAACGCTGGGTTGAAATGATTGGTTACACCCTGCCAGAGCTGATGCCGCTGAACACGGAAAGCTGGGCCGGGATTTGTCATCCAGACGATCTGGTGATGAGCAACCAAATGATTGAGGATTATTTTGCCGGCCTGACGGATGCACTTGATACGCAGGTGAGAATGCGGCACAAGGATGGTCACTGGGTCTGGGTGCATACGCTGGCCAAAATTTCAGCGCGTGACGCGAACGGCAATCCTTTACGTCTCTCGGGCACCAATATCGACATCACCACCCAAAAGCTGGCTGAAGAAGCCATGGCCAGCACTTCTGCCATGTTGCAGGCAGTCCTTGATTCGGCCTCCGATGTGGCCGTC
>CANGAW010000018.1 GCA_947451925.1 Burkholderiales bacterium | reverse complement strand
GCGCCTGCGCGCTTTACGTGAGGGACTCGAAAGACCGGCCTTGCAAGGCCGGGCGGGGTCGCGGAACGTGACCGAGTCCCTGTCGTGGGCACCAGCTTAAAGGAAAAAGGGTTCGCTCTAGCGAGCCCTTTTTTTTCGCCCATGAGTAAAGCGCCTGCGCGCTTTACGTGAGGGACTCGAAAGACCGGCCTTGCAAGGCCGGGCGGGGTCGCGGAACGTGACCGAGTCCCTGTCGTGGGCAACAAGCATAAAGACGCTGGGTCCCGATTTTCATCGGGACGACGGTGGGGGTTGGTGCGCATTTCACTCTACTACCGTCATCCCGATGAAAATCGGGATCCAGTGTCTTTGCATCCGAAGTTATAGCGATTGCCTTTCGGCCGTCGCAGCCTTCAAATCACCCCCTGCGCTCGCAACTCATCAAAACGCGCAGCATCCATACCAAGCCAGTTCAGGTAGACCTCACTGTTATGCTCGCCCAGTTGCGGCACGGCGCCATCGGTGCGCGGTGGCGTATCAGAGAGTTTGATTGGTGAGCCGAAGACTTCCACACTGACTTTACCGAATGGCACATCAACAAACATATTGCGTTCCCGCAGATGCGGGTCGGCTACGACTTCATCAATCCGCTTAATCGGCGTGAGGGCAACACGGTCACCAGCGATTGCTTCAAGCTCTGCTTTTGTACGCGAGGTAAACCAGCGCGCAAGGATGGGTTTCACCCGCCGCTCGTAAGTGGCGTCATCAAAACGCTTGGCCATGGTGTCTATTTCTGGGTCATTGGCAAGTTCGGGTTCGCCGAAAACAATGCAGCTTTCACGCCAGAGTTTGTCGGTGTATGAGCCAAAAAATACATAGCCGTCTTTGCATGGATATTGGCCATAGGGCCGGGCGAACGGATGTTCGTTGCCCAACGGTTCGGCAATTTTACCTTCAACGGTGTAATTAACAATCGCGCTCTCTGTCAGTGTCACCACCGAATCTTGCTGCGATATATCGACCCTCTGCCCTATCCCGCTTTTGTCACGCTCGCGCAATGCCGCCAAAGTACCGATGGTGGCGTAGAACGAAGCACCCAGATCGCCCAGTATGCTGCCCACGCGCAGCGGCGGCTGGTTGCGCTCGCCATTCATCGACCACAATCCGCCTGCTGCCTGTGCAGTGCTGTCGTAAGAAGGACGCAGGGTGTGCGGGCCTTCATGACCAAAGCCGCTGATGCAGGTGTAGATCAGGCGGCTATTGATGGCTTTCAGTGTCTCCCAGTCGAAACCCAGCTTGGCCATGGTGCCGGGCCGGAAATTTTCGATCAGGATGTCGGCCTTGGCGACGAGTTCGCGAAACAGGCGTTTACCTTCCGGATGTTTCAAGTCCAGGCTGGCGCCGAGCTTGTGCCGGTTGTATTGCGCAAAGTAGGCACTGCCCGCCTCTGCGCCTTCGGCATCCAGCACTTGCGGCGGAAAATTGCGCACGTAATCGGGGTCGCTGGGATGCTCGACCTTGATCACTGTGGCGCCCAGATCGGCCAGCATCATCGCGCAATAAGGACCGGCCACCACACGTGTGACGTCAATGACGACAATGCCTGCCAGCGGCTGTGATCGTTTGGCACTGCGAGTATCGGTAGTCATGACGCCCTCCTCACCAGCCGCCTGCGGCCAGCCATTGATCCAGCAATTCAAGACGGTCCGAACCCCAGAATGGCTCGCCGTCGACAATGATAAAAGGCGCACCAAATACACCGCGCGCAAGGGATGCGGCAACGGCTTCGCGCAAGTCATTGCGTGCGGTTTCGCTTTCCATGCCTTCGAGCAGCGCGGTTTCATTGATGCCTATGGCCGGCCCCAGTGTTGCCACCTGCATAGGCGGACCCAGATCGACGTTCTGTCGCCAGTAATGATCAAAGGCGAGCTTGGCAAAGTCACTCTCCTTGCCGGGATGATTACGGCGCAACCAGTAAAATGCTCTGGCAGCGGCACGCGGATCCATCATCGGCGCCGTCAGGGAACGCGCCAGCTTGATGCCGTGGCGACGCGCATAGCGGGCAGTGTCGTGAATGACATAGTCGCCTTTTAACGGCGTCTCCAAAAGCGGTTTCAAGCCCATCGTCTTCATCACCGACACGCCCAGCAGCATGCTGTGCCAGCGCACGGTGCGACCATGGCGCGCCGCCAGTTCTTCGATCCGCAAGCTGGCGAAGTAGCCGTACAGGGACAGGAAGTCGAAATAAAAATCAATCGGTTCGCGTTCGCTGGTCATGTGCCGCCTTTAGTGAATTGCCGCGTACATGATTTTTTCTTCGTTCGCCTCAAGCGCCGAATACTCTTCCACCACTTTACCCATGCGTTGCACAAGAATGCGGTCGGACAGCGCCATCACTTCCGGCAAATAGGAAGAAATGACGACCACGGCCTTGCCTTCGTCTGCCAGCCGGTTGATCAATTCATGAATCTCCGTAATGGCACCCACGTCGACGCCGCGGGTAGGCTCATCGAAAATGATCAGGTCAGGGTTTTGCACCAATGACTTGGCAATCACGACTTTCTGCTGGTTGCCGCCGGAAAGTTCGATGGCCTTGACGTCCTTGCTGATGGCACGCACTTTCAGTTGCTTGATCCAGTGTTCGCCAACCTCGGCAGCTTCCGAGCGTGACACCAAAGATTTGCCCTTGGACTTGGCCAGCAGACCCAGATAGATATTGTCGGCAATGGATTTGGTCTCGAAAAAACCTTCGATCTTGCGATCTTCCGTAACATAAGCAATGCCATCCCGTACTGCCGATGCCGGCACGTAGTAACGTACCGGGCGACCATGCAACAACACTTCGCCGCCATGCATGAAATCGCGTTTGATCACGCCGGCTACGACCTTGAATGTCTCGGTACGGCCTGAACCCACCAGACCAAATACACCGGTCACCTGACCGGCAAAAACTGATAATGAATTGTTTTTCACCATCGCTGCCATGCGCAAATTTTGCACCGACAACACCCGTTTTCCCTGCGCACGGACGGTGGTTTTTTTCTGGCCATACAGTGTCTGCGAGAGGTCGCGACCGACCATGGCTTGCACGATGCGGGAACGATCAAAGTTCACTTTATCATCGGTGACGACGTGTTTGCCATCCCGCAAAATAGTGATGCGGTCGGATACCAGCAAGGCCTCTTCCAAGGCATGCGAAATGAAAATGACGGAGACGCCACGTTGTTTGAGTTTGAAGACCAGATCGAAAAAATATTTCTTTTCTTCGGGCGTCAGACTGGCGGTTGGTTCATCAAAAATAATGACCTTGGCATCATGCAGCACCGCGCGCGCGATCTCGACCATTTGCTTTTTGGCCGCACCGAGCAGACTGACCTGCGCAGTCGGGTCGACGTCAAATTGCAGCGACTGCAAAAACTGCTGGGCTGCGATGTAGATCCCGCGCAGACGGTTGAAGAATTTTTCCTGACCCAGAAAAAGATTCTGTGCCACCGTCATGGTCGGCACCAGGCTAGTCTCCTGAAAGACCATGGCTACACCAAGCTTCATGGCTTCGTTTGGCGTTTGCGGATTGACCGCCACGCCATCAATGAGCATCTGTCCTGAACTCAGTTGCACCACACCGGCCATGACTTTGGTCAGCGTCGATTTACCGGCGCCGTTCTCGCCGACGATAGAGTGAATCTCTCCGCGTTTGAGCACGAAGTCCACCCCTTCAATGGCCGGCACGCCGGCATATTTTTTAGTGGCCTGGCGCAGTTCCAGTGCTGGGGCGTCGTTCATCCGATTAACTCCTTCTCGACAGCAGCGATATCCAGCGCCAGCAGGCGACGGCTTCCTTTGGCAATCATATACAGCCGGCCGCCGCATTCGGCTGCCGCCAGCACGCCATGGTTCTTGCCGTCAAAACGGCTATGAACGGAATAACGCACCAGTCCCTGATCATCGAGACGCACGACAAGTCCATAGGATCGCGGTGGCGCCCAGGGCTTGACGACGCCCATCATTTTCAATTGCGCGCCCTGCATGGGCTCGAGAAAGGTATTGCCTGAATTAAGCGCAGGCGCAATCCAGTGGGCAGGTTCCATCTCGGCCATCATGCGCTTGCGGTAGGCGTGTTCGCGTAAAACAAACTCGACAAGCTGTGTGCGCAAGGCAAAGCAGGTAAGCCATGCGCCGCCACCGCTTGCCGGCACCAGCCGCGACGGATAGCCGGGCAATCCATCGGTGACCGCTTGACGCGTCGCACCGCTGCCCAGTTGCACAACATGATGTTTCCAACTCTCGCTGGCCCAGATGCCGCCGTTGATCTCGGCTACGCCAAAAGCGTAGGCCATGCCCGAAGCCAGCATGCGCGCGCCACCATTTGCAGGCTGCAATTCAAACACGCGTCCACTTCGGCCCAGGCTCATCAGGTCGCGCTTCCATTCTGCATAGGGCAGCTTGGCTGAGCCGTCAGTGACCAGCAAGCGGCCGTCTTTTGTCACACTGATGGCATTAATTGCAGAGAATGGCTGCCCGCCAGCGGCGGTCCATTTGCGGCCATGATGCGGACCGCCTTCGATGCGGACTTCTATACCGTTAATGGCCAGGGCCAAGCCGCCTTCAGGCAGACAAGCCAGTGCCGTGACTGCCCCTTTGCAGTTCAATATTTCTTGCAGCTGATCGTCGGGCATGATTTGCAGCACCCGCGAACCGTCTGCGATAAACACCGAATGGCCATCAGAAGCCAGGTCTTCGGGGTCGTCGAGCGTGGCCAGAATGCGCGCATCTTCGATAAAGCGGTTCGACTTCAGCGCGCCGTCAAATACCGGCACCGTAATAGCCGCATCACCGCGACCGAGCATGCGGTCTTTCCATTCATTAAAGAGCGAAATCATGCCGCCTCCTTCTTGTTCTTTGCCTTGGCCCAGCGCCATTCGTATTGCGCCCAGTTCGGATCGACGCCTTCGAGTTTGATACGGCCGACGCGATTGTTCATGATCCCGCCCAGGAACAGATAGCCGCGATGCTCGCGCATGGAAGTAATCATCGGATGGTTTTCGCCACCCAGATCCCACATGGTTTCGAGCAGCTCACCGCTCTCGCTGAATTTCAGCACGCAGCCGGTATTAATGTTCGGGAACAGCCACTCGTCACGCGGCACTTGTTTGGCCATACGCCGGCGAAAGCCCGGCATCTTCCAGGCCAGATCAAGCGCCGGACAACGCATGCCCACCAGCGACATCCAGTAATGACCATCGGAAGAATTATTAATGTTGTCCGGGAAGCCGGGCAGGTTTTCCATCACCATTTCTGTCGTGCCCTTCTTCGGCCCGGCAAACCAGTGACGCTTGACGGTACAGCCCCAGGTCTCGGCAAACAGGAAGCTTTGTCCGTCGCTGGCTATGCACACGCCGTTGGGGAAGATCAGGTCATCAATAACGGTATGCGTCTTTTTGGTATTGGTGTCGTAACAGATGATGCGGCCGTTGCCACGTGCCTCGAGGCCGTCGGTTGCCCATTCGTGCATCTCGTAGCGAACAGTGGCTTCGGAAAAGAAAATCAAACCATCATCCGTAATATCAAGGTCGTCAGCCAGCCGCAGGCGGCTGTCGTCATTGATGGATTTATAGCTGCGGTTGGTTTCGTCGGTCACCTTCACCACTTCGCGTTGCGGCGTGACCATGTACAAGCCCATGCCGCCGATGCAGACATACAGATTGTCGTTGCGATCGAAAGCCATGCCCAGCGGTGTGCCGCCGATGTGGGCAAAGACTTCCATCTCGGTATAGTCGGGCGCCATGAAGCGCATGATGTCGCCATGCCGTGAGCCGGCATACAAATTGTCATGGCGGTCAAGGATGACGTCTTCCGGCCCTTCAATGCGGCCCAGGCCAATCGACTTGGCAGCACGCAGCTTATCGTTCAAGGCCCATTTGGTGCCCGAGTCCGGCGCGCACGAGGGCGCAGGCGGCATGCCGTGATAGGTCGGACTGACATACACTTTATTGACGATGCGATGCTTGTTCTTGAGCCAGCGGATATCAACGACTGCAGCCAGCAACAAAATGGCGGCCAGCACCATGCGGTTGTAGCCGCCATCGAGACCCATGGAAATCAGTCCGTTGACGATGGCCAGCACAATCAGCGTACCCAGGGTGGCCTTGGCGACTGAACCTTTACCGCCACCCAGACTAATGCCCCCCAGGACAGCCGCCGTCAGCACGGTGACTTCAAGTCCGACGCCAATGTCGCCGCCGGCAGTCGCCAGTCGCGAAGCGAAGAACATGCCGCCCACGCTGGTGAGCACACCGCTGGTGACGTAGCAACTCGACACCGTGCGTCGCACAGCAATACCGGCGTTATAAGCGGAACGTCGCGAACCGCCGATGGCCGTGATGTGCCAGCCCGCCCGCAGCCGGGTCAGAAAGATATGCCCGAAAACTGCGACAGCGGCGTAGAACCAGACCACGGCCGGCACGCCAAACCAGGTACCGGCACCGATGAAGTCCCACACCTGGGAATCAGGCAGGCCACCGGCAATAGCGGTGGAATAATCAGCGATGAGCAAATCGTACAAGGCACGATATACGATCAGCGTAATGAGCGTAGTGAGAAAGGCGCGCAAACGGAAATAACCGATCAGCACACCATTAATGGCACCCAGCAAAGCACCGGACAACAGCGTGGCAACCACAGCGGCAGCGACAGGCCATTTGAGTACATGCATGCAGTACAGTGCACAAAAATTAGTCAGTGCAAACATCGAGCCGACCGACAGATCAATGCCGCCCACAATCATCACCAGGGCCATGCCCAAAACAATAAAGCCGATCTCGCCAGCCTGACGACCGGAGTCGGCCATGTTCGAGGCGGAGAAAAAATTCGGTAGTAACTGCGACAGCGCGAACGCTACCAGCAACAAGACCAGCACCGGAATGGCGGTCTCCATCCAGCGTTTGGATAACAACTCGCCGATCATGTGATCAGGCCAATAGGTATAGCGCCAGCGGGTGAGCGTGTCGGTAAACGGGTCGGGCTTAGGCACGCCGGCCGAGGCGGTTTGCTTACCGGATAGAGCCCGGGCGTCCAGCGTTTGCGGATTGGTCTGATTCATCGGCTTTTAATGTTGAAGGAGGCAGGCGAGCACAGTCTGCGGCCACTGACATGTCAGCAACCGTAAACCGCGTGTGCAATGCATCGCTTTGGATTGAACAAGTCAGAGCTGACCGCGGTCAGCTCTGACAGGGCGCAATTACAACTTCCAGCACATTCCGTCTTTGCCGGCGTTAGCCTTGGTGATCGGAATCAGTGTGGTGTAGATCGAACCCTTGGCGTCTTTCACCTTCGGGTTCTGCAGCAGCCACTTGATGCTGGCGACCATGTTGCTGGCCTGTGTCGGCACGTCATAGCTCAGGTTGAGATCGAAAGAGCCATTCTTGACGGCGTCACATGCGCCTTTTTGCTCGCCGCCACCGGATGTCGCCACGAACACTTTGCCAGTCAGGCCCGCTTCTTTGACAGCGGCTGCAGTGCCGGTGTCCATGCCGTCCCAGAAACCAACGATGCCGCACAGATCCGGATGCTGCTTGAGTACGGTCTGGGTGATGCCTTTGGCCTTCGATGCATCCCAGTCTGCTGCCTGGCTGGAGACGACTTTGAGCTGAGGATTTTTAGCTAAAACGTTTTCGATACCCTTGAGTTGATAAGCACTGGCAGCGGCCGACAAAGCGCCTTGCACAATGGCGATCTTGTTGGACTTGCCCTTGCAATGCTCGGCAACGGCAGTAGCTGCACGTTCACCGATTTCAACATAGTCGGCACCGACGAATACGACGGACGCATACGACGAACGCATGTTGATCTGAATAATACGAATGCCTTCGTTCTCAGCGCGTTGCAGCAGCTTGGCGTAAGTCTGCACGTCAGGGTTGTGAACGACGATGACATCAGGCTTTTCGCCGATGAGAGCTGTGAGCGCCTGTGCGCCCGAGTTGGTGTTCCAGTTCGGATCACGGGAAACGATTTTCACGCCCAGCGGTTCGAGTTCTTTCTTCAAACCTGCAAGCCAGCCCTGTGCAAGATCGAAACCCATGGCGACCGGAATATAACCGACGACCTTGCCTTTCATGGTCTGCGCATAACCGGCACGGAATGGTTCATCCAGACCTTTGCCTTCAGCAAGTGCTGTCTGTGGCAGCACAATGGCGCAAGCCAGTGTGGCAACAGCGGCCACACGTTTGAATGCACGGGACGTAAAGTTGAGTTGACTCATGAACATTGTCTCCTAATTTATTTTATTTATTTATAGTTGGCCGAGGGTGATACACAAACACAAGCAAGCGGTCCGGCGCTGCCCCGCTTTGCTAAATATCGCCTTGCTGCGCCGTCTCTTCATTGCGCGGATTAAGGAAGGAATCGATCAGAATCGCAATCAGCAGCACCACGCCCTTGACCATGTTTTGCGCTGAATAAGAAACGTCGAGAATGGTCATGCCGTTCAGGAGTGTGCCGATCAGAAGGGTGCCGATGATGACATTGAGTACGCCACCACGACCGCCGGACAGGCCAATGCCGCCTAGTACCACAACCAGAATGACGTCATAAATCAGCGTCGAGTTGTAAATACGGGTTGGCATACTGTTGACCGAAGCGGCCATCACCAGGCCGGCAAACATGCCGATCAGCGCTGCCAGCACATACTGCAACACGATCACGGGCCGGGTTGCAATACCCGTCGTGCGCGCACCAGACGGGTTATCCCCAATGGCGTAAATGTAAGCACCAAGCCGGGTATAACGCAGGAACAGGGCCACGCCTATGGCGGCAATACCAAACATGATCACAGGCGAAGGAATGCCGCCTATGGTTCCGCGGCCAACCCATGCCAGGCTGTCTAGCTCGGTACTCCACTGCACAACATCAAGCCGGAAGAACGCGATCTGACCAAGACCGGCAAGAAACAAACCGCTGGCAAGCGACGTGAACAAGGAAGGTACTTCGGCATAAGCGACCAGCCAGCCATTGATGAGGCCGAAGGCCAGCGCAAGAAAGAGCGCTGCAGCAAAGGCCGTTGATAAGGGGCTGCCATCCTGAACCAGCTGCAACACCAGACCGGCCGGCACGGCAAGTACCGCCACCATGGAAATATCCACGCCACGACCAATGACGATGATGGCCATGCCGAGTCCGAGTATGCCAAGTATGGCGACGTTCTGGAGTAAGCCAAGCAGATTGCCTTCGCTCAGAAAGCCCGGCAACAATACCGAGAATCCGAGGAACATGACAACGAAGATGGCAAAGACGATGGACTGCTGTCCGATGGAATGTTTGGCTTGCGGTTTGCTCACAGCGCGCCCCTTGCCGTAGCAAAGGAAGACTGTGAATCGCTGATTAATGGCGGCTCTGCTGAGCTGCCATCATGGAAAAACCGGCGTAATAAAAATCGATTTTTTCCAGGCTTGCCGGCGTAATCGAGCACAGTGAGAAAGCACACGCCCAGCATCAGGCATGCAAAAACAGTTTGCTGTTCCATCATTTCCTTAGTCCCCTTATTTGCCCGCTCTCTTTGGAGCAGTTGGAAGAAACGATTGATCGCCGGTTGTGGTGCGAAATATTTTTTTGGCTGTCGTTTACATCCGTATAAAAAATTGCTTTAAATCAATTTTTGTACGGTATCGGAAGGAATGCGAACCGTCAAGTGAACAATTTGAAGACTATTTTTTGATCATGGGTATAGCGAAAGGCAATGATTTTCAGCCTGCGCTTGAACAATAGAAAATTCGTCGATTGAAGCCCCGCTGTCATCCTGATGAAAATCAAACATGCACTTTTATTCGCAAAACACGACACGACAAGAACATCTTCACAGACCGGCGCGATGGGCAGCACCCTGCAAATCCACAGTGGGATTGAAGATGTCATTTTTCGCCTTGTTGCGTGCATTGGCGCCATGCAAATAAACAATCCGCATTTGATCCGAACCGGGCTTGACGCGCAGCGCCCGGCCCACTTCTTCTTTGAACAAGCCGCTACGCAAGTCACGGATGACTGCGGCGCTATCGCCGAACGGTGCAATCCAGTCGATCAGCCAGCGTCGCTGACCGCTGATCCAGTCTTTGGGCTGCAAACTTCGCGGATTGAGCACATAGTTCTCTTCCACATCCTTAGACAGCCCAGCCCAGGCGACATAAGCAACGGGACGCCCATCACGATGATAAAGGCGGCACTGCCTGTGCAGCAGCGCCGGAATCACCCACTGCATGATGCTGTTAATGGGCCAGCCTTGATGCAATGCGGAGTGTGCCATCAGCCAGACGACCTCGCCCAGCACACTCATATTGGTCAAACTGGGGGGCGCACCATTAGCGAAGGTTTTGCCGCAATCACTTTGCGTACTCATACCTGCCCCTATGCCGCAATGGCCCATGCAGCATTGATGGCGTTGCGAACAGATGCTGGCAACTCGGCAGCACTGGCGCCGTAGGCAGTGCTGCCATCGTTGGCCGTAAAGCCCGCCATTGCTGAGACCAGACTGTTGACTTTAGCCTGGCTCAGCAGTTCGCCGCCTGCTTCAAAACCATAGACATAGCGCTTCGCTGCTTCTGGTGAATTCCAATTTTTGGCTGGGTCACTGCTAAAGTACCAATCTTTGAAAGTGATGCTGTCAGTCGCACCCAACAGGCGCATCACCAAATCGTTGTCGACGCGCTCAAACCACAACGATTCTTTTGTGATGTCGGACTCGAGTTGAATAAAATCGGTGCCATTGATTGCAGACTGTTCAGAGCCGATATAGGTGTCCTTGCCATCACCAAAGCCGAAACGATAAACGTCAGTACCAGCTCCTGCCGTGTAAGTGTCGTTACCCGAGTCACCGATGATGACGTCGTCACCATCACCGCCTGAAATATGATCGTCCCCTGCGCCACCAAAAATAAAGTCTTTGCCGCCGTCGCCTGTTAGCGTGTCGTTGCCACTGTCACCAATCAGGATGTCATCGCCGAATCCGCCATTGATTGCATCATCACCCTGACCACCTGAGAGCAAATCATTGCCCTCAGCACCAAACAACTGATCGTTGCCGCTGCCACCGATTACATAGTCATTGCCTGCACCGGCGCGCAAGATGTCGTTGCCAGAAAATCCATCCATCCAATCCGCTGACGATGATCCTTCCAGCGTGTCAGCGCTAGTTTCACCATCGCGGCCCAGGAAGGTGTGCGTAACTTCGGACAGATCAAAATCTTTGCCGTCAAAGAATTGAAATACTTCGACACGCTGTGCTGCGTTATTCCAATTATGAATCGTGACTGAATCACTGAGCAGCGATAGTGCTGCCTCAGGATCGTTGCGGTCGCGCAGATAGACCACCATCGCGTCGCCTTCACGACTGAGCACAAGATCTTCCATTTTGATATCCGGACCAAACAGCAGCTTGTCACCACCAGGCTGATTTCTGTCCGTACCGACACTGGCGCTGCCACTGTCGGAGATCGTATCTTTGCCATCACCACGCGCGAAAATGTAGACATCATCGCCGTCACCACCTTTGAGCGTGTCGCTACCAAGGCCACCGTGCAGCACATCGGCTGCGCTGCTGCCGTTGAGGGTGTCGTTGCCGGCAGCACCGCCCAACCATGTCGCCTCACCCGACTGCGCCGCGATCACGTCATCAATACTGGTTCCGGCTACGGCATTGGCAATCTGCGCGATGTCGACGGCAAAGTCATTCATGAAGCGCAGATGTTCCATCCGATATTGCGGCGTAGTCCACTGTTTTATTGTCAGGCTGTCTGTCGTATCGCTGGCTTGCAGCGGCGTCAGTGAGATCGTCATGTCGGCTCCGCTGCGGCTTAGCAGGACGTCACCGATGTCGATATTGGGGCCAAATTCGATGGTGTCGTCACCGCCTTCGGTGGCTCGAATCGCACTGCGGTAACCGGTTCTCGTCTCGCTGACCCACGCCAAATGTGCGCCTTTGCCACTACCTACGATTTTTTGCACTGCCGTGTCGTAGGTATAGGCTTGTGCATAGACCTCCTGGCCCAGAGAGGACTCGTCAATGACATCGTGACCATCGCCCCGATTGAAGTGATAAACATCGTTGCCACGTCCGCCATTCAGCGTGTCGTCGCCAGTGCCGCCAGTGATTACATCATTGCCATTGCCACCATTGATGATGTCATTGCCGGCCTGACCCAACAGGTAATCCGCACCGTCATCCCCGTTGAGTATGTCATTGCCTTCTCCGCCAAACAGATCATCATCACCGTCCCCGCCCTGCAAAGAATCATTGCCGCGAGCACCGATCAGATAGTCACTGCCAGCCATGCCGCGCAAGCTGTCATTGCCTGCACCACCTGACAACAGATCACCATTGACGCTTCCATCAAGCACATCATCGCCAGCCAAGCCGCTGGCGGCATAGTCGATGCGCGACATATTGAGATTGATACCGTCGACCAGGCCGAAGGTTTCAACACGGTTTTTAGCATTACTCCACTGCCGTATGCTCAGCTGATCATCCATCTGACTGAGTGCCGCGTCATCACCTGAACGCAGTGCGACAAGCAGGTCATTGTCTGCGGTCTGGACAAACAAATCATCGAGGTTTATGCCTTGGCCGAATTGCAGACTATCGTTGCCGCCGTCATCCTGAACCACACTGACGCGGGTTTCGGTCCGGTATTGCGCGACCCAGTTACCGGATTTTCCGCTACGCTGATAGACGCTGCCAGCGTAAACCTGCACAGGACTGACTTGCTCATGCTCGGCATTGTCAAAAATTTCGTCGCGGCCATCGCCACGAAAATAGAAATAAGTATCGTCGCCTGCACCGCCCATCAGCAGATCACGGCCAGCACCGCCAAGCAGCCGGTCATTACCAGCACCACCAAGCAGAGTATCGTTGCCGTCCATGCCGGCGAGCGTGTCGTCAGCCGCACCACCGTCAAGCGTGTCGTCAGCCGCACCACCGTCAAGCGTGTCTTCTCCGGCATCGGCAATCAGATAGTCTTCACCTGACCCGCCTGACAAACTGTCGTTACCAACGCCCGCAAACAACAAGTCGCGGCCGTCGCCGCCATTGATCGTGTCGTTGCCTGAACCGCCAGTCAGAACATCATTGCCTGCATTACCGGTAAGCACGTCGTTGCCTGACCCTGCAGAAATAAAATCACCCAATGCCGTACCTGATAGCTGATCTGCGCCTGCTGCTCCATGCTGTGCATTGATGATCTGACTGAAATCAAGCAGATTGCCATCGACGAAGCTGAAATTTTCAATGCGATTTTTTTCATCGACCCAGTCTTCGATCGTCATGCTGTCTTGACTCAACATATCGTCGTTGTCAGTGGAACGCAGACTGACCCGCATATCATTGCCAACACGTTCGAGAACGATATCTTGAATGTCGATGCCATTGCCAAACTGCAGACTGTCAATGCCGCCATCGACTTCACCGTATACCGAGCGGTAACCCGTCCTGTTTTCCGTCCGTGTCAGCGAGCGGTAGCCTGTACGCAGCTCATTCACCCAGGAAGCATTTTTGCCCGAGCCACGCCTGACCTGCTCGTAATAGTTGTACTGCTGGTTATAGGAAATCTGCTCCTGATAACTATATTTTTCCTCATGCTCCCCTTCTGCATAATCAAAGAGCCGGTCTGCGCCGTCGCCTCGATTCAATAGATAAACGTCATCACCAGCGCCTCCTTCCAGCCTGTCGTCACCACTGCCGCCAGTTAGCAGATCGTTCCCCGCGCCACCCTTGAGCAGATCCGCCCCATCACCACCGACGAGCTGATCATTACCGGCACCGGCATCAAGCTGGTCATTACCGCCACCGCCGGTGAGTAGGTCGTTGCCGCCGGCGCTGGTCAAGCTGTCGTCTCCATTGCCGCCATCGAACACATAATTTGTCGCATCGTTCTCACCGCGCAAATGATCATGTCCGGCAGATGTGCTGACTGCTTCAACGCCAAAGGTGTCGGCATTGATATCCAGCGCAGCATCGCCTAAGACCAGCAGCAGATCAAAGCCTTCGCCGCCATTAATGCCTGCGCCATTTGCCTGCGCGGCCAGAACATCGTCGCTGTCAGCCAGCAGTACGTCATCGCCTTTGCCACCGGCTAAGGTATCGGCGCCGGCGCCACCTTGCAGCCAGTCGGCTCCTGCGCCGCCTAAAAGCGTGTCGTTGCCCTCACCGCCTTCGAGCACTACATTCCAGCTTGCCGCCGATGCATCAAGACGATTGCTTTCTGCGTTGCCGGTGGCGCCTATCCACTGCTTGTCGGTGAACGTGAAATTATTTTCGTCAGTACCCAATCGACGCTGCCGCAATACATCGCCTGACTCAAGCCGGAACAGCCGATTACCCGCAGCATCGCGTTCCTCGCGCATGCCCTCGCCGTGGTAAGCCAGTGTGACGTCAGCACCCTGCACCAGCTTGCCATCTGTATGTTGGATATCAAACGTTCCATGTACCTCGGTACCATCATCAAGCTTGACACCAGTGCCGTCCTTCACATGCAAGGCCATGCTTTGAATGCCTGAGGCTTCCAGCGTTTGCAGTTCACCTTCATCGGCATGACCGTCGCTGTTGGCATCGTGCCGGATGCGAAATTCCGAGAAGCGCGAGTCGCGTGCATCGAAAACTCCATCGTCATTGCTGTCAAAGGTGCTGGCTAAGGCTTGCAGGTCGGTGTCTTGTGCGTCAGTCCAGTTGGCGAATGCAACTTCCCTGGCGTCGGTAATCTGCCCGTCATTGCCAAGATCAATCACCAGCAAACCATCGTCGGCACCCACCCAGGCTGTGCGCTCTGCATAACCGTCGGCATCGGCATCAAACAGCGCAAGGCTACTGGACAAGGGTTTGATTTCGACGCCGTCACCGTCGAGATCAACCAGCACGGGCCACCAGCCGCCACCGTAGTCGTAGCTGAAGTCATAGCTGTTGTCGAATCCGTTGTAGTAGCTAGAGTCAAAGTCGTTGTTATTGTTGGCAAAGCTGTCGTTGAAACCAGCCGAAGCATTATTTCCCGCTTCGTAACCACTGAACCAGGCATCAAGAGCATCTACATTATTGGGCGCGAATTGCGCGAGATCGTTGGCAAATTCGGCCGGACTTTGATATTCGAGCTGGTGGTAAACCGATGCCAGTGAGCGAGCGTCAGTCCAATCGGTGACCGATTCCTTCAGCGTGTTTTCCCAATTTGACCCAATGACTTCAACCGGTGGCAACCACTTGTCTTCTATTTGTAATTCTGTGGATCTGTAAAACAGATTTTCATTTAAAAAATCGAGTTTTATACCGTTACTTTTGGTACGGGCTTCATAAATATTTGAACCAAACTCAGCCAAAACAGTGGCGGTGGTGTAAGCAGCCCCCCAAGGACTGGCGGCTTTAGTAAAACCGATGACGATGTTTCCAACACTGCCAGCAAGTGAGAAAACATCGGAAGACTTGATCGTTCCATTTTCAAAATAAGAATCTTTTATTTTATCTATAGCTAAATCAGCACCAACTATGCCAATATAAACTTGAGCTATCGCACTTGACTTCCCAAACAACTCTGCCACACCCAATACGGCTGATGCACCACCTACCATAAGCCCCGAAATATTTAATTTTCCATTCGAGTCATAAGTTCCCATTGCGGTATTAACTAGACCGAATTTTGTACCAAAAGAATTTATGACAATCGTTGCGCCATTACCGCTCATAGAACCCCCTCCGATATCGGATTAAATAAATAAACATTAAAAATGGCATGATGAAAAAGATACTCACCGACCAATGAATAAGTCCCATTTTTCTAGCGGAACTTGCTACAAAATCAAAGTAAAGCGCCGATGCCTGACCGTTGTCACAAGTGATTTGCCAAACTCGATGTCGGCTCCACAAGGTGTACTTAGGTACGTCAAACCAAACTGTCGCCATACAGCCAAAAACACGCTCGTTATCAGGGCCGAGGCTTCGCGTTCCGCCCACCGGTCTTCCGTAATTGGATAAAAATCCCGGATACTCCATGCGAAGTGTTTCCCCAGATTCAGTTTCAATGCCCAAGTGCGGACTAAGGCGACTTGTATAAATCACCTTGCCGTGAACAATTTGAAGCTGAGAAAACTCCGGTGGTGTTGAGTTAATCCAGGTACTAACTAAAGGATGAATTCCAAAAAATATCCAAAAAAATATTGCTAAAAAAATCTGAGCCCGATACCACTTTGGCGGTTTTTTTAGCGGCATAGAATTCACATCGCCATAAACCCACCACTTCCAGCTACGCAAGCGCTGCCTGAGCGGCGGCTTGACCGGAGTTCCGCTCTCGATCACTTCGCTATTCATGGCGAACTCTGCGCAAGCTTTGCCGGTTGTCGCAAATCGGTTTGATCATTTTTTGAGCAGCACTTGTTTAATGCGGGCGAGCTGGATAAAGACCAATAAAGGAGCGAGCAAAAATCCAATCATTGCCGTCCAGACCAGCCATTGCGTCAGGCCTGCCTCAGCGACGATTTCGTCATACGAAGCGCCCTCACTGCCGTCATCGCAACGTATCTGCCATATTCGATAATGTTCAAACAGCGTGTAGCGCGGCTTGTCGAACCAGACTGTGGCTTGACATCCCATGACGCTGGCGTTTGCCGGCCCCAGACTTTTGGTGCCGCCAAGCGGCCTTTGCAGGTCAATCAAAAAAGTCGGAAACATCATCCGCAATTGACTGCCGTTGTCAGCCTTCAGCCACAGATGCGGCGCCCTGCTGCTGGTAGTAATCACTTTCCCGTGCACGGTCTGCAAAGCAGAAAAATCCGGCGGGGTACGGTTGATCCAGGTGGTCGCCCACGGATGCAGAAAAAACGCCAGCCAAAGCACTAGGTCAATAGCCAGAATTGCGTAGCAATGCCAGGGTGTTTTTTCCAGGGGCAGTGGATGCATGTCTCCGTAAACCCACCACTTCCAGCTACGCAGTTTTGCTGCCAGCGTTGGCTCGGTCTGCGCTTGATTGATGCTCGTTGCGTCGTTCAACATTGACTCCTGTGCTTGGTTGTTAACTTCAATTTTTTCAATGATTTATCCGGGGGGGCTTCAGCGCTCAGTTGCGCTTTCGTCCAGCGTGCGTTGTATCGGACTGAGCAGGTAATCCAGCAAGCTGCGCTGACCTGTCTGAATTTCTGCAGTGATGTTCATGCCCGGATTGACTGGCACGTCCTGGCCATCGACACGTACGTGGGTCTGCCTGAGTCTTACGTGGGCGGGAAAATAAGCGAGCGGTGCCTGACCGTTGCTGGCAACACTGTCTGCGCCATTGGCCGGTTGCGGGTCGCGCGTGAGCGCATCGGCGCTGACCCATTCAAGCTCGCCGTCCAGCGTGCCGTAGCGGGTAAAGTTGAAGGTCTCGAGCTTGACGCGCACATGCTGGCCCCGGCGCACAAAGCCGATGTCTTTGTTGGCAACCATAACTTCGGCCACCAGGCCACCTTGATCAGGAACGACCACCATCAGTGCTTGTGCCGGTGTGACCACACCGCCGTTGGTATGAATAGCGAGTTGCTGAACGATGCCATCGACCGGTGCGTGCAGCTGCAGAATGCCAAGCCGCTGCCGGATCTTGATGCGCTCCTGCGTCAGGCGTTCGATGGCCTGCAAAGCGTCGGCGGCACGCGTTGACAGATTTTTCTTTACTTCGGCCAGGTAGGAAGCCTGTTCCTTGATCGCCTCAACATGCGCGGCAACAGTGGCAACTTGCTCGGCCTGCAGTCGGGCAAGCTCGTTTTCGGCATCGAGTCGGTCACGGCTCTTGTCCTGATAGGCGTGCTGGTTAAGAAAGCCTTTCAGCGCCAGCGTGCTGTAATCATTCTCTCGTTGCCGCAGGCTGACAATCAATGACTGAAAGCGTGCAGCGGCAGCCTTGGTTGCCTGTACCTGTGCTAAGCGCGTGGCGGCTGTTGCCTCGAGTCTCTCGCGTTTGCTGCGTATGTCCTGCCATTCAGTGGTCAGCTGCCGCTGCAGGTTGTCCGAAGCGTCACAGGTCTTGTGTTGCGGCTCGCATAGTGCACGCACCTGGTCGTCGGGTGCTATGGGCAGATGGCCGGTTGCAAGTCCTGTTGTCAGAGCCAGAACGCGGATTTTTTCAGAGCGTGCGATATTTAATTCTTGCAAGGCCTGCGCGTGTTCAGCGCTGGCCTGCGTATCGTCTAGTTCGATCAGCAGCTGACCTTTTTGAACATGCTCGCCATCATGCACGTGAATGCTGCGTATGCTGGCCGCTTCCAGTGGCTGTATGACCTTGCTGCGTTCACTGACAATAATGCGTCCGGGAGCGGCAGCCACGACATCGATCTGCGCAAACGCGGCCCAGCTGATAGCGACCACGAACAACGCACAGATTGCCCACAAGGCTCTGCGCGGCGCAGGATGCGGCGGCGTTTCGCGAATACTGAGCACTGCAGGCAAAAATGCAACTTCACTGGCCAATCGCTTCGGGCCAGCAAGCGCATGGCGCTGCGCCCACGCGCTGCAAAATACTTGCCGGTAGCGTGATGAAAGCGCGTGCAGCGACATTGCGCCTGCGATTCTATTGGGAGGTCGGGAAAAGACGCGCCGCCAGATCATCAGAGCGCCTCCGGAGTAGAAGCGCAATGCTCATCTGAATCAATGGCGCTGCTGGATTGCATTTTCCACAGTCGCGCATATAAACCATTTTTTCGCAGCAGCTCCTGATGGGTGCCTCCCTCTACCATGCGGCCACGTTCAAGCACGACGATGCCGGTCGCCTGACGCATGGCGCTTAGCCGGTGAGCGATGATGAATACGGTCCGGCCCTTGCAAATAGAACTCATGTTTCGCTGCAAGACCATTTCGCTTTCATAGTCGAGTGCGCTGGTGGCTTCATCAAAGATCAAAATGCGCGGATCGGTAAAGAGTGCTCGCGCAATCGCCAGCCTCTGCCTTTGTCCACCGGACAAGCTGCCACCTTGCTCACCAACTAATGTGTCGTAGCCTTGTGCCAGTTCACTAATGAAATCGTGGGCGCCAGCCAGGCGTGCTACGCGTATGATCCGGTCCATCGATGCCGACGGATCGGCGATAGCAATGTTGTCGCGGACCGATAAATTGAAGAGCCAGTTATCCTGTAATACGACGCCGATCTGACGCCTTAACTGCGCGGCATCAACATGACTGATGTCGACCCCATCGATCAGGATGCGACCATAGTCGGGCACATAGAGTCGCTGTATCAGTTTGCTTAGTGTCGATTTGCCTGAACCGGAACGGCCAACAATACCAATGACCTGCCCGGGATTGACGTCGAGACGAATTTCCGACAGCACCGGCTGCGCATCGGCGTGATAGCGGAAACTGACTCGATCAAAAGTCACCCTTCCCTGCAGTTGCGGTAACTGCGCAGCGCACACTGATGGAACTTCGGTGCGGGTATTGAGTATGTCGCCAAGACGCGCGATCGATATACCGGCTTGCTGGAAGTCTGACCACATTTGGGCAATCCGCATGATGGGCTGAGCGACGCGGGCGGCGAACATATTAAAAGCGATGAACATGCCCAGTGTGAGTTGGCCGTCCATGACCAAGTGAGCGCCAAACCAGAGCGTGGCTGCATTCACCAGTTTGCCAATCAGGCTCACCGTTTCATGGGCAGAAGCAGCAACGATCTGTGTTTTGAAACTCGCTGACACATAAGACGCCAGTTGTTCATCCCAGCGATGTGCGATAACAGGCTCTAACGCGCCAGCCTTCACCGTCTGTATGCCGGTGACGGTCTCGACCAGTAAAGACTGGTTCTCCGCACCACGGGCAAATTTTTCCTGCAGCCGTGTGCGCAGCACAGGAATGACCAACAGGCTCAGCGCAATATAGCAAGGCACACTGAGCAGCACGATGACCGTCAGCGTGACGCTGTACCAAAACATGACGGCAATAAACAGCACCGAAAACAGCACATCGAGCACAACTGTCAATGCCTGCCCGGTGAGAAAGCTGCGAATGCTTTCCAGTTCACGAACGCGGGCAACAGAATCACCAACACGGCGGCTCTGAAAGTAGCTCAGTGGCAGGTGCAGCAGATGCCGGAACAGGCGTGCGCCTAGTTCAACATCGATCCGACTGCTTGTGTGCGAAAACACATAGGTGCGCAAGATACTCAGCAAGCTCTCGAAAAGCATGCTGGCAAGCAGACCGACAACGATGACGTTCAGTGTCGACACGCCGTGATGGACCAGCACCTTGTCTATCACGACCTGAAAAAACAGCGGCGTAATTAGCGCAAACAGTTGCAGGAAGCAGGAAACCAGCAAAACCTCGGCAAGCAACTTGCGATATCGAACCAGACTGGGAATGAACCAGCTGATATCAAATCGGGACCATTCACCAATCAGCTCCGCCTTGCTGGTTACGAGCAGCATCTCGCCGGCCTGATGGCGGGTGTCGCCCAGCCACGCTAAAGCAAACTCGGCAATTGCGATGCGGCTGGGCTGCGTCAGCTGTTGGCTGCCTGCTGTCGCTTCTTCAACTGCATGCTGGACCAGCACCTGTTCATCATCGCAAGCACACAGCATTGCCCAACTGCCGTCTGCCATTGGCACCAACGCTGGCAAAGGGGTGGTCTGCAGACGTGACAGCCTGACTCCTTTAATGGCGGCTTTCAGACCAATCTTTTGCGCTGCGAGTAAAAGAATATCCGCATTCACCACAGAGGCTGCAGGAATGGCAAGCTGATGAGCGAGCGTCTCAGGGTCGGCAGCTATCCGGTGCAAACGTGCAATCAGGCATAGCAGCAGTAATGCCTGTCGTGCAGGCACCTCATTGCATGGGGGTGGTTTGGGATTGAACGTATCCACAAATAGTCCGGTTCACTATCCAAAGTTTCGGATAGTGATTGCCCTTCAGAGCGGCATAGGATTTGTTCAGTGTCTGTCGTTGATAGGCTTTGCTATTGCTGACGAATCTGGAAAGAATTGTGGTTTTTCTCCACAGCGCACTCTGTTCTGAATAGTTTTCGATTCAGGCAAATCATGGGCTCAACAAAAGACACTGCCCAATGTTTTTGCATAAAAAAAGGGCTCACATCAGTGAACCCTTTATTGCTTAATGCGATCGTGCCAACTGACCTAATCCAGCGTATCAGGCGTCAGTTCATCGTAGCGCTCAAACGGCTGATGAATCCACGGACTGTCCGGCAGGTATTCAAGAAAGTAATCGGGCTTGCAGACCGAACAGGCCTTGTACCAAATGACCGCCGACCTGACTTCGGTGACCAGAGAAAAATTTTCAGCAAGGTGGTCCTGCACTTTTTGCAGCGTCACACCCGAATCGACCAGATCATCAACCAGCAGGATATTGCCCTTCAATGGACCTGCCGTTGAAGAGATGTGCGCCGAGATGTCCAAGCTGCCGCGCAGCGTGCCTGCGGCCTCACGGTATGAGCTGGTTGACAGCACTGCCAGCGGCACCTTGAACAGCCGGGAGAACACGTCTCCGGGCCGCAAACCGCCACGCGCCAGGCAAAGCACCTGATCAAACTGCCACCCTGATGCGTGGACTTGTTTGGCCAGGATTTCTATGGCCTGATGGTAGGCTTCCCACGACACCCATAAATGCCCCGATTTGACTGAATCATCCATGGCTGACTCAGGCGAAAGGATGACGCAAAACGATGGTCTCTTCGCGGTCTGGTCCGGTTGAGACCATGTCGACCGGCACACCCACCAACTCTTCGATGCGCTTGACGTAGGCACGCGCCGCTGTCGGCAGGGCATCCATTGTTTGCGCGCCGACTGTGACTTCTTGCCAGCCCGGCATTTCTTCGTAGATCGGCTCGCAAGCTGCCGCATCTTCAGCGCCAACCGGGAAGATATCAACGATTTTGCCGTTGAGTTTGTAGCCGGTGCAAATTTTTAACGAAGTCAGACCGTCGAGTACGTCGAGCTTGGTCAGGCACATGCCTGAGACGCCATTGATCTGTACCGAACGCTTGAGCAGCGCGGCGTCGAACCAGCCGCAGCGGCGGGCGCGGCCTGTCACGGTGCCGAATTCATGTCCCACAGCAGAGAGATGCTTGCCCACACCGTCATCGGTCGTCAGCTCTGATGGGAAAGGTCCCGAACCCACGCGTGTGGTGTAAGCCTTGGTGATGCCCAGTACGTAGTGCAGCATGTTGGGGCCCACACCTGAGCCAGCGGCGGCATTGCCGGCTACGCAGTTGCTGGAGGTGACGAACGGATAAGTACCGTGGTCAACGTCAAGCAAACTCCCTTGCGCGCCTTCGAATAACAAATTGGCACCGGCTTTGTGGGCCGCATACAGTGCGCTCGAGACATCGGTCACCATAGGACGTATGCGCGGTACGGTAGAGAGCGCATCGTCCAGTGTTTTTTGATAATCGACAGCGTTGGCTTTGAGGTAATTCACCAGCACGAAGTTGTGATAATCGAGATTCTCGCGCAGCTTTTCGGCCAGACGGGTTTCATTCAACAGATCAGCCACACGGATCGCGCGGCGGGCAACCTTGTCTTCATAGGCCGGGCCAATGCCCTTGCCGGTGGTGCCAATTTTGGCGGCGCCTTTGGCTGCTTCGCGGGCCGCGTCGAGCGCGGTGTGATAAGGCAAAATCACCGGGCAGGCTTCGGATACTTTCAGACGTGCGGCCACTTCCAGGCCGGAGGCTTCGAGCTTGTCGATTTCACGCAGCAAGTCAGGCACTGACAAGACCACGCCATTGCCGATATAGCAGGCGACGCCGGCGCGCATGATGCCAGACGGGATCAGCTGCAACGCGGTTTTCTGGCCGCCGATGACCAGCGTATGGCCGGCATTGTGACCACCCTGAAAACGCACCACACCTTGTGCATGGTCGGTCAGCCAGTCAACGACTTTGCCTTTGCCTTCATCACCCCATTGCGTACCGATAACAACAACATTTCTAGCCATGATTTTTCAAATCCTTCATGAAC
The DNA here is from genome assembly GCA_947451925.1 of Burkholderiales bacterium. Taxonomy (GTDB): domain Bacteria; phylum Pseudomonadota; class Gammaproteobacteria; order Burkholderiales; family Burkholderiaceae_D; genus Pernthalerella. Next base: position 23,739 of record CANGAW010000018.1, on the reverse strand, counting down.
GCAGTTTTTTAATAATGAATTTTCCCTGCTCGGAAACGATGGCGCGGTCGCAATCGAATTCCTGCTGGTCACTCTCATGACCGGGTAAAGTCTGAATCACGATTTCTCCGGATGCGCGCAGTGCGGCAATGGTTTCCACCAGTTCCGGATCACGCCCCCAGGGAGCGAGGATGGCCGGCGTCGGTTGCGCACCGGGCAGCAGGCGGGCGAGTTCGCGCAAATCCATCGAAAAGCCGGTTGCAGGCCGGGCGCGGCCGAAGGCTTCGCCGACATGGTCGTAACGACCACCACGCGCCACTGCATTGGGCAAGCCGGGAACATAGAGCGCAAACATCGCCCCGCTCTCGTATTGGTAGCCTGACAGATCTGCCAGATCTATCGTTACATTCTTCACCCCGGCCAATTGTGCCAGCAGCGTTAGCTCATCCAGCGCTGTGCTGATGGCCGGGTCCGCAGGCAGCAGCTGACGGGCGCGGTCAATGACGCTGATGTCGCCATATAAAGTGGGCAAAGCCAGCAGCGCTGCGCGCACCGCAGGCTCAAAGCCGGCCGTCAGCACTTGCAGTGCCGGCACGTCTTTGGCGCGCATCAGTTGCACAATCTCGGTTTCATGAGACTGCGCCTCTGCATCGCTTGCCAGCAAGGCGCGCAACAAACCGGCGTGGCAGAGGTCAATCCGCGCCGCTGATATGCCGGCAAGCCGCAATGAGGCCAGCGCCAGCGTTTGTATTTCGGCATCAGCCTCAAGGCCGGCGTGGCCGTAAATTTCGGCGCCGATCTGCAAGGGTTCACGGGTCGCATGCAGGCCCGAAGGCCGGGTATGCAGCACGCTGCCGGCATAGCACAGGCGGGTGACCGAGGCGCGATTGAGCAGATGGGCATCAATGCGCGCCACCTGTGTGGTCATGTCGGCGCGCAGGCCCATGGTGCGGCCGGAGAGCTGGTCGACCAGCTTGAACATGCGCAGATCCATGTCCGCATCCGGCACGGGCATGAGCGAATCGACATACTCAAGCATGGGCGGCATCACCAGCTCGTAACCATACAGGCGGAAATGGTCGAGCAGCGAGCGGCGCAGCACTTCGAGCTTGCGCGCTTCGGACGGCAAGACATCGGCAATATTTTCGGGAAGGAGCCAGTTGGGCATGCAGAATTGTCGCGTCAACAGAAAAAATTAATCAGGGAAGGCCGAAGAATACCGCACAGTGATCCAGAGAACTCAAAAAAACTGCGTTCACCGGAACAATTTTCATCAAACGCAAGCCGCTTCACTGTCGGGGTCAGGCAGGGAAATGGGGACAAGTCCGGGAGCAAATATGAGAAAACGGGCAGCGTCAGCCAGCATGCCGACTGCGCTGCGCCGTTTACTTATGAACGCTATTTATGACCGCTGCCTGAGCTTTTGAAGTATTTGAGGAACTCCGAGTTGGGATCAATCAGCAAGACATCGCTGCGGGTTTTGAAACTTTCCCGATATGCATCAAGGCTGCGGGAAAATTTATAGAATTCCGGGTTCTGACCAAAGGCCTTGGCATAAATGTTGGCTGCCTGCGCATCACCTTCACCGCGTACGGCTTCGGCATCACGATAAGCTTCAGCCAGTATCACCGTGCGCTGGCGGTCGGCATCGGCGCGAATTTTTTCGGATTCAGCCGCACCGGTGGAACGTAACTCATTGGCAACGCGTGCACGTTCCGACTTCATGCGCTCGTACACCGAGTTGTTGATCTGCTCCACATAGTCCACGCGTTTCAAACGTACATCGACAATTTCGCCACCGATTTGCCGCGCCTCTTCAGCGACCTTGGTGCGAATCGCATCCATCACCTTGCCGCGCTCGCCGGAAATCACTTCACGCACGGTGCGCTTGGTGATTTCGTCGTTCAGTGCGGCTTTGATAATTTGCGCCATGCGGTCTTGCGCACGTCGCTCATCGCCGCCAAAGCTGATGAAGTACAGACGCGGATCAACGATGCGCCATTTGACGAAGGCATCAACGAGAATATTTTTCTTCTCGGCGGTGATGAAACGGTCCGGCTCTGGTGTGTCCAGCGTCAGGATACGTTTATCGAGGAAGATCACGTTCTGGAAAGGCGGCGGCAACTTGAAATGCAAGCCGGGTTCCTTGATCACTTGTTTGACTTCGCCAAGCGCAAACACAATGGCAAACTGGCGCTGGTCCACCACAAACAGGGTGGACATCAAAATGACCAGCGCAATCAGCGCTGCTATGAGGGTCGATACGAGGCGGTTCATTAGCGAGTCTCCCGATCGCGTGAGGAGCGGCTGTCACGGCTGCGGGAATCGGCCGGACGCGGCACGTCCAGACCTGGCAAGTTCTCTGTCACCACTGGTGCTGGCGGCGTGCCATGCGTAGCAGCGGCAGCGGATTCAGCCGCGGTCTGGGCGATGAGTTTGTCGAGCGGCAGATAAATCATGCTGTTGTTGGACTTGGTGTCGACCATGACCTTGGTGGTGCTGGAAAAAATCTGCTGCATGGCGTCGATGTACATGCGGTCGCGGGTCACACCCGGTGCTTTTTGGTATTCGGTCAGAATTTTGGTAAAGCGCGAAGCTTCACCCTGCGCATTGGCGACCACCCGCGAACGATAACCTTCCGATTCCTGCATCAGCCTTGAAGCGGCACCGCGGGCGCGGGGCACGACGTCGTTGGCATAGGCCTGACCTTCGTTTTTCTGCCGCTCACGGTCTTGTCCGGCCTTGACCGCATCATCAAAGGAAGCCTGCACTTGTTCCGGCGGCTGCACACCCTGCATGGTGACATTGGTGACCAGGACGCCGATGTTATAGCGGTCCAGGATCTGCTGCATCAGCGCACTGGTGTCGAAGGCGACTTTTTCACGGCCTTCGTAAAGTACGAAATCCATTTTGCTTTTACCGACAATTTCGCGAATCGCGGTTTCGGCAACCTGCTTGACGGTTTCTTCCTGATCGCGGTTGTTGAAGACCCATTGCGAGGCGTCTTTCAGACGGTATTGCACAGCGAATTGAATGTCGATGATGTTTTCATCATCCGTCAGCATCAGCGCTTCACGCGCCATTTTGTTGCGCACATTACTGCGGTAGCCAACTTCAACCGTGCGCACCTGTGACAGGTTGACCAGCTCATGGCTTTGAATCGGATAAGGCCAGCGCCAGTTAAAGCCCGGCGGGGTCGAATGGCTATATTTGCCGAAGTTCAGCACTACACCGGTCTGACCTTCCTGCACAATAAAGAAGCCGCTGACCAGCCACAAAAAAGCAAAAACCGCAAAGATCACGCCGGCGCCGATACCAGCACCACGGGCACCACCCGGCATACCAAGACCGCCGCCGTCACCACCGCGACCGCCACCCTGCTTGCCAAATAAACGGTTCAGTCGCTGATTGAAGTCGCGCCACAACTGATCGAGATCAGGCGGACCGTCGGCCGGCTTTTTGCCGTCCTGATGGGTTTCTTGTTCATTGCCTTGCTGGCCACGACCCCAACGCGGGTCATTAAGCGAAAATTTCAGGCCGATTTTTCTGATGATTGATCCAAGCATTCTGTCGCGTTCCGGGCTAATGGTTTTTTGTTTTCTAGGCGCTGATCGGTTGACGTTTTGTAATCAACGCCCTTCTCAGAGAATGCTAATCATGTTCTTGGTAAGTCACTACACTGTGGTCGGGGTCAAGCTCGGGTACTGCGGTCTTAGCAAGTGCGGCTGCCTGCGCAAATTCGGCCATCGCCTGGCGTAATAAATTGACGCCCTCGCCTGTCTGCGCACTCAAAAAAATTCGTTCGATTTTATCATATTCGTCACGTTCGACTGCCGCAGCCATGCCGCTCTGGTCGATCTTGTTCCAGACTAAAATTTGCGGAATATGATCGGCGCCGATCTCGCGCAAGACGGCATTGACCTGCTCAATCTGGTCGGCCCGCACCGGACTGGCCGCATCCACCACATGCAAGAGCAGATCAGCGTGGATGGTTTCTTCCAGCGTTGCCCGAAAAGCTGCCACCAGCTGCGTTGGCAGCTCGCGTATGAAACCGACGGTGTCGGACAAAACCACGTGCCCGGCTTCGCCCAAGTGCACGCGGCGCGATGTGGTGTCGAGCGTGGCGAATAACTGGTCGGCCGCATGTACGCCGGCCTTGGTCAGGTTATTGAACAGCGTCGACTTGCCAGCATTGGTATAGCCGACTAAGGAAATCGAAAAAGTATGATTACGTTCGCGGGAGCGGCGTTGGGTATTGCGCTGACGTTGCAGCTTTTCGAGCCGGGCGCGCAGGGCTTTGACGCGCACGCCAATGAGCCGGCGGTCGGTTTCAAGCTGGGTCTCGCCAGGACCACGCAAACCGATACCGCCCTTTTGCCGTTCCAGATGGGTCCAGCCGCGAATCAGCCGCGTTGCAAGATGTTGCAACTGAGCCAGCTCAACCTGCACTTTGCCTTCATGGCTTTGTGCGCGCTGGGCAAAAATATCGAGAATCAGGCTGGTACGGTCTATCACCCGCACTTGCAGATGACGTTCGAGATTGCGCTGCTGCGCAGGAGACAAGGCGTGATTGAACAAGACCAGATCAAGCTCAAGATCCGTAATGGTGTCGCGGATTTCTTCTGCTTTGCCGGAGCCGACAAACAAGGCAGAGTCAGGGCTGCTACGTTTGCCGGTTACGCTGGCAACCGGCACCACACCCGCTGATTTTGCCAGCAGTGACAATTCTTCGAGACTCGCAAGAAAATCACCTTTGCCAAAATCAACGCCAACTAAGACTGCTCGCATAGGGGTGCCTTTGACCGGATCAACCGATGCTGGCAATTATTCGGCTTCCGGTTCTGTGCTCAAATTAACAGCACGGGCGGGGACAACGGTGGAAATCGCATGCTTGTAAACCATTTGCGTAACGGTATTACGAAGCAGGACCACGTATTGGTCGAATGACTCTACATGCCCTTGCAGCTTGATGCCGTTGACCAGATAGATGGAAACCGGAACATGCTCTTTTCTTAAGGCATTCAGAAATGGGTCTTGTAAGAGTTGCCCTTTATTGCTCATGGAAGCTCCGTATTGTTGTGATGGTCAGCATATGGAGACGGCGCACTGAATTGCAAGCGCCGCCGAAAACTACTTAGCACAAATGTAATCTATTTTTACCCGCGCTGGCAAATGCCGTCGCGAGTTTTTGTGCTTATTCCTGTTTGGAAAAAGGATTTTTGCCGGATCGCAGTTCTATCCGTAGTGGCGTACCAAGCAAAGCGAAGGTTTCTCTGAAGTGTTTTTCGAGAAAGCGCTTGTAATTGGCGTCAATCGCATCGAGCGCATTGCCGTGGATGACGATGATGGGCGGATTCTGACCACCCTGATGCGCATAGCGCAGCTTGGGCCGGATCGATCCTTTGCGTCGTGGCTGCTGATGGTCCACTGCCTCTTGCAGCGCACGCGTCAGCTGCGGCGTAGGCAGTTTCACCATGGCCGCGGCATAGGCGGCATCAACCGACTTCATCAGCAAGGGGATGCCGGTCGCTTTCAGCGCCGAGATGTAATGAAATTTGGCAAAGGACAAAAAGCCCAGCTTGCGGTCAATGTCGGATTTGATTTCATCGCGACGGTCTGAGGTCAGTCCGTCCCACTTGTTGACGCCAACCACCAGTGCCCTGCCCGATTCAAGAATGAAGCCGGCAATATGCGCGTCTTGCTCCGAAATGTCTTGTTGCGCGTCGAGCAGCAGCAGCACGACATTGGCTTCGGAAATCGATTGCAAGGTTTTGACGACGGAAAATTTTTCGATCGCCTCAAACACTTTGCCGCGTTTTCTGATGCCTGCGGTGTCAATCAGCACATAGTGCTGGCCATCGCGCTCGAACGGAATTTCAATCGAATCGCGGGTGGTGCCGGGCATGTCAAAGGCGATCACGCGCTCTTCACCCAGCAAGGTATTGACCAGCGTGGACTTGCCCACATTGGGCCGGCCGACGATGGCAATTTTGATGCCGCGCACCTTGGCCGACTCTTCTTCAAGTTCGGGTTTGCTGGCCAGCGCAATATTGAGCGACTCATCAACCAGATCGGCGACGCCATCGCCGTGTGCGGCAGAAATGACGTAAGGATCGCCCAGACCCAGCTCATAAAAATCTGCCGCCACGGCGGTGTAACGCATGCCTTCGGACTTGTTCACCACCAGCATTACCGAGCGGCCGGATTTGCGCAGAAAATCGGTAATGGTTTTATCGTGCGGCGTCAGACCCTGACGGCCATCGACAATAAAAATCACGATGTCGGCTTCGGCCACAGCCTGTTTGGTCTGCTTGGCCATTTCATGCATGATGCCTTCTTTGGCCACAGGCTCGAAACCGCCGGTATCAATGACCAGGAACGGCCGTTCGCCTACCCGCCCTTCGCCATAGTGACGATCACGTGTTAGGCCGGGCAAGTCGGCAACCAGCGCATCGCGGGAACGCGTGAGCCGGTTAAACAGGGTGGATTTGCCGACGTTAGGTCGACCTACAAGTGCAATTACCGGCTTCATCAATATTCCAAGGGGAAGCTAAGGACTTCCTTAGTCTGCAGTAAGGGCGAGCAATTTGCCTGCCTCAGTCTGCACAATCAAATTCGAGCCTGCCACGATTGGTGCGGTCTTGATCGCACTACCGTCAGTGCTGACCCGGGCCAGCATCGCGCCTTCTTCACGCGACAGGAAATGCAAATAACCTTGCGCGTCACCGACGATGACGGCACGGCCAAACGATACAGGCGCAGAAAGACGGCGCCAGCCCAGACTGGTGTTCCGCCAGATGCTGGCACCATTGTCGCGGGCAAAAGCGTTCACATTGCCGCGTTCGTCTGCGGCAAACACGAAACGCTCATCCATCCCTACGCCAGCTTCCGACGACAACTCGCGCGCCCAGCGCAGTGTGCCACTGACAGCGTCGCCGCAAGCAACCCGCCCCTGATAGGTGACAGCGCACATATCGCGTCCGGTAATGACCGGCGCACCGGACACATCAACAATCCGTTCCAGTTCGGTTGCACCACGGGGCTCGGCAATAATGGATTCCCAGCGCACGATACCGCTGGCCAAAGCCAGCGCCAGCACACGGCCGCCCGGCAAGGCGACGTAGGCATTGCCCTCGGTAATAATGATGCCGGGGGCAGCACGCAAGGTCAGTGCTGGTGTTGTGCGTTGCAGGAACCAGCGCTGCGTGCCGGACTCGGCATCGAAGGCCACAATACGGTTGTCCAGACTGCGCAAGACCACCATGCCCATACCAACGGCTGGTGCAGACAAGACTTCACTCGAAGCACGTGCCTTCCAGCGCTTTTTACCATTCATCGCATCAAATGCCAGCACCACACCATCGCTACCGGCCACCACCACGGTATTGCCATCGCTGCCTACACCTGCAGTCAGGCCCATGCCGGCGTTAATGCGCCACAGTGTTTTCCCGCTTTTGACGTCGATCGCCATGATGTCGCCGTCGGCACTTGCGGCAAACAGTTTTCCGTCAGCCAGAGCCGGCGAAAAAACATAGGTGCCGGACTTGCCCACGCTGCTTGACCAGACTGTACTGAGCTTCATCGATGGCTTGAAACTCACCAGTGCGGCAGGCTCGTTGCGTGTGCTTTTGCTTGAAAACGGATTAAGCGAAGAACAGCCCGCCAGTAAAACCAGCGACACAGCAAGTACGGTCTTTGCGTTGAAATGCATCATGTGATGTCCTGTCAGGCCGATTTTTCTGAGTCGCCGCCGATTGCATCGAACTTCAGCTGAATCAACTGACGTGCCGGGTTTTTGATCTCGGTTTTATCCAGCGCTTCTTTGTAGGCAATGCGTGCCTCGGCTAGTTTGTTTTGCGCCACCAGCAAGTCGCCGCGGCGGTCAGCAACCAAGGCTGCGAACTGCTCCGGGAAGGAGCCGGACAAAACTTTCAGACCTTCGTCATAGGATTTTTCATCGAGCAGCACGCCAGCTAAGCGGACCTTGGCAATGGCGATAAATTCTTCGCTGCGGCCGTGCTCGGCCACCCATTGCAGATGCGCTTTGGCAGCGTTCATGTCTTTGGCATCGAAAGCCGATTTGGCTGCCGACAATGCACCCATCTGGGCATACGCCGTTCTGCCGAATTTGTCTTTCATATCGGCCGCGGCGCGCGCCACTTTGGCCGCATCTTTGGCGTCAACGGCCTTGATGATTTCTTCGTACAGCAGCGCGGCTTTCATCGCCTGATCGCGCTGGTAGTATTTCCAGCCAGACCAGCCGGAAAAGCCGAGCAGCACAACAATCACTACCCAGGAAGTCAGGTTGCCGTATTGTTTCCACCAGCCCTTGAGGCTGGCCAGTTGTTCTTGTTCTTCGAGATCGTATGCCATGATTTTTTAAGGATGGTAGTGAATGTGGCCTGCATGTTCGTGGCCGTGTTCGTCGTTGCCGACGATATGATCAATCAGATGATCAACCACGGCTTCCAGTGCAACGCTGTGCTGGTTATGTGCAGGGTCTGCGTCGCGCAAATGTTTGACGGTCGCCGCACCGCGGGCAATTTCATCCTCGCCCAGAATGACAGCAAACGCTGCACCGCTGGCATCAGCGCGTTTCATTTGCGATTTGAAACTGCCCTGACCCGACGTGGATGCGCAATGTAGCACAACATCGAGCCCAGCATCGCGCAAACGCTCGCCTAATACGAATGCCTGCATCTGCGCCGGCTGTCCCTGATGCACCAGATAGACGTCACACTGGTTGGGTGCGAATTGCTCGCCGGAGGCCTTCATCAGCTCCAGCAAACGCTCGACACCCATCGCAAAACCGACTGCCGGCGTTGGTTTGCCGCCGAAAATTTCAACCAGCGGGTCATAGCGACCGCCACCGCAAACCGTGCCCTGCGAGCCGAGCTGATCGGTCACCCACTCAAAGACGGTGCGGTTGTAATAATCCATCCCGCGCACCAAACGCGGGTTAATGGTGAACGGGATGCTGTTGTGTCGCAGGATCGCCTGCACGCCTTCAAAGTGCGCGCGCGATTCTTCACCCAGATAGTCGAGCAGCTTGGGCGCATTGTTGACCAACTCTTGCATCGCCGGATTTTTGGTATCCAGGATGCGCAGCGGATTGGTATGCAAACGGCGCTGGGCATCGGCGTCCAGCAGCGCCAGATGCTCGCTGAAATAGGCGATCAGATCAGCGCGATGCAAACGGCGCTCGGCGGCGTCACCTATGGAATTGAGTTCCAGCCGGATGTCGGCCAGGCCCAGGTCATCCCACAGGCGCTGGCAGAGCATGATCATTTCGGCATCAATATCGGGACCGGTAAAGCCAATCGCTTCCGCACCAACCTGATGGAACTGGCGGTAACGCCCGCGCTGCGGACGCTCATGGCGAAACATCGGGCCCTGATACCACAGCCGCTTGGGGCCGTCGTAAGTGAGGTTATGTTCCAGCGCAGCGCGCACCACACCCGCGGTGCTCTCTGGGCGCAGGGTCAACTCGTCGCCGTTCATGCTGTCGACAAACGAGTACATCTCTTTTTCAACGATATCCGTCACTGCTCCCAGGCCGCGCGAAAATACCGCAGTCGGTTCAACGATGGGCGTACGGATCTGCTGGAAGCCGTAACTTTTCAGTACCGTATGCACCGTGTTTTCAAACAGCTCCCACAAGGGCGCATCAGCCGGCAGGATGTCGTTCATCCCCTTCACGCCGAGGATTTTTTCAGTCTTTTTAATTTCGGACATAATCTTTTCAAATGGCAGCGGCCGGGCTCAGGAAATGGCCAGACTCGTTGCATAACGCGTTTTTACATAGTCCAGCACAATCGCCTGGAATTCTTCTGCAATTCGTTCGCCGCGCAGGGTAACGGTTTTTTGACCGTCTACAAACACGGGTGCGGCAGGCGACTCGCCGGTTCCCGGCAAACTGATGCCGATGTTGGCATGTTTGGATTCGCCCGGGCCGTTGACGATACAACCCATCACGGCCACGTTCATGCCTTCCACACCCGGATAGTGATGCTTCCAGACCGGCATTTGCTCGCGCAAATAAGTTTGAATACGGTCGGCGAGTTCCTGAAACACGGTCGACGTAGTGCGGCCACAACCGGGGCAGGCAATCACCATCGGTGTAAATTTGCGCAAGCCCATCGTTTGCAAAATTTCCTGCGCAACGATGACTTCGCGGGTGCGGTCGCCGCCCGGCTCAGGGGTCAGCGAAATGCGTATGGTGTCGCCTATGCCTTCCTGCAGCAAAATGCCAAGGGCGGCCGTTGAGGCCACAATGCCTTTGCTGCCCATGCCGGCTTCAGTCAGTCCCAGATGCAAGGGGTAGTCTGCCCGCTTGGCCAGTTCACGATAGACCGCAATCAGATCCTGCACACCCGAGACTTTGCACGACAGGATAATACGGTCCCGCGCCATGCCCAATTCTTCTGCGCGCTGCGCATTCTCGATCGCCGAAGTCACCAGCGCTTCATACATGACCGCCTGCGCACTCCAGGGCTGCGCACGGGCTGCATTTTCATCCATGATGCGAGCCAGCAGCGCCTGATCGAGACTGCCCCAATTGACGCCGATGCGAACCGGTTTGTCATACTTGCAGGCGATGGCGATCATTTGCGCAAACTGCGTATCGCGTTTGGCGCCCTGACCGACGTTGCCCGGATTAATGCGGTATTTCGACAGCGCTTCGGCGCAGGCCGGATAGTCCTGTAACAGCGTATGACCGTTGTAATGAAAGTCGCCAATCAATGGCACATCAACGCCCATCTTGTCGAGCTGCTCGCGAATGGCCGGCACCGCTTCTGCCGCTTTCGGCGTATCGACCGTAATGCGAACCAGCTCAGAGCCGGCACGTGCCAACTCCTTGACCTGAATCGCCGTGCCTATCGCGTCTGCGGTATCGGTATTGGTCATCGACTGCACAACGATCGCAGCACCGGCACCCATTTTCACTTCGTGTGCGCCATGACGTATCACGGCGCTGCGCGTCGCGATACGCGCAAGCGGACCGGAAGGAATCGGACAGCGTGCATCAGCAGTCATGGCAGACCTCTCTCAATGGATGACGGTTGGTCAGGCTTACTTCAAACTTGCTTCAAACTTATTTCAAGCTCAGCTTGGAGACATTGTCGCGGGCCACAGCCACCAGGTTCAGCGACTGGCCGCGCAAATTGACATCGACACCGATCGCATTGCCCACCAGCAGAACGATAGGTTCGGTCACTTCAAATTTTTCAGTCGAGCCAGCACGCATCAGACGCGAAACCAGTTTGGTGCCGTTGAGGTTGCTGATTTCTACCCACGCATCTTCACGCGGCTTGATTTCCAGTTCACGCGAAGGATCGACCGCTTTTTGCGGCATCACCTCAGCGACGATTTCTTTGGCAGGGCTGGATTTTTCAACATCGCCGGGTGATGACAGCGCAGAGATTTCCGTCATCAGTTCAGGCAAACTGGCTTGCATGTTCTGCGGCACAATTTGCGATACCAGTGCACTGCCATTAAGCAAAGGGATAGACAACCAACCCATGCGCACCCCCGCGAAGGCCAGCACCGCGAGGAAAATCAACACCAGCAAGCCCAGGCCCAGAAGGCGGCTTGATGAAGCGCGATGACTGGCACCCGAGCCGTAACGGCGTGTCTGCATCCCTACCGAAGGCAGCGGCCTGCGCAACACCGCACCTTCCATTTCCGGACCTGGCTCTTTGGCCAGCATGGCGACCAATGGTTCGGGATTCAATTGCATGGCCTTGGCATAGGAGCGAATGAATCCGCGTACCACCGCCAGACCCGGCAAGGCAGCAAAGTCGTTGGCTTCAATAGCCACAATCTGCCGCGGCGCCATCTTGACTCGGGAAGAAATTTCTTCGATGGACAGGCGCAATTCCTTGCGGCGTGCCGTCAGATACACACCGGGCAATTCAACCGGTGCCACCATCTGTATGGCAGGCTCAGACGCAGGTGCGGGCGCTGATGCAGCGTCCAGGTTTGCAGGTTCAGCTTCGGGCTGCGCAGCTTGCACTTCTTGCGGCGGCAGCTCTGTTGGCACCTCTGTTGGAACCTTAGCTGACAGCTCAGCGTTCGCCCCGGCAGCTTCATCCAGCGGCGTCACCGCCTCATCCGGGCCTGTGTTCTGTTTCAGTTTTTTGTCTTTATCATTCATCCATGTCACCGCGAAGGTAATGCATCGTTTCTGGCGCTTCTGGAAACTGCCGTTTCAGGCGCGCAGCCAGGCTCTGTTCGGCGGCCCGGTCACCAAGCTTGCGCTCGATACGAATGGCCATCATAAGTTGGTCAACGGGGATCACTTCCCGATTTACGACCGGCAAAATATGCAAGCGTGCAAGCCGGTAATCCGCCCGCGAATAAAACAGTTTGGCCAGACTGGCATGCGCCAGCATTGCGTCCGGCTCTGTCTCCAGCGCACGTAACAAATAACGTTCAGCCTTCATCACCTGCCCGGCTTGCAGGCTGCATAAGCCGGCATTGATCAGGGCTTTCGCCGGCGACGCATAACGCCGGCTGGCCAGCGCTTGTTCAAAATAAGGCATGCCTTGCGCAAAGCGACCGCCATGACACAAAAACCAACCCATATTATTTTGCAATGCAGGGTTGTCCGGATCCAGACGCAGCGCCAGATGCAAACTGCGTTCGGCCTCTTTGTCTTCGCCCAGCTGCGCCAGCACCAGTCCACGCAGGCCATACGCTTCGGCGTTTTGCGCATTCATTGCCAGCGCCTTATCCAACTCTTGCAAAGCCAGTCCGAATTGCGCTTCGCCATAATAAGCAGTGGCCAGCTCCATGCGAATCTGGGACCGTCTTTGCAAATCAGCCTGCTCCGCCACCACGGGCGTGTCACGCGACACTACCGGCATCTGGGAACAGGCGCCCGACAACAGCAGCAGCGCCAGGCAAAACAGGCGCTGCGTCTTCACTCGCGAATCTCCACCAGACGGCCAAAATCCTTGCCGTATTTTTGCTGATAGTCAGCGATTTTTTGCGTACGCTCCTGCAGATTGGTGCGGTCCTGCACTTCACCCGCTAACTGACCGCAAGCGGCATCAATATCGTCGCCACGGGTCTTGCGAATCGTGGTCACGATACCGGCATCCATCAGGATCTGCGCAAAGGCTTTGATGCGCACATTATTCGAGCGCAGCAAACCCGACTCGGGAAAAGGATTAAAAGGAATCAGATTAAATTTGCAGGACAAGGGCGCAACCAGTGCGACCAGTTCATGCGCATGCGCGTCGGTGTCATTGACGCCATCGAGCATGCAATATTCGAGGGTGACGAAATCGCGCGGCGCGAATTCAAGATAACGCTGACATGCTGCCAGCAATTCGGCCAGCGGATATTTTTTATTCAGCGGCACCAGATTGTCGCGCAAGCTATCGTTAGACGCATGCAGTGAAACCGCCAGCGCAACTGGGCAATCCTGGGACAATTTGTCGATCATCGGCACAACACCGCTGGTTGACAGCGTCACACGGCGGCGGGACAAGCCATAGGCGTTATCGTCGAGCATCAGCTTCAAGGCCGTGACTGTTGGCTCATAGTTGAGCAAAGGCTCGCCCATGCCCATCATGACGACATTGGTAATCTGGCGTTCACCCTTGGGTCCGGGTTCTATGCCTTTGGTACGCCGCAGTTCGAACTCGGCCATCCATAACTGGCCGATGATTTCGGCCATGCTCAGATTACGTGAAAATCCTTGTTTGCCGGTCGAACAAAAACGGCAATTGACCGCGCAACCCGCCTGCGTAGAAATACACAGCGTGCCACGGTTTTCTTCGGGAATAAATACCGTTTCAACCGCATTGCCCTGACCAACGTCGAGCAGCCATTTGCGGGTGCCATCGTTTGAGGTATGGTCGCTGATGACTGCTGGCGCAGCAACCACTGCATGCAGCTTCAACTTGTCGCGCAAGGACTTGGCAAGGTCCGTCATGGCGTCAAAATCGCTGGCGCCGAACTGATGTATCCAGCGCTGCAATTGCTTGGCGCGAAACGGCTTCTCACCAAGCTCGCCGCACCAGGCAACGAGCTGTGCAGGATCAAAGTTGAGCAGATTGGTGCGTGCCGTCATAACAGTGCCTTTCCATGTCGCTCATGCATCATGCGTCAATACAACGACGCATGAACGACGCGGCGATTAGCGCGAGTAAACGTTCAGGGCCGGGAAGAAATAGCTGATTTCGTTCGTGGCAGTGTCAACAGCATCGGAACCGTGAACAGCGTTGGCGTCGATCGAGTCAGCGAAATCTGCACGAATCGTGCCTTTTTCAGCTTTCTTGGGATCGGTGGCGCCCATCAGGTCGCGATGCTTCAGAATGGCGTTTTCACCTTCCAGCACTTGCGCGATCACCGGACCCGAAATCATGAAATCAACCAGATCCTTGAAGAAAGGACGGGCACTGTGCACTGCGTAAAAGCCTTCGGCTTCAGCGCGCGACAGATGCATCATGCGGGCAGCGATAATTTTCAGGCCAGCGCCTTCAAAACGCGAGTAGATCTGACCGATCACGTTTTTTGCAACAGCATCAGGCTTAATGATCGACAGGGTGCGTTCGATAGTCATCGGTAAAAACTCCAATAAAAATAAGAGGTTAAGAAAGGGAAATGAATTTCTGATTAGCCGAAGATTTTACCATGAAAGCACTGGTAAATAAGCGTAGCATTCACGTTGAAAATGAACTCTGTTATCAATTTGCGCTAGACTGTGCGCACTAGTGTGATTTAGATTATATTTTTGACCGCAAACCAGTCACGCATTTCAGTCATCAGAATGGTGGCTTCATTACCCACTTTAGCGGAGGCACTATGAACCAACCCTTTCAACCCACTTACGGCGCATCGACCGGCTTGTCGGTTACCCGGCACCGCGTGCTGCGCAACACCTACTGGTTGTTGGCGCTGTCCATGATCCCGACCGTACTTGGCGCTGCACTCGGCCTGCAAATGCATTTCTCGCTGTTTGCCGGCAGCCCGATGATCAGCTTCATCCTCTTTATGGCGATCGCATTTGGTTTCTTTTATGCGATTGAAAAAACCAAACACTCCGCAACCGGCGTGGCCTTCCTGCTCGGCTTTACCTTCTTCATGGGGCTGATGCTGTCGCGCATGCTGGAGCAGATTCTGCATTTTTCAAACGGCACTTCGCTGATCATGACCGCCTTTGGCGGCACGGCGGCCATCTTTGCGGTGATGGCGACAGTCGCTACCACCAGCAAGCGTGATTTTTCTGGCATGTCGAGCTGGCTGTTTGCCGGCGTACTGGTGATTCTGCTCGCAGGCGTGGCTAATATTTTCCTGCAAATGCCTTTGCTGCAAGTGGTGATTTCAGCAATTGCGGTAGCGATTTTCTCGGCCTACATTCTGTTTGATGTACAGCGCGTCATCAACGGCGGCGAAACCAATTACATTTCCGCGACGCTGGCCATTTATCTGGACTTGTATAACGTCTTCGTCAATCTGCTGTCACTGCTGGGCATCCTGGGCGGCGAGCGCGACTAATCCCGCTCTTGCCTGCATAAATGAAACGCCGACCTTACAGTCGGCGTTTTTTTATGCCCGATCAAATACCGCCATCGATTCAACATGTGCCGTGTGCGGAAACATATTGACCACCCCGGCCTGCGACAGCACATAAGCGCCGCTGTTGACCAGAATGCCGGCATCGCGCGCTAGCGTAGCCGGATTGCATGAGACATAAACCAGCCGCTTGGGCAGTGCCTCTGGCTCGGTCTGCATCAAGTCGGCCAGCGCCTGACAGACTGCCATGGCGCCATCACGCGGCGGATCGATCAGCATGCGGTCGAAATGCCCCAACTGCCGCAAATCTTCGACCGAAAACTCAAACAAATTACGCGTGGTGAATGTGGTCTTCTGATCAAGCTTGTTGGCGCGGGCATTTTCCAGTGCGCGCTCGGTCAATGCCGAGCTGCCTTCAATACCCAGCACTTCCCGCGCAAGTGTTGCCAGCGGCAGGGTAAAGTTACCGAGACCACAAAACAAATCGGCTACACGGTCTTGCGGCTGTACATCCAGCAAGCGCAAGGCACGCGCCACCAGTACCCGGTTGATCTGATGATTCACCTGGGTAAAGTCGGTGGGCTTGAACGGCATCTTGATGCCGAACTCGGGCAGCAGGTAATGCAGGTCTTGTGTGGCCGGATAAAACGGCACGGCGGTGTCCGGGCCTTTGGATTGCAGCCACCATTGCACCTGCCACTGGTCGGCGAAGGCAATCAGCTTGGTCTTGTCATCCTCGCTTGGCGGCTCCATCACGCGCAACACCATGACGATGATTTTTCCATCCGGGCCATCGCCAACTGCCAGTTCAATTTGCGGCAGTGCGTCGCGAATGCTCAGCGACGCTACCAGCGCGCGCATAGGCACCAGCATCTGCGACACCTTGGGCGGCAAAATGGCGCAGCTTTTCATGTCGGCGATAAAACCGGATTTTTTTTCATGAAAACCAATCAGCACCCCGCCCTTTTTGGCGACATGCCGCACCGACAGGCGGGCGCGAAAACGATAACCCCAGTCTGGTCCGAAAATCGGCCGCATCATCATGCCCGGCTCAACCCGCCCCAGGTGATGCAGATTGTCTTCCAGCACCCGCTGCTTGGAGGCCACTTGCGCCGACGACTCCAGATGCTGCATCGCGCAGCCGCCGCATACACCAAAATAGGGGCACTTGGGCTTAACCCGCATGACGGATTCGCGCAGCAGCCCGGTCATGTGCGCGGCTTCCCATTTGGATTTTTTGCGAAAGGATTTGAAGCGTACCTGTTCACCAGGCAAAGCACCTTCAACAAATATGACCTTGCCGGGACTGCCATCTTCATTGGCTAGATGACCGACGCCGCGCGCTTCCATATCGAGCGACTCGATAATTAAAATATCTTGCATAAATTGAATTCAGAGGTGGATTACGGCAAGCGTGGGATTCTACCGCTTGTTACTGAGGATGCGGCGCAATCCGTTTCACAACAAGGCGGCCTTGCCTAATCCGCGGGAGCTTAAGGTTTGTTTCAGCCGCAGCAAAGCTTCCTGCTGTATTTGCCGCACCCGCTCGCGGGTCACGCCCATTTCTTCTGCCAGCTGTTCCAGCGTTGCCGGCTCGCCGTTATCGATGCCGAAGCGGCGCATGATGACTTGCCGCTGTTTCTTGGGCATGGTTTGCAGCCAGTGATGCAGCTGCAGGATCATTTCCTGTTGCTCAGCATGCTTCTCCGGACCCTCATCGCTGACGTCAGCGAGCAGATCAAGCAAACTCGACTGGGGGTCGCCTTCGAGCGCAATATCAAGCGAAGCAACAGGACCGGTGATGGCTAAGCTGGCCTGCACTTCGGCTTCTGGCAGCTCGAGGAAATGCGCAATATCTTCAATGCGGGCCTCGTGCCCGTCGCTGCGATGTGCTTCAAGATGATATTTTGCCCGCAGCACCTGATTGCGTTCGCGAATGCGATGCACCGGCAAGCGTATGGTGCGCACCTGATTCATGATCGCGCGCTCGATACTTTGTCGTATCCACCAGGTGGCATAGGTTGAAAATCGAAAACCGCGTTCGGGTTCGAATTTGCCAATCGCATGCATGAGGCCGAGATTGCCCTCTTCGATCAGATCCAGCAACATGATGCCGCGATTGGCATAGCGCTTGGCAATCGACACAACCAGCCGCAAATTATGCTGGATCATTTTCTGTCGTGCGGCAAATTCGCCTTGCCGCGCCAGCGTCGCGGTGCGGACTTCTTCTTCCGGCGTCAACAGTGCCCAGCAGGCAATGGCGTTCAGATAGTGGCGCGTCGCGTCCCCGGATTCATCCGCTGCGAGGCCGGTATCAAGGGCCTCTGTGTCCAGGTGAATATCGAAGTCGGTCAGTGCAGAGGGTGGCGGATCAGACAAACTCTCGTCCAACCCGACGGGGAAATCAGCCGGCTCCTGCTCATCATTACCGGTATCGGTCAGATCAGGCTTGCGTGTCATGGCAAATCCCCGGAATAGCACACGCATTAGCCGGGCCAGGCTCAACACAGCCCTTCCCAGTCAGCTGTACTAACGCAGCGGCAGCACACTCAAAGGATCAACGGGCTTGCCAAACCTGCGTATCTCAAAATGCAGTTTGACGCGATCGGCCCCGGTATCACCCATCTCGGCAATTTTCTGCCCTTTACTGACGATTTGACCTTCTTTAACCAAAATCGTTTTGTTGTGCGCATAGGCTGAAACCGTGCCGCCCGAGTGGTCAATGATCACCAGATTGCCATAACCTTGCATGCTTTTAGCGTACAGCACCGAGCCATCGCCAGCGCTGGCAATGGCCTGCCCCGATTCACCGGCAATATCGATACCTTTGCTGACAGGGTCGAAGCCGGTCAAGATTTTGCCGTCAGCCGGCCAGATGAAACTGGCAGGGCCAGCGGCGACAGGCTCGGCTTTTTTAGCAGACGCCCCGCCTGGCGAGCGCTGCATGTCGGCCAGAGCCTGATCGCTATAGGGCAGCTTATTGGCCAGCGGGCCGGTTTTGACACCACCGAGCTGTGCTGTGGCAGGCTGGGACTTGGACGCTGAAGTGTTTGCAATCGAATCAATCGATTGCGACTCGATGCCGGAATCGATGGGTACCGAAGAAATGCGCGCACCCTCTGGCGGCAAGACCCGCAATTGCTGGCCAACCTTGATGTCATTTGCATTGGGCAAATTATTCCATTCAACCAGGCTGCGGTAGTGCTGACCAAAGCGCTGACTGATGCGAAACAGATTGTCGCCCTTTCTGACCGTGTAATAACCGGGCTTGTCCTCAACCGTTTCCTCGGTTTGCGCCGCTGGTGCCGGTGTTGTTGCCGCCGGGCTGGCTGCGCCGCTGCTGCGGTCGTCAACCTGTACTGTAGTTGGCAAGCCGCCGCACGCTGTCAGAACAAAAGCCAGCGGGAAAAGCAAAGGGGCAGAAAAATAGGATCGTTTCATGAAGGCTCAGTCATTATTGTTCTTGGTGTTCAACCATGCGTGCCAGGTCTTAAAGGGACGAAATGGCAATGCTCCAGGGTTTCCGTCGTCCATTCATTTTCGCCGATACGGCAAATCAGTTGCAAGACCTGATCGCGGGAACCGACCGGCGCAATCAGACGCCCCCCCACTGACAACTGGTCCAGCAAACCCGGCGGCACCTGCAAGCCAGCCGCTGCCAGGATGATGCCATCAAATGGCGCCAGTTGAGGAAAACCCAGCATCCCGTCACCGTAGTGCAGACGCAGGTTGGGAATACGCAGCGCACGCAGATTGGCGCGGGCCAGTTCATGCAAAGGCTTGATGCGTTCGATCGAATATACCTCGGTGGCCACCTGGGCCAGCACCGCCGCCTGATAACCACAGCCGGTGCCAATTTCCAGCACCCGCTTCATAGGCTGGCGGGCGCCGGCTTTCAGCACTTCGATCATGCGCGCAACGATATAAGGTTGCGAGATGGTCTGGTGATAACCGATAGGCAATGAGGCGTCAATGTAAGCCTGGCTGGCCAGCCCCGGCTCGAGAAAAAAATGCCGCGGTACGGCTTCCATTGCGGCCAACACCTGCGGGTCTTTCACTCCTTGCTGCGCAATCCGCGCCACCATCGCCTTGCGCACCGCTTCGGAGACCATCGACGAATTGGGTGCACGCTCGATTAGCAAAGGCGCGCCTGCCGGGGGACGTGAAGCAGTTGCTGAGCGTTCGGGTGGCGCATAGCGGGCAGCATTCTGGCTGGCTGTCTGCGGGCTGTTCGAGCGCGACGACATGCTCGCCCGTTTACGACCGGCATCACCAGTCAGCGCATCCAGCGTCAGTGGAAAGCGCTTTTTCGGTTCGTGCTTGCTTTCGCTCATGCCAGCGTCTGCCTGAGCCGGTCCAGCTGGGCGACGTGAGTCAGATCCACTTGCAGCGGCGTGATGGACACGCAGCCATTGGCGGTGGCATGAAAGTCGGTACCTTCGCTGGCTTCCTTGGCCTTGCCAACGGGACCGATCCAGAAAATCTCGTTACCGTGCGGGTCAACACTGCGGATGACCGGCTCGGATTCATGGCGCTTGCCCAGACGGGTGGCCACGATGCGCTGCAGATTTTCATAGGGCAGGTTGGGGATATTCACATTAAGCAAAAACGGCTTGTGCAAATTATCGAGCCGGCGCAGCACAATATCTTTGGCAACCCGGGCTGCTGCATCCAGATGCGCCCAGCGATGGTCAACCTGAGAAAAGGCAATCGAAGGTATGCCGAACAGATAGCCTTCGGTGGCAGCGGCAACGGTGCCGGAATACAGTGTGTCGTCACCCATATTCTGGCCCTGATTGATACCGGAGACGACCAGATCGGGGCGCTCGGTCAGGATGCCGGTTAGTGCAATATGGACGCAGTCGCTGGGGGTGCCATTGATGGAATAAAAACCGTTTTGTGCGCGCACGACACGCAAAGGTTTGTCCAGCGTCAGGGAATTGGAAGAACCGGAACGGTTGCTGTCAGGGGCAACGACGACGATATCGGCGAAGCTGGCCAGTTGCTCCGCCAGGGCATTGATGCCCGGTGCCAGGTAACCATCGTCATTGCTAATCAGGATTTTCATGCCCAGATTCTACCTGAAGCACAGGCCAATTCCTTCAGTGTTCTTGCGAATGCAGACATCAATCTTTGCCTGGCTCAATGTGTCGAAGATCGACTCATCGTGGCTCGCTTTCTGGCGACACGATGGCTTCACTCGCTTGCAAAAACTGCTGTACCGCTGCCAGTTCTCGCGTACGCGCAAATGGCGGCAGGCTTTGCCAGATACGTTTGCCGTAGGGCTTGGAGATTAGCCGCGGGTCGCAAATCATCAGCACGCCGCGATCGCTTTCGTCGCGGATCAGCCGGCCGGCGCCCTGCTTCAGGTTGATGATGGCCTCGGGCAGTTGATGATCCATAAAACCGTTGAGACCGCGTTTTTCCATCTCGGCCACGCGGGCAGCCAGCACCGGATCGTCTGGCGGGGCAAAAGGCAGTTTGTCGATAATCACTACCGACAAGGCGTCGCCGCGCACATCCACCCCTTCCCAGAAACTCTGGCTGCCGATTAAAACCGCATTGCCTGCGCGGCGAAACTGGGCCAGCAATTCGGTGCGGCCCAATTCGCCCTGCACCAGCAAAGGCCACGGGTGTTGTCGCTGCGCGAATTCTTCCCGCAAGCGCTCGGCTGCGCGTTTGACTGCACGCAGCGTGGTACACAATACAAATGCCCGGCCACCTGCGGCTTCAATCACTGGCAGGGCGGCATCAATCACCGCATCGGTATACGAAGGGGAATTCGGTTGCGGCAAGTCGGTAGGCACGTAGAGCAAGGCCTGCTGTGCATAGTCAAACGGGCTAGGCCAGGTCAGCGCCGGCTCGCCACCCAGACCCAGCTGTTCGCTGTAATGACTGAAATCATTTTTTACTGCCAGCGTGGCCGAAGTAAAAATCCAGCTGCGTGGCGGGCCTTCGCGCTGCTTGCTGAAAATCGGCGCAACAGAAAGCGGCGTCTGATGCAATTGCAGGGAAGCCGAAAAAGCTTCGGACCAGCGCACTTTGGCAGCAACATCAGTCTGGGTCTTGCTGTCGGCCGCCGTCCAGTTGGCTAACTGCATGGCCAATTCAATGGCCCGCACCCGGCACAGCTCAATGGTCTCGGCCCGCTCGGCCTGGCCAGCCAGGGTCTCCGTCATCTGCTGCAGCATGACTTTCAGGTGTTCAAGCGCCGGAAAAAAGGGGCTGCTTTCGGCAATCTGATCCTGCGCCAGCCGCATGCCTTCACTGGGAAACGCCAGCCGCAAATCGCGTGCGGCTTTCTCCACCGTGGTGACGACTTGCGCCCAGTCAGCGCCATCGCGGGCATGGGTCAGGCCTTCTGCCAGCACATCGCGGCACAGCTCCATGATTTGCGAGGTTGACACCGTCTCGCCAAAAAACAGGGTGGCGGTATCGGGCAGCTGATGCGCCTCATCAAAGATGACCGTATTGGCCGCCGGCAGCAGCTCGGCCACACCGGTGTCTTTGAGCGCAACATCGGCAAAAAACAAATGATGATTCACCACCACCACATCGGCCTGCTGCGCTTCCTTGCGCGCCTTCATCACGAAACAATCCTGATAATGTGCGCACTCCGCGCCCAGACAAGTATCACGGGTGGAGGTCACCAGATTCCAGATCAGCGCATTTTCCGGCACCTTCGACAACTCGGCCTTGTC
This sequence comes from Burkholderiales bacterium, assembly GCA_947451925.1. Lineage (GTDB taxonomy): Bacteria > Pseudomonadota > Gammaproteobacteria > Burkholderiales > Burkholderiaceae_D > Pernthalerella. The sequence continues at coordinate 1,531 of CANGAW010000018.1, read as the reverse complement.
GCCGGTAGAAGTGGTCTTCATGAAGCGGCTGATTTCACGCAGATAGCCGACATCTTCGCGCGCAGTCATGCGGCCATTTTGCTGGGTGCGGTCAAGATGAAAATGACAAACGTAATTGGCACGGCCCTTGAGCAGCGCCACCGAAACCGGCACATTGAGTGCTTTGCGCACCACCGGAATGTCATGCAAAAACAATTGATCTTGCAGGTTCTTGGTGCCGGTGGAAATGATTACTTTGCCACCCCACAGCAGCGCCGGCACCAGATAGGCAAAGGTTTTGCCGGTGCCGGTGCCGGCCTCGGCCAGTAAAGTACCCTGCCGCGAAATAGCATCGGCAATGGCTCTGGCCATATCAATTTGCGACTGTCGCGGATGAAAGCCGGGAATAGCCAGTGACAGGCTGCCACCAGCCGAAAACAGCTGATCGACCTCGGCATCATGGGTGACGGGCAGGTCTGGAGCGCTGGTTTGTCGAGTCAAAATAAGGAATTTTTCGCAGAAGGCTGGGAGCAGCCCTGCATTTTAACCGCTGCGGTGAAACAAGGCGGCTTGCTCAGGCCGGAATATCGGCGACGATTTGCATTTTCAACTGGATGATCTGGTCCTTGATTTGCAACTTGCGCTTTTTCAGCCGGCGCAATTGCAAATCATCGGAACTGGTATTTTGTACCAGCGCATCAATGGCCACGTCCAGATCGCGGTGCTCGATTTCCAGCAGAATCAAGCGCTCCCTGATCTGATCCAGATCGATGTTCATGGCTTTTGCGGCTCCTGATCAGATACGGTGTCCGCTGGTGGAGCCGATACCGCATCGGTTTCCGGGGCCAGTGCTTTTGACTGCTCGGCTTTTTCACTGGCTTTGAGCTGTCTTTCCGCTACCGCCCGGTCACGCTCGTCTGCCTTTTCTTTGCGCATGAAGGCATTGGCTTCGACTTCCACTTTGCGCACGATGCGCAAGGCCATGCGTCGCTTTTCGCGGACACTGTTCAAACAGGAAGAAACAAAAAATTTGTCGTAACAAGCATTCTTGTCTTCGATAAAAATTTGCTCGATTTCCTTGCGCTCGGTACTGACTTCCGACAACGCAGCCGAGGCTTGCTGCTCGCTTTGTATGGAGCCCGCAGGATAATGGGTTTGCAGCGCCGTGCTGGCTGGCTGCGCATGCGCAAGTCCCGGCAGCATGGTCACTGTGCAGAACAATACAGAGGCAAAAATCGGCAATCTCATTACGGTCTTTCTTTTATTTATGCAATCGTGTCGGCAGACAGGCGACGCGCACTTTCTTTATATTCAAGCGATTGCATTTCAATGATACGCGACACCGTACGATGAAATTCATTGGCCAGCACACCAGCGGTATATAAAAGCTCAGGCGCGCCGGCAGCAGAAATAAACAGCTTGGTGCGGTGATCGTATAGCACGTCAATTAACCAGGTAAAACGCCGCGCCTCCGAGCCCATCGCTGCCGACATCAGCGGCACATCTGACAACATCACGGTATGAAAACGGCTGGCGATTTCCAGATAATCAT
>CANGAW010000017.1 GCA_947451925.1 Burkholderiales bacterium | reverse complement strand
CATTCCAGCCTATCGATTTGTGATATTTAATTTCAAACATTTCTTCCAGAGCGAGAAATTTTTGGAGCTTAAGTTGATTTTCAATTTTAGGAGCTAATACGATAATCTCAAATCTCAAATTGGTTAAGCCGCCAATATTTTCAAATAACTCTGAAAGATGGATATTGTGATGTGATAATGATAATAAATCGTTTTTATGTTTTTCCCATCTCTGATCGATATCTATCGATTGTCCGATATAAACACTTTTACTTGGGTTGTGGAAAATTCGATATACTCCAGATTTCATTTTTTATTTTAGTAATTTTTTTTATGACTGAGTGAGGTTAAACAATTGAGGCTACAGTTAACAATTCGGGTAAGGTTATGAAAAATACATTCTAATTTTGGATTATTAATTAGCGGGATCGCGAAGCCTGCCCCTACTCTGCTATCTATGCAGAATGAAATTGCTATGTCTTTCAATTCAATATTTGAGTCAAATTTTAGGTCGATGAATTTTTTTGGCAATCAATTTTCAATTTGCTGGACATTTGTTATGTCATATTGTTTCGACCTTCAAAAACCTCTTCCCAACTTCAGCGCCAGCAGCTTCAATCTGAATATATAGATCACCCGCAGTAACTGCTCGCTTCAACGCTTCAATCATCGGCACTAGCTGTTTCATTTCGCCCAATTCATTCGCAGATTTGCCTTTGGCTAACTCCCGAATTTTAGTGCCGAAGAGCAATTCGATATAAACTTTACCATCATCTGCTGTCCAATACCATGCCCTTGGCTTTCTGCTAACGATGGCTTCCGCATATTCGCCAGTAACTGGATTTTTCACACGCCGACGACGAGCTTTCAAATATTCCCGTCCTTCGGATTCGGCTTTCGCTAATTTAAGTTGATCATGCACCCGATTAATAAGCTTATTGCGACGCTGGACGATGGCTGGCTGCTGCTGTGGACGTTTCGCTGCGACGACTTTGAGATTGCTGACGATGCTCATTTCGTTCTCCATGGCGGGTTAATAACGCCTTGAAGTCTGTATAAACGCACTTAGCTGTCGATTGAATTTTTCAACGATGGATTTACTTTGGTCACGCATCAACGCTTGGCGATGGATGTCTGTGCTGACGCGCGAGAATAGCCACTGCGCGGTCCAACACTGCTTTCACCTGTACTTCGGTAGCGAATTCGCCTGCATCAGCTTCCTTGATGCCTTCTTGAATGTCGCGAATCTGCCAGGATTCAATTTGTAGGCAGTTGGTCAGCGTTTCAATTGCCAAAAAACTCTTGGTCTTTGCGGGCCCCTTAGCCAGCTCTTTAATCTGGTCGCATAGCGTCTCGGGTAAGCGTAGGTGATGGTTCTGGCACTCATGAATGTCACTCATCTGTGTGATACAACGCATGATCAACTTCAAATAATTAGACATGCCTAGGGCAGCTCAACTTCCGGAGGCGCTCCCTGTGTCTGGGCAGATTTGATAAATGCTTTGTCAAAGGTCTTAAACGCAGATTCTTTAGCACTCATGGCAAAATGTAATGCATCGCCAAAATCCATCCCGCCTTCATACCAATGCAGTGTATAGGCTAGTGCATCAAGATTCTGTGGCTTGAAGTTTTCTAGTCCGCACAAAAGACGAATTGATTTGGCGATATCGTTCCGTTCGCAGTCGCAAGATTCAAGCACCTAAACCAATTTAAGGAAAACAGTAACCGGCGCAGTGCATGCTTCTGATCCATGCAGTAATTTCCCTGCTTTGGTGGCCTGTGCGGGTGAATCATTGAGCAGGTAGCGAGCAAGGATATTGGCATCAAGGGAGATCATTTCAGGATTGCTCACTTGCTTGCATCATCGCGGGCTTTCAGGCGCGCCTTAATATTGGCTCTGTTATCGGCTTCATCCGGTAGCTTTCTGCCGCGTTTGGCAAGAAACCCGCGCACCTCGCTCACAGTTGAAGCAGGAAAAATTGTTGTGGGGGTGAGTGTTAAGCCAGTCGCCGTTTTGCTGATAACGAATTCAGTTCCTGTTGGCAGGTGAAGGTCGTCCCGAATATTTTTCGGGATAACAATTTGCCCTTTGATGGATAGTTTGACGGTTTCCATATTTCACTTCTGCGTTAAGTCTCACTATCTTACCGACGTTTATAAGTCATTTGAGTGCGGTGAAAAGCTGGCTGTGTAAGCAAGTTCGAGTTGAAGATTGACCTGGCAGACTGTGCTGAGCCCTCAGATAGCTATGGCTTTGCAGCTTGATAATCACCTTTTGTAAACACAAAATTGCATAAAAATACTGTTTTGTGTACTCTTGCGACTATGCCTAAAGCATCTGACGCTATTGAAAGCTTGCCCAACTCAGTTCTCGTCTCATTGAAAATATTCGGTGAGCACTTGAGTCTTGCCCGCAGCCGACGTAAAGAGTCCCTGCGCGCCTGGGCCAGGCGGATGGATGTTTCCGTGCCCACCCTGGTCCGCATGGAAAAGGGAGATCCGCGTGTTGGCATTGGTGTCTACGCTACTGCCTTGTGGCTGATCGGCCGCGATTTTGCCCTCAAAGACCTTGCCGCTCCGGCTGCTGATAGTCAGGCACTGGAGCAGGAGATCGTCGTCATCAAGCGCAGAAGGAGCAAGAGCCTTGGCTGAACTCTACCAACCGCAAAGTGAAATGTCGCTGTGGTGGCTGGGCGAGGCCAGCCCCGTACTTGTCGGGCGGCTTGTCCTTGCTGAGAGCAATCGCAAAGTCGGTCTTGAATATGCTGCGGCATGGCTGGTGCATGGGTTCCCCTTAAGTGAGGATCTGCCGCTTGCCCGCGGGCTTTTCCTGCCGAACGAGCGTAATGCAGCCGCCGGTGCAGTTGACGATGCCAGACCAGACCGCTGGGGCGAACGCGTGATCCGGCAAATCTACAAGCCGGCACGTTTATCCGTTCTGGAATACCTGTACTTCGCCGGAGATAATCGTTTCGGTGCCTTGGGGGTCTCACTGGATTTGGCTACCTACCGTCCCAACGGTAGTGGCGCGATTGCTTCGTTCGACAATCTGGCTGACATGGAGCGGGCGATTCATGCTGTTCTTGCCGGAGAAGTGCTAAGCGAGGAATACCTGCGGCTGATTCGCCCCGGCCCCTCATTTGGCGGGGCAAGACCCAAGTCACTCATCACCATCGATGGCGAGCAATGGGTGGTGAAGTTTTCCGAAGGCGAAAACATGGACACCCAGATCATTGAGGATGCCTGCATGAAGCTGGCGTCGCTATCCGGCATCAATGCGGCGAATAGCAGGGCTCTGCCCGTGTCGGGCGGACATGCTGTTGCGATCAAACGATTTGACCGTGTTGGTCGCATTCGCAGGCATGTGCTTTCTGCCCATACGGTATTGCGCGCCTCAGGCTTGCCCTTCGGGTATCCGGAGCTTGCGCAGTTGATACGTCGCATCGCACATCCCGATTGGATTCGTGATCAGCAAAAGGAAATCTTTCGTCGCATGGTGTTCAATATTTTGCTCGACAACACCGACGACCATGAAAAAAATCATGCATTCATACGCTCGCAAGAGGGGTATTACGAGCTTGCACCAGCCTATGACGTTTTGCCTTCCGTTCAGGGGCTGGGTTATCAGCAAATGCGTGTTGGAAGCCGCGATACAGAGTCCAGCCTGGAGAATGCTCTGAGTGAAGTCGCCGCCTTTGGATTGAAGCGCGATCAGGCAATTGACATGATCCGGGACATTTGCAATGTGGTGGATGGCTGGAAGCAGCACTTCATCAATTGCGGCGTGCAGCCACGCGATATTGAAGAGCTGGCGCAGTACATAGATGGTGACGCGCTGGCTTCTCAGCGGGCAGAATATAAACGCAAAGGCATGCCGGCCCGCAAACCAAAGTAGCGTTTTTCGCCAATTCAATGACGTTTGTTTTTTTAACAGCGTAAGGCGAACGAAAAAAAGCCCGCTCTGAGAACGGGCCTTTTCTTTACGCTGCTGCGAACTTGCCGCAGCTTCTGTCACTTCAACGCTGCGTTTCGATCTGCACCAAAGGTGCTTCCGGCTCAACTGCAACCGGCTTGCGCTGACGCACTGGCCGTGCCGCTGGTGCGGTAACAACTGCTTCTTGCACTGCCTGCAGTTTGGCTGGATTGGTAACAGCCATGGTCAGGCCCGCGGCTTTCAACACTTCATCCAGATTGGCCTTCGGTGCAACTACTGGTGCTGGTGTAGGTGCTGGCGCTGGTGCAGCCACTGGAGTGACTGCTGCCACAGGTGCCGGCGTTGCAATCACTGCCTCAACAAGCGCTGCAACGACAGGTTCAGCAGCGGCTTCAACAACAGGCGCAACAGTCTGAGCAACTACAGGTGCAACAACAACTTCAACAACAGGTTCAGCTGCTACGACAGGTGCTGTTTCCCGTGCGACGACTGGTGCAGGCACATGGCCAAGCGCCGAGCCGGGCTGGGAGGTCACGATGTCGTCTGCCGCTGTTCTGGCTGGCGCAGCTTCCACTGCTACTGGTGAAGTCACAACAGGTGCCATCACCACTGGCGCGTTGCTGGTCTCAGTCACGCCAGCCTCAGTAGCGACAGATTCATCGCCCTCCTGGCTGCCATTGTCTTCTGCGCTGGTCTCGGTCTGATCGCGGTCACGACGGTTACGGTTGCGGCCACCACGACGACGACGACGACGTGGCTGATCATCACCTTCGGTGACTTGCTCTTCGTTTTGATTGAGCAGCAGTTCGTCCTGCGCCGCCTCAGCATTGTCGGCAGCTTGAGCAACGACAGGATTGATCCGGGTTTCCTCACTGGCGACAATCGCTTCTTTGCGTTCTTCGCGTGGCGGTCTCGGGGTACGCTCGCGCCGACCCTCGTTGCCTTCTTTTGCCTCGCGCGGCTCACGGGCCTCGCGTGGTTCACGTGGCTCACGCGCTTCTCTTGGCTCGCGTTGCGGTTTGGGCTGGCGTGCTGCCGCTTCTTTGACTTCGCGCGCTTCTGCTACCGGTGCTACAGCTTTGTCTTCCGACTTGTCGCGACCACCACGGTTGTTGCGGCCACGTCCGCGTGGCGAACGGTTGCCACGGTCGTTGTTGCGTTCACGATCTGCCGGTTTGGCGGCAACGGCTGTTGCTGCCGGTGCTGTCGGCTTGGTACGGAAAAAGCCGAACACTTTCGACAGGAAGCTCTCGCCGCTGCTTTCCACAACCGCTGCCTTGACCGGCGTGCGGTCAACCACAGGCGCAGGCTGATCCGGGGTAATGGTTTTGACCACCGCTTCCTGGCGTGGCTTGGCGTCTTCTTTCTGACGCTTGTTGTAACCAATGTCGGTTTCCGCTTCTTCAGCCAGCGAGTAGCTCGCTTGCATGATTTCAAGGCGCGGATCGTCGTGCTTCAGACGCTCGAGTTTGTAGTGTGGTGTTTCCAGATGCTTGTTCGGAATCAGGATCACGGCCACACGATGACGGGTTTCGATTTTCAGAATCTCGCCACGCTTTTCATTGAGCAGGAAGGCGGCCACATCGACCGGTGCCTGCACATGGATGGCGGCGGAGTTTTCCTTCATCGCCTCTTCCTGGATGATGCGCAGTACTTGCAGGCCGGAAGATTCGGTATCACGGATATGACCGGTGCCGTTGCAACGCGGGCAGGTCACATGGCTGCCTTCGGACAGGGAAGGGCGCAAACGCTGGCGTGACAGTTCCATCAGGCCGAAGCGGGAAATTTTGCCCATTTGTACGCGGGCACGGTCGTAGTGCAGCGAATCTTTCAGGCGGGTTTCGATCTCGCGCTGATTTTTTGCATTCTCCATATCGATGAAGTCAATCACGATCAGGCCACCCAGGTCGCGCAGGCGCAACTGGCGGGCGACTTCGTCGGCGGCTTCCAGATTGGTGTTGAAGGCGGTGGTTTCGATATCGCTGCCGCGGGTTGCACGTGCCGAGTTGACGTCAACCGAAACCAATGCCTCGGTGTGATCGATCACGATGGCGCCGCCGGATGGCAGTGGCACGGTACGGGAATAAGCGGTTTCGATCTGGTGTTCGATCTGGAAACGCGAGAACAGCGGCACATCATCGCTATAGCGTTTGACGCGATGAACCATGTCGGGCATGACGTGGCTCATGAACTGCTGCGCTTGCTCGAAAATGTCGTCGGTGTCGATCAGGATCTCGCCGATATCGGGCTGGAAGTAATCGCGGATCGCGCGAATCACCAAAGACGATTCCTGATAAATCAGGAAAGCGCCGGTGGCTGACTGGCTGGCGCCCTCAATGGCGGTCCACAACTGCATCAGGTAATTCAAATCCCATTGCAGTTCGTCGACATTGCGGCCGATGCCGGCGGTACGGGCAATCACGGACATGCCGGTTGGCAGGTCGAGCCTGTCCATGGTGTCGCGCAATTCCTGACGATCTTCGCCTTCAACCCGGCGCGAAACACCGCCGCCACGTGGGTTGTTCGGCATCAGCACCAGATAGCGGCCGGCCAGTGAAACGAAAGAAGTCAGCGCAGCGCCTTTATTGCCGCGCTCTTCTTTTTCCACCTGGACCATGATTTCCTGGCCTTCGCGCAGGGCTTCACGGATCGAGACGTTGCGCACATCGACGCCTTCGCGGAAATAGCTGCGGGCGACTTCCTTGAAGGGCAAAAAGCCATGACGCTCTTCACCATAATTGACGAAACAGGCTTCGAGCGAAGGCTCGATGCGCGTGATGACGCCTTTGTAAATATTGGATTTGCGTTGTTCGCGACCAGTGGTCTCGATATCGATGTCGATCAGTTTTTGTCCGTCGACGATTGCCACGCGCAATTCTTCTTGTTGCGTGGCGTTGAACAGCATGCGTTTCATTTGTAATCACTCCGCGGCCCCTTGGGGCCTCATTGTTTGCTGCACACGGCGAATACGCGTTGGGCACAGCAAAGCTAAGGGATGTATGCGCGGCGACTGATTGCGAGGGGGGAGGAATTGCCTTGAGTTGCGAACACTGCGCTATAGCGCAGCGTCACACCGGGCGCGGATGAAACTGTTCAGGCTGCCGCTTGCGCGCCAGAGCCACACCATGGCCGGCGCGAGAGCGCGCTTTGCAGCGGTAATGCTTGCGTCGGTAGTGGGTGGTTCGGAATAACCATAAAAATATCAGGTCAGCAAAATTGGCAAACAATGTTCAGTTACATCAACCAGCGAGCCTGCCTGTTTTTTTGGGTGGGCTTGCCGGACTTATCCTTACGATCCAAGCATTCGGTTCCAACATGACTGCGCACTGTCCGATTACAACGGCGGTGCAACCCTGACGGCGCAGAAATGATGCATACACGGCTTTTCCATCGAATTTGCAAAATTGGGCGAGGCCGATGGAGACGCCCCTGTGTAGAATGTATTTTTTATACTTACACAAACAGTGGATTTCACACCACCGTTGCGGGATTATATATTCAAAATGAAGGACTTAACGAGATTTTCTGACGTCGGCTTATCACCGGCGGACGCCGTAGCAGCAGGGCAAACGTCAACACAAGTACAAGCACAGGTGCAAATGATTGCGATCGGTGCCGAAGAAGCCGGTCAGCGCATTGATAATTTTTTACTGCGTCTTTGCAAAGGCGTGCCAAAAAGCCATGTTTATCAAGTGCTGCGCTCAGGCCAGGTGCGGGTCAACAAGGGCCGCATCTCGCAAACTTACCGCCTCCTTGAAGGCGATACTGTGCGCGTGCCACCTATGCGAATAGCCGAACGCAGTCAGACCCATGTGCCGGGTGCCGAATTCAAAATTTTGCTGGAAGACGCGCATTTGCTGGTCATTGACAAGCCGGCCGGCGTGGCAGTGCATGGCGGCTCGGGCGTCAGCTACGGCGTGATCGAGCAGCTGCGTGCGTCGCGACCTGATGCAAAATTTCTGGAGCTGGTGCATCGCCTTGACCGTGATACCTCAGGCATTTTGCTGCTGGCTAAAAAACGCACGGCACTGACCAACCTGCATGAACAAATGCGCGAAGGCCTGACCGACAAGCGCTATCTGACCCTGATCCAGGGGGATTGGCAAAATACGCGTCAGCATGTGAAGTTGCCATTATTTAAATATACGGCCGCTGACGGCGAGCGTCGGGTTAGGGTGCAGACCGAAGGCGGTCTGGCTTCGCATACGGTTTTCAATTTGCTGCGAAAATACGGCTCGTTTGTATTACTCGAGGCTGAACTGAAAACCGGACGCACGCATCAGATTCGCGTGCATTTGTCGTCCAGTGGTTTTCCGATTGTCGGCGACGACAAATATGGCGACTTTGCGCTGAACCGCCAGTTACAGAAGGCCGATGGCAAACGCATCGCATTCAAGCGCATGTTTTTGCATGCGCACCAGATTCGTTTTACCCATCCCGAAACAGGCAGCCCGGTGACTTTGAATGCACCGCTGCCGGCCGAATGCGAACGTTTTCTGGCCAGCCTTTCGGCATGAACGAAGCGCAATGCGCACCATTATTTTGCAAGCAGTCTGAACAAGGAATCGGCAGCAAGCGCTGCCAACACTATGCCAAAAAAACAATTTGATCTCATCGTGTTCGATTGGGACGGCACCCTGATGGATAGCACGGCAACCATTGCCACCAGCATTCAGGCCGCCGCCCGCGATCTCGGCTTGCCGGTGCCGGACGATCGTGCGGCGTCTTATGTGATCGGCCTGGGATTGCAGGAAGCGATGCAGGCGGTGTTGCCTGATCTTGAACCGCGTTTCTATCCGCGCATGGTCGAGCGTTACCGCCATCATTATTTATCGCAAGACCAGAGTCTGGTCTTGTTTGAAGGCGCACGCGAGATGCTGCATGATCTGTCACTGCAAGGCTATTTTCTGGCAGTCGCAACCGGCAAAAGCCGGGTTGGCCTGAATCGCGCACTCGATTCGGTTGGCATGATGTCCTTGTTTGACGCCACCCGCTGTGCGGACGAAACCTTTTCCAAGCCGCATCCGGCCATGCTGCAAGAACTGACCAGAGAACTCGGCCAGGACATGAAACGCACGCTGATGATTGGTGACACCACCCATGATTTGCAAATGGCCAGAAATGCCGGTGCAGCGGGGGTTGGCGTGCATTACGGTGCGCATCCGGCAGAGGAGTTGATTGCGCATGGCCCGCTGTTTGGCGCCGACTCCATTGCCGAACTGAGCGCATGGCTCAATGAGCACGCATAAGGGCAGGCGTTTTATTTATGTCTGACACCGCAATTTTCATTTGCCCATCCGACCAGGTTTTGGAAAAGGGCAAAGGCGTGCGTTTTCCATTGACCGCACATGGTGAAGACTGCACGGCGTTTGTGGTGCGTTTTGAGCAAAAGGCGCGTGCCTATCTGAATCGCTGCGCCCATGTGCCGATGGAGCTGGACTGGAATCAGGGCGATTTTTTTGATTCCACTGGTTCGTATCTGATGTGCGCCACCCATGGCGCCTTGTACGAGCCTGCCAGTGGTCGTTGCGCCGGCGGGCCCTGCCGTGGCGGTAAACTGCAGCCTGTTACCGTAATTGAGAAAGATCAACAAATATTCTGGGTGCCGGACAATGATCTCAGACCGGCCCGGGCCTGATTCCACTTCGAAAAATACTATGAACAATCAAGAACCTGATCCATCAACTTTGCAAGACACGCCTGCGGCTGCACAGCCAGAACGACAAGTGCTGGAAACGCTGGCCATGGAACTCTTGCGCGAGCAGCGCGCGAGCCGTCGCTGGCGCATCTTTTTTCGCTTCGCGACGCTGGCCGTCATGCTCGTTGGTGTCTGGGCGGCGTTCGATCTGACCGGCTCGCCCAAACAGGTCAGCACGCGTCACACCGCATTGATTGAAATTGAAGGCGAAATTGATGCCGACAGCAGTACCGGCTCGGTCAGCTCCATCCTGCCGGCGCTCAATGATGCATTCAGTGATTCCGGCTCGGTCGGCATTATTTTGCGCATGAACAGTCCGGGCGGAAGCCCAGTTCAGGCCGGCATCGTTAACGATGAAATCACCCGCTTGCGCAAACTGCACCCGAAAAAACCGGTGTATGTGGTGGTGGAAGACATGTGTGCGTCCGGCTGCTACTACATTGCCGCTGCGGCCGATCGCATTTATGTCAACCAGGCCAGCATCGTGGGCTCGATTGGTGTTCTGATGAGCAGCTTCGGTTTTACCGGCCTGATGGACAAACTGGGGGTCGAGCGCCGCTTGCTGACAGCCGGTGAGAACAAGGGTTTTCTCGATCCGTTTTCAGCGCAGAGTGACAAGCAAAAAGAGTTTACCCAAGGCTTGCTGAAAGAAATTCACCAGCAGTTCATCAGTGTGGTGCGCAAGGGTCGCGGCGCGCGTCTGAAAGAAACGCCGGATATGTTTTCCGGCCTGTTCTGGACCGGCAGCACCGCCATCTCACTGGGTCTGGCCGACGGCCTCGGAACGGTGGATAGCGTGGCCCGCGACGTGCTCAAAGCTGAAGACCTGATTGACTACACCACGCGGGAAGGTTTGTCGGATCGGGTGCTGAAAAAATTTGGCGCCGCAGCCGGTGAAGGTGCGGTCAAGGCGATGGGCAATGCGGTGTTCAAGCCGCGCTGAATTTGTTGACTGACAAAGACGCTGGATCCCGATTTTCATCGGGATGACAGTAGGGGTTGAGACGCACTTCACACTACTACCGTCGTCCCGATGAAAATCGGGACCCAGCGTCTTTTTTGTATTTTGAAAATGATGGTGCCGTTCGCAAACGGTCATTCCACTATTCGGCCAGCATTAAAAACACAGTCGGCTTTTTGTGAAAATCCGGTGCGCGTCCTGCTGCCAGTTCGCGCTTCCAGTGTGCGGCGCTGGCCGTACTGACGCTCTCGCTGCTCAAGCTTAAATCGGTTGCGACGCAAATCAGGCTCGTCGCCGAGCAGTGGGTAAGCAGCGCTTCCAGCAGTGCGGCGTTGCGATAGGGTGTCTCGATAAATAGTTGCGTTTGCTTGTCTTGCCGCGAGCGCTGCTCCAATAATTTAATGCGCTTGGCCCGTGCTTCTGCGTCCGTAGGCAAGTAGCCGTTAAAGGCAAAACTCTGGCCATTGAGGCCACTGGCCATGAGCGCGAGCAAAATGGATGAAGGGCCAACCAAAGGCCGCACCTTAATGCCTTTGGCATGCGCCAGCCGAACCAGATCGGCGCCCGGGTCGGCCACCGCAGGCACGCCGGCCTCGGATAGCAAACCAACGTTTTTACCTGCCAGAAGCGGGGCCAGCAAAGCGGGTACCTGTGCTGCTGCGGTATTGACGTTGAGTTCCTCGATTTTCATCTCTTGCAGGCTGGTGCAAAGCGGATGACTCGTGCCCACCAGTTTTAAAAAGGCCCGCGCCGTCTTGGCATTTTCTGCAATGAAGTGGTCGAGGCCGGCGGTGATGATGCGAACTTCCGCAGGGATGACCGTATCGAGTTCGCAGGGGCCCAGCGTATTGGGGATCAGGTACAGGGTGCCGGTCATGGTGGGAGTTGAAGTAGGGCGATTCATGATTGGAAAAATGCCTGACCAGTGTTGCGCAGCATGCTGGTCAGGGCAATTAAGGGCAGGCCGGTCAGGGCACTGGGATCGGTGCTGATGATGGAGGCAATCAGGGCAATGCCCAGTCCTTCGTTTTTGGCGCTGCCCGCGCAGTCGTAAGGCTGTTCTATTCGCAAGTAGGCATCGAGTTCGGCGTCAGACAGATCGCGAAATAGTACGGTGGTCTGAATGTTTTCAATTTGCAGCGGCATTGGCGCAGCGGGACGGCTGTCGAGCAGGCACAGCGCGGTGTGAAACACCACTTCACGGCCGCGCATTATTTGTAATTGCGCCAGTGCGCGTTCGTGCGTTCCCGGTTTGCCAATTTGCAGCCCGTCCAGCGTGGCGACCTGATCTGAGCCGATGATTAGTGCCGGGCCGACCCGACTGGCAATGGCGCTGGCCTTGGCCTGTGCCAGACGCAATGCGGTTTGCGGCGGCGTCTCGGCTGGCAGGGGACTTTCATCAATGTCAGGCACCACCACCTCAAAAGGCAAGCGCAGTCGCGCCAGCAATTCTTTGCGATAGGCAGAACCGGAGCCCAGGATCAGGCGGGGAGGGGCGAGTGATGGCATGCGAAATGGTGGCTGATCGGGGGCGTTGACAAGGCTTTTTCAGTCAGGCTAAGGCTTTGACTTTAAAGGCAAAACGCTGATATTATCGCAGGCTTTCCGCAGCTGGCGCCCTCATGAGCAACACAATTATCGACGTCTTTGAATTCTGCCGCCGGGCACAGCAGCTCGAGGGCAGTGCTGCAGTCGCAGATTTTTCCCGTTTAACTGCAGAGCTGGCAGACAAGCGCGGCAACTTGCGCTGGTCTGTCAAAGGCGGGCAGCATGCCTCTGGCAAGCCGCAATTGCTGGTTCAGGTCGATGGTGAAGTCCATCTGATGTGCCAGCGTTGCCTGACAGCCTATGCGTTGCCGGTGGCGTCGGAGTCGGTGCTGGTGGCAACCCGCGATGATGCCGAAGCAGATCAGACGGAGATCTTGCTCAACGACGACAGCATTGATGTCATCGTCGTGACTGAGCCTCTGGATTTGCTAGCTGTCGTCGAAGACGAAGTATTGCTGGCTTTGCCCGTGTCGCCGCGTCATGCAGTTTGTCCGGACGGAGCGGCATTGGCCGCTGTAAACGACAAGGCAGAGTCACCCTTTGCCGTCTTGAAGAAATTGAAATAGCAGGCAGTTTGAAAAGGCCCGGATGGAAATGCATGTTGTTTCGCAATCCGGGTATGTTAAAATCTCGGATTCACCGATTTAGGAGTACGTTATGGCAGTCCAACAAAACAAAAAGTCCCCGTCCAAGCGTGGCATGCACCGTTCACACGATTTCCTGACCGCACCGGCAACTGCCGTTGAGCAAACCACGGGTGAAACGCATCTGCGTCACCACATCAGCCCAAACGGCTTTTACCGTGGTCGTAAAGTCCTGAAGACGAAAAACGACGAATAATTTTTCGTCGCTGTAAAAAACAAACCGGCGTGAAGAGTCCCAGACTGCTTGGCGCCGTTTTTGTATGTGCAGATTGCTTCCTCCGTCATACACGCATCATGACTGACCTGGCCAGATCACTGGCCCGGTACAGGACATGGTCAAGACAATGACAATTAAAATATCCATTGACTGCATGGGTGGCGATCACGGCCCCTCTGTCACCGTTCCTGCGTCCATTGCTTTTGTTAATCACGAAGCCAACGCTGAACTGATTCTGGTCGGGCGCGAAGAAGTCATTCGTGCCGAACTGCTTCGCCACAACGCGCACAATCATCCCCGTCTGCGGGTTGTTAACGCGACTGAAATCGTCGAAATGGACGATTCGCTTGAAGTCGCGTTGCGCCGGAAAAAAGATTCCTCCATGCGCGTGGCCATCACACTGGTCAAGCAGGCCGACGCCCAAGCCTGCGTCTCAGCCGGTAATACCGGCGCCCTGATGGCTGTCTCGCGCTATGTGTTGAAGACGCTGCCGGGTGTCGATCGCCCGGCCATCTGCACCATCCTGCCCAATCAGAAAGACGGCCCGACCTATATGCTTGACCTGGGTGCCAACGTCGATTGCGAACCGCTGCATTTGCATCAGTTTGCGTTGATGGGCTCGGCCCTGGTTTCGGCGGTTGAAGGTCATGCACGGCCGACCATCGGTTTGCTGAATGTGGGCGAAGAAGACATGAAAGGCAATGAGCTGGTCAAGCAAACGGCCGAGTTGCTACGTGCGGACCATGCAAAAGGGGTACTGAATTTTTATGGCAATGTCGAAGGCAATGATATTTTTGAAGGCACGACCGACATCGTGGTCTGTGACGGTTTTGTCGGCAATGTGACCTTGAAAGCAGCAGAAGGTCTGGGACGTCTGATCAAGGGCGTACTCAAAAGCGAATTAAGCAAGGGCTGGATCAATATGCTTGGTGCGGTGATTGCACAGCGCGCATTAAAACAGGTCTCACGTCGCCTTAATCCTTCCCGCTACAATGGCGCCAGTCTGTTGGGCCTGCGTGGGTTGGTGTTCAAGAGCCATGGTGGCGAAGATGCCTATGGCTTTGAATGGGCGATACGGCGGGCTTTCGATGCAGCACGCCATGATGTATTGTCTCGTATCGAAAAATCAATTGCTGAACTGATGCCGCAGACTCCGGTCGCGCCTGAAGCTAATAACCAAAAAATGGCATGAGCGCATATACAAAAATTATCGGTACCGGCAGTTTTCTGCCTCCCAGACGACTGACGAATCAGGATCTGACCACGATGCTGGCCGAAAAAGGCGTCGAAACTTCGGATGAATGGATAGTCTCGCGCAGCGGCATCTCGGCGCGTCACTATGCCGACGCCGACGTCATGTCCAGCGACCTTGGCACTCAGGCCGCGCTGGCGGCACTGCAGATGGCAGGCCTGTCGCCGAATGATATTGATCTGATTATTGTCGCCACTTCAACGCCGGATTTTCTCGGTGGTTTCCCCAGCACGGCTTGCGTCATCCAGCGCAAACTCGGCATCACCAATGAATGCGCAGCACTCGATGTGCAGGCGGTATGCAGCGGTTTTGTGTATGCGGTGTCGGTGGCTGACAGTTTTATCAAATCCGGCATGCACAAGCGGGTGCTGGTGATTGGCGCTGAAGTGTTTTCGCGCATTCTGGATTTTAATGACCGCACTACCTGCGTGTTGTTTGGTGACGGTGCCGGTGCGGTGGTACTGGCTGCATCCGATGAGCCGGGCATTCTTGCCACCAAGCTGCATGCCGATGGCCGTCATGCCGATATTTTGTGTGTGTCGGGCACAGTTAACGGTGGTGCGCTGGCTGGCAGTGGTTTGCTGTTCATGGACGGTCAGGCGGTGTTCAAGCTGGCTGTATCGGTGCTGGAAAAAGTCGCGCATGAAGTACTGGCTGCGGCCGGCATGGAATCCTCGCAAATCGACTGGCTGATTCCGCATCAGGCCAACATTCGCATCATGCAGGGCACCGCCAAAAAACTCGGCTTGCCGCTGGAAAAAATGGTCGTCACTGTTGACCAGCACGGTAATACCTCGGCAGCCTCGATTCCGCTGGCGCTGGACGTGGCGATGCGCGACGGTCGCCTCAAACCCGGCCAGACCATACTGATGGAAGGCGTCGGTGGTGGTTTCACCTGGGGCGCAGTGCTGGCCAAAATCTGATTTCATATTCCGGACTTCGCATGACACCATTTGCATTCATATTCCCCGGCCAGGGCTCGCAAGCCATTGGCATGTTGAACGGTTTTGCCGACAACGCCGTCGTTAAAGCAAGCATTGCCGAAGCTTCCGACGCTTTGCAGTTTGACCTTGGCAAATTAATTGCCGAAGGCCCGAAAGAAGATCTCGATCTGACCACTAATACCCAGCCGGTGATGCTGGCTTGTGCCGTCGCGTTTTATCGTGCCTGGCTTGCTGCAGGCGGTCGCGCACCAGCGATTGTGGCCGGGCATAGTCTGGGTGAATATTCCGCGCTGGTGGCAGCTGGCGTCATTGCCTTTGCGGATGCGGTGCCACTGGTACGCTTTCGTGCGCAGGCCATGCAGCAAGCCGTGCCGGTCGGGCAGGGCGGCATGGCGGCGATTCTCGGCTTGTCGGATGAAGACGTGATTGCTGCCTGCGCCGAAGCTGCGCTTGGCGAAGTGGTGGAAGCGGTTAATTTCAATGCGCCGGCACAGGTGGTCATTGCCGGCCACAAGGATGCCGTTGAGCGCGCCTGTGTGCTGGCCAAAGCCAAGGGTGCCAAGCGTGCCTTGCCGCTGCCCGTGTCTGCTCCGTTTCATTCTTCACTGCTCAAGCCCGCATCCGAACACTTGCGCGGCTATCTCGACAGTCTGCATTTCTCGGTGCCGCAAATCGCGCTGGTCAACAATGTCGATGTGGCGATCGTGAACGATCCTGCTGCAATCAAAGACGCGCTGGTGCGTCAAGCAGCCAGTCCGGTGCGCTGGGTTGAGAGCATGAATAAAATTGCCGCTGGCGGCGTCACGCGTCTGGTCGAATGCGGTCCCGGCAAAGTTTTGTCGGGTCTGGCAAAACGGATCAACAGCGAATTGCAGGCAGATGCGATTGCCGATCAGGCTTCGCTGGACAGCATTTTGGAGGCACTCAAGTGACAACATCAAATAACAGTCTGGAGCAGCAGGTAGCGCTGGTCACTGGCGCTTCGCGCGGCATTGGCCGGGCCATCGCACAAAAGCTGGCGCAGCGCGGCGCAATCGTGATTGGCACTGCCACAACTGAGGCGGGCGCTGCCGCCATTTCAGAGTACCTGCAAGCGATCAGACCGGATGCCGGTCATGGTGTGGTGTTAGACGTCAATGATGCGGCTCAGTCCACGCAGCTGGTTGAATCAATACAGAAGCAGTTTGGCAGTTTGTCCATCCTGGTTAACAATGCCGGGATTACGCAAGACCAGCTGGCCATGCGCATGAAAGAGGAAGAGTGGGATGCCGTCATCACCACCAACCTGACAGCCGTGGCACGCTTGTCGCGCGCGGTATTGCGCAGCATGATGAAAGCCAAGCAGGGCCGCATCATCAACATAACTTCGGTGGTCGGCTCGGCCGGCAACGCGGGGCAGATGAATTATGCTGCTGCCAAAGCCGGTGTGGCCGGCATGAGCCGTGCACTGGCGCGTGAAATTGGCAGTCGTAATATCACGGTAAACTGCGTCGCGCCCGGTTTTATTGATACCGATATGACCAAGGCTTTGAATGAGCAGCAGGTCAATGCGCTGCTGACGCAGATCCCGGCAGGACGCTTTGGTTTGCCGGAAGATATTGCCTCTGCGGTGGCCTTTCTGGCCTCGGGCGAAGCCGCCTACATTACCGGTACCACGCTGCATGTGAATGGCGGCATGTACATGAGTGGCGGTTAAGTTGACGGCCCGAATTTTTATTTGCCATAGTCAGTCCTTTATTTAGTTAATAAAAGCAAAAGTTAAAAGTTAAGTTTCGTGCCGCAAACCTGATAAAATGCGCGCACTTTCTGTGACCCACCCTCTGGAGATACAACATGTCTGACATCGAATCACGCGTTAAAAAAATCGTTGCTGAGCAATTAGGTGTTGCTGAAGCTGACATCAAAATCGAATCGTCCTTCGTTGACGACCTCGGTGCCGATTCGCTTGATACCGTTGAACTGGTGATGGCCCTCGAAGATGAATTCGAGATGGAAATCCCTGACGAACAAGCTGAAAAAATCACGACCGTGCAACAAGCGATCGATTACGCCAAGGCACACGTCAAGGCCTAAGCCAATTTGTATTTGATTGTTTCCGGGAGCATTGTTTGAGCCGTTCGAATCAACGTCGTGTAGTGATTACTGGTCTTGGATGTGTTTCGCCAGTCGGTAACACGGTTACTGCTGCGTGGGATGCGCTGATTGCCGGCCAGTCCGGTATCGCGACCATCACAAAATTTGACGCCAGTCCTTTTTCCACCCACTTTGCCGGTGAGGTAAAAGGCTTCAACGTCGAAGACTACATGCCTGCCAAAGAAGCGCGCCATATGGATACCTTTATCCATTACGGCATGGCTGCGGGCATTCAGGCGATGCAGGACAGTGGTCTGGAAGTGACAGAAGCGAATGCCGAGCGCATTGGCGTCATCGTCGGTTCCGGCATCGGTGGCTTGCCACTGATTGAAGACACGCATCAGGAACTGGTGAATCGCGGCCCGCGCCGAATCAGCCCGTTCTTTGTGCCTGCGTCCATCATCAACATGATCTCCGGTCACCTGTCGATCAAGTACGGCCTGAAAGGCCCCAATCTTGCCATCGTAACGGCCTGCACAACAGGTCTGCATTGCATAGGCGCAGCTGGTCGCATGATCGAGTATGGTGATTGCGACGTGATGATTGCCGGTGGTGCCGAATCGACCATCTCGCCGCTCGGTCTGGGCGGCTTTGCGTCGGCCCGTGCGCTGTCCTCACGCAATGATGATCCGGCAACGGCTTCGCGTCCCTGGGATAAAGACCGCGATGGTTTTGTTCTCGGTGAAGGCGCTGGTGTCATGGTGCTGGAAGAATACGAACACGCCAAAGCACGCGGTGCAAAAATTTATGCCGAGCTGTTAGGCTTTGGCATGACTGCCGATGCGCATCACATGACCGCGCCGTTGGAAGATGGTGATGGTGCGCGACGCTGCATGATTGCAGCCATGAAAAACGCCGGCATCAATGCCGACGCCGTGGATTACGTTAATGCACACGGTACCTCAACGCCGCTTGGCGACGTCGCTGAAACGGTCGCCATCAAACGCGCGCTGGGTGATCACGCAAAAAATATCGTCGTCAATTCCACCAAGTCCATGACCGGGCATTTGCTCGGCGGTGCTGGCGGACTGGAGTCGGTCTTCACCGTACTGGCTTTGCATAATCAGTTGTCGCCGCCAACGATCAATATTTTCAATCAGGATCCGAACTGTGATCTTGACTACTGCGCCAATACGGCACGCAACATGCCAATCAATGTCGCAGTAAAAAATTCGTTTGGCTTCGGCGGTACCAACGGTACGCTGATTTTCGCTAAGGCCTGATTCAGGCATACGCATCGGGCGTCTTTCGCATTGCCCGATGCGCTGTTCTCCTTCCCCTTCCATGTCAATTGCCGTGTCGGCCGTGATCCGGCCTTCGCGATTATTGCTCTTCTTCTCCTCTATCCTTGCACTCGTTCTGTTGTGTGTCGCCTGTCTGCTCTGGCTGCGCCTGGCGCAAATAATTCCTGACCATTCACGCTTGCTGCTGGCAGCGACTTGCGCTATCTCGGCTTGTGTCGTTTTCTGTTCCGTTCTCTCGAACAGAAAGACCTTTCGACTTGATATTTCCGGAACCGGCCAGATTCTGTTGACGCACACTAGGTCCAGCGCTGCTGCCAGCCACAGCCAAGCAAGTGGGGCCAGCGTTAATGGCGGCAGTGAGGTTGTTCATCTTCTGGAGAATGCAACGCTATGGCCAACGTTCATGCTGCTTCGTTTGCAGGCACCATCGGGTCGGGTGACGGTATTGCCTGTCTTGCCGGACTGCCTGGACCGCAATGCATTTTGTGCCGTGCTGGTGGCATGCCGTTGGCTTGCAACACAAACACTGCGCGATGCCGCAAAGCCAAACAAAAAAATTCCTCTGGTCGATTGAACTTTTCATATTTCACTCTGTCAATGAGTGGGGAGTCGCGCAGTATTCTGCGTAGCAGAATACTGCGGCCTCATTCATTGTCGCGCCGCTTGCAGACCGCATTGACATAGCGCCGGCCTGAAGCTGCATGTGGCATGAGCACGGGGAATTGGGGATTGACGACAGAACGCGATATTGATCAGCTATTAGTTGATCGGGTTCAGCATGGCGACAAAAAGGCGTTCGAGCTTCTGGTAATCAAATATCAACGGAAGCTGATGCGGCTGGTGTCCCGTCTTGTGCGCGATCAGGCAGAAGCCGAAGATGTGGTGCAAGAGGCGTTTATCAAAGCCTATCGCGCCCTGCCGCGGTTTCGCGGCGAATCTGCGTTTTACACCTGGCTCTATCGCATTGGCATTAACACGGCCAAAAATTATCTGGTGACTCAGGGCAGGCGCACACCGACATCGACGGAAGCAGATGCTGAAGAAGCGGAAACTTTTGATGACGGAGAGCATCTAAGAGATATCAATACCCCGGAATCGATGCTGGCCACCAAGCAGATTGCCGAGACCGTCAATCTGGCGATGGATGCATTGCCAGAAGAACTCAGGGTCGCCATAATTTTGCGGGAGATTGAAGGCTTGAGCTACGATGAAATTGCTGAAGCAATGGATTGTCCTATCGGTACCGTCCGCAGCCGGATTTTTCGGGCGCGCGAGGCGATTGCAGACAAGCTGCGTCCTTTGCTGGATACGGCAACAGACAAGCGTTGGTAAGAATGGCAAAGCTGGTAATGAAGGAGTAAGTTCAACAAACAGAATCACCGCAACCCCGGCAACACCGCCAGTAGTAACTGGTTAAGCGAAAAATCAACACGAATAAGTATAGTGCGAAGGCAGGGGGCATCATGGCAAGCGATAAAGTGACACTACAGGATATTTCAGCATTGGCTGATGGCGAACTCGACTTCGAGCAGGCGAGAAAAATAATCATCGCCTTGCGCGATTCCGAGCAACGCAATACCTGGTCCGTCTACCATCAGATTGGTGACAGTTTGCGAGAGCAGCAGATGGTCGCACCAGTCAGTGCGCAGTTTTCCGCCCGCATGGCGACGCGACTCGAAGCCGAGCCGACGATACTGGCGCCAGTGGGACTGTTCAAACGTGTGCAAACCTGGCCGGCCGCATTGGCCGCAATTGCCGCAGCGGTCATGGCCTTCGTGCTGGCACCGCAACTGAGTAGTTTCTGGAGTCCGGTAACGCAGCATGAGCTGGTGGCCGCTTCGTCACAACCGGCCTTGGCAAACATCAGCCAAGCCGACTCCAAGCTGGCTGCGAATACGGCGCAAAGCCGGGAACAGACCTCGCAGCGCCGCGCGGCCGAAGTCGATGACTATATTTTCGCGCATCAGAGCGCTTACCCCTCACTCTATGGCACAGCGCAGCTCGCTCGGCCTGCCAGCCATAGCGAATCTGAAAAATAAACCTATGCTGCGAGCGTGGCCTTACTTGCTGCGGTTGTGTTTGCTGTTCTTCGCCATTTCAGTCAGCGCGGGAGCGACTGGCGCTGACGATGCGGGGACAAAGGAATCTCTGGACTGGCTGGGCAAGGCCAGACTGGCAGCCGAAGCTCTCAACTATGCCGGGACCTTCATCTTCCAGCAGGGTTCGCAAGTCAGAACTTCACGTATCGGCCACATGGGTTCGGGGCCGCAGGTTTTGGAAAAACTGGAAATTCTGGATGGCCAGCCGCGTGAGTATCTGCGTCGTGGTGACGAGATTACCTGCTATCTGCCGCAGGAACACAGACTGATTATTCAGAGTCACCTTGCCGGTAAAGCCTTTCCGGCTTTGCCTGTGGAGCGATCTGAACAGATTGCCCACTACTACCGGGCCAGAAATATTGGCAGCGCCCGCGTGGTCGGTCGCGAGACGCAGGTGATTGCACTTGAGCCAAGAGATGCGATGCGTTTTGGCTACCGCTTATGGCTGGAAAAATCTTCCGGTCTGATGCTGCGGGCGCAGACCCTGAGTGAAACCGGCGACATTGTCGAGCAGATCAGTTTTACCGAACTCAACATTGGCAATGTCGCGCCGTCGCGCCTGAAAACAAGCTTTCCGAATACCCAGGGCTGGCGAATAGAAAACGCGATGGTCAGCAAGATGCTGACTTCAGCCTGGAGAGTCAAATGGGTGCCCGGTGGTTTTCGCGAAATTCAGGTGGCCAAGCGCGGTCTCGGCAGTAGCGGGCAAGCTGCACCACGCGAACTTATTCAGCTGATTTATTCAGATGGGCTGGCCGGTATTTCGATTTTCATTGAGCCCTGGTCGCCACAAAGAAGCGCCATTCAGATACAGCAGGGGGCCATCAATATGGTCGGCAAGCGGCATGGAGAATTTTGGCTTACCATAGTTGGTGAAGTGCCTATGGCGGCGATCCTGAAGGTCGCCGATTCAATCGAAATGACCGCCATCAAATAAAAGCTCATGAGAACAATCCGCCACCTAAAAAACAGTTTTTCTGCTGCTGCATTTGCAATAACTTCCCTCTTTTTTATTCCTGTCAGTGTCGGCATGGCTCCGGGTGCAGCCCATGCGGCGACTTTGCCTGACTTCACCGATCTGGTCGATAAAGTCGGCCCGGCAGTGGTCAATATCCGTACTACCGAGCGTTCCAAAGCAGCGTTGCCGCAAGGTTTGCCTGGCGCGCCGCCGGGAGCAGATGATGAAGAAATGCAGGAATTTTTCCGTCGTTTCTTCGGCCAGCCCAACCCGCGTCAACAACAGCCTGCACCGTCACCGCGTGGCCGCAAGCAGGCGCCCCAGCAGGAAGATCAAGTGCCGCGTGGCGTTGGCTCCGGTTTCATTGTCTCGCCTGACGGTTATGTACTGACCAATGCCCACGTCGTTGAAGGTGCCGATGAAGTGGTGGTGACCTTAACGGACAAGCGCGAATTCAAAGCCAAGATTATTGGTTCGGACCGTCGTACCGATGTAGCGGTGGTCAAAATTGAAGGCAGCAATCTGCCGCGCCTGACCATGGGTGACTCGAGCAAGCTGCGGGTTGGTGAATGGGTCATTGCGATTGGTTCGCCATTCGGGCTCGACAACACGGTGACAGCCGGTATTGTCTCGGCCAACTCTCGTGATACCGGTGACTACTTGCCGCTGATCCAGACTGACGTCGCAGTCAATCCGGGTAACTCCGGCGGTCCTCTGATCAACATGCGCGGAGAAGTCGTCGGTATCAACTCCCAGATTTACAGCCGCTCGGGTGGCTACATGGGTATTTCGTTTGCGGTGCCGATTGACGAAGCCATTCGCGTCTCCGAACAATTGAAGACGACCGGTCGCGTGGTACGAGGCCGTATCGGCGTGCAGATCGGTGAAGTGACCAAGGATGTGGCTGAATCACTGGGTCTGCCCAGAGCGCAAGGCGCTTTAGTAGCCCGCGTAGAAACCGGCAGTCCGGCAGAAAAAGCCGGTGTTGAGGCGGGCGACATCATCACCCATTTCAATGCGGTCGTTATCGAAAAATCGGGTGACTTGCCGCGTCTGGTTGGCAATACCAAGCCGGGTTCGCATGCCACTCTGAGCGTTTGGCGCAAAGGCGCCAAGCGTGACCTGGCGGTGACCATCGCTGAAATGGAAGCCGAGTCAGCGGTCGCCAAAAAAGAAGAGAAGAAACCCAAGCAAGAGCAAACCGTTAATGTGTTGGGTCTGGCGGTATCGGATCTGAGCGATGCACAAAAACGCGAACTCAAGCTTGATGGTGGCGTGCTGATCGAACTTGCCGATGGGCCCGCTGGCCGCGCTGGCCTGCAACCAGGTGACGTGATTGTCCGTCTCAACAATACGGATATCCAGGACGCCAAACAGTTCAATGGCCTGGTAGCCAAGCTCGACATGAAGAAAAATGCCTTGCTGCTGGTGCGCCGCGGGGAGTCTTCCCAGTTTATTCCAGTACGTCCGGCCCAGCCCTGATTTTCTGGACTGATGCCAACTAAGGGCTGCGGGTTTTCCCGCGGCCCTTTTTTCATGCCGGCCATTTTCAAGGAGCCATGATTTGATCCGGTTTATTCTGTATTCCCGCAGTTATTGCCATCTCTGCGATGACATGCTTGACGCGCTCAAAGGGCTGATTGGCGAACAGACATATCCGATAGACGTGCGGGATGTGGATGCCGATCCGGTCTTGCTGACTCTCTATGATGAGTTGGTGCCCGTGTTGGTTGGGGTGCGTGAGAATCAGCCGCCACGCCAGCTTTGTCATTATTTTCTAAATGAAAACAAAGTCCGCGATTTTTTGGCTGGCGTTGATCCTTAAAACCAGAGCAGGCCATTTATTTTGCCCGTCATGCCGTTTGCGATAGCAAAAAAGCCGCAACGGATGCTGCCAATGGGTGGCAATCCGGATTTGAGGCCTCAATTCCGGTAAAATGCCGTGCTGACCAAGCTTCCGTAACAAGGCGCTCGCTTGGGGAAATTCCCCGCTCAGAGCGCTTTTTTTGTCTCTACTCCGTTAATGAACAATATTCGCAATTTTTCCATCATCGCCCACATCGATCACGGCAAGTCCACGCTTGCCGATCGCATCATCCAGCTGTGCGGCGGTTTGTCCGACCGCGAGATGGAAGCGCAAGTGCTGGATTCGATGGATCTCGAACGCGAACGCGGCATCACCATCAAGGCGCAAACTGCGGCCCTGATGTACAAGTCCCGCGATGGCAAGGTCTATAACCTCAACCTGATTGATACACCCGGTCACGTTGACTTCAGTTACGAAGTCAGCCGTTCGCTGTCGGCCTGCGAAGGCGCATTGCTGGTGGTCGATGCCTCCCAGGGTGTGGAAGCGCAGACGGTAGCCAACTGCTATACCGCGCTCGACCTTGGCGTCGAAGTCGTACCCGTGTTGAATAAAATCGATCTGCCTTCTGCGGATCCTGAGAATGCGATTGCAGAAATTGAAGAAGTCATTGGCATTGAAGCGGGTGACGCCGTGCATTGTTCAGCCAAGACCGGTCTGGGTGTGCAGGACGTACTCGAAGCACTGATCGTCAAAGTGCCGCCGCCGGTGGGCGATCCGGACGCCCCTTTGCAATGCCTGATCGTCGACTCATGGTTTGATAACTACGTTGGCGTGGTGATGCTGGTGCGGGTCATTAACGGCACACTCAAACCGAAAGAAAAAATTCTGCTGATGGCCACTGGCTCCCAGCATCTGGTCGAGAGCGTCGGCGTGTTTACCCCGAAGTCGGTATCGCGCGAAAATTTGTCGGCCGGGCAGGTGGGTTTCATCATCGCCGGTATCAAAGAACTGAAGGCCGCCAAAGTGGGTGACACCGTCACGCTGGCGAGCCGGCCTGCAACGTCTGCTTTGCCGGGTTTTAAGGAAGTACAACCGCAAGTGTTTGCCGGCTTGTTTCCGGTTGAGGCCAATCAATATGATGCGCTGCGCGATTCGCTGGAAAAGCTCAAGCTCAATGACGCAGCGCTAATGTACGAACCGGAAGTGTCGCAAGCGCTGGGCTTTGGTTTCCGTTGTGGCTTCCTCGGTCTGTTGCACATGGAAATTGTGCAGGAAAGACTGGAGCGCGAGTTCGACATGGATTTGATCACGACCGCACCGACCGTGATCTATGAAGTAGTGATGCGTGATGGCGTCACACTGATGGTCGACAATCCGTCGAAGATGCCGGACCCGTCGAAAATCGAAGAAGTGCGCGAGCCGATTGTGACGGTTAATCTGTACATGCCGCAGGAATATGTGGGAGCCGTCATTACGCTGTGTACCTCCAAGCGCGGGCTGCAGATCAACATGAATTATCACGGCAAGCAAGTGCAGCTGACCTATGAAATCCCGATGGCGGAAGTGGTGCTGGATTTCTTTGACAAACTGAAATCCATTTCGCGTGGTTATGCGTCGATGGACTATGAGTTCAAGGAATATCGTGCCGCCGACGTGGTCAAGGTCGACATGCTGATCAATGCTGAAAAGGTCGATGCGCTGGCCATCATTGTGCACCGCTCCAACAGCCAGTATCGCGGCCGGGCAGTGGCGGCCAAGATGCGTGAACTGATTCCGCGCCAGATGTTTGATGTGGCGATTCAGGCGGCCATTGGCTCCAACATCATTTCGCGTGAAAACGTCAAAGCCTTGCGCAAAAACGTGCTGGCCAAATGTTATGGCGGCGATATTTCACGTAAGCGCAAATTGCTTGAAAAACAAAAAGCGGGTAAAAAACGCATGAAGCAAGTCGGCTCGGTAGAAATACCGCAAGAAGCCTTCCTAGCCATCCTCCAAGTTGATGAGAAATAAATGACTCTGCAATCCCTACTCGGTAACTTCGCCCTGATTCTTTTTCTGCTCACTATTGCCACTGGCATAGTCTGGAGCCTGGATCGGTTTTACCTCGCACCGCAGCGCCGCCGCAGTCTGCAAAATGCCCTGTCCGAACTGGATGCGCGCAATGCCCGTCTGGCTGAAAGCGGCGTCAAGGTGGACAACGCCGGTCATGCCGAGCTGACCGCACGCTTTGACAGACAACCGGCCTGGGTGGCTTATACGGGCAGTTTTTTCCCGGTGATTGCGGCGGTGTTTCTGTTTCGCTCTTTCATTTACGAGCCGTTCAAGATACCGTCAAGCTCGATGGTGCCGACCCTGCAAATCGGCGACCTGATTCTGGTGAACAAATTCACCTTTGGCATACGTTTGCCAATTATTAATAAAAAAATCATTCAGATTAATAATCCTAAACGCGGCGATGTGATGGTGTTCAAATTCCCCAAGGACATGTCACTGGATTACATCAAGCGGGTGGTTGGTGAGCCGGGCGATAAAATTGTGTATAAAAACAAGCGCTTAACCGTCAATGGCAAAGAACTTAGCTACGAAAAATTGCCGGATTACCTGGATGAGGAAAGACTCAGTTATTACAGCCACTATCGCGAAAATCTGACCGGCGTGAACCATGGCATTTTGAACGACGATCATAGTCCCAGCTATGTGCCTAGCCCCGACGCGTTTCCGCAGCATGAATTGTGTACTTATAACCTCGAAGGTTTTGCCTGTACGGTGCCGCCGGGCCATTACTTCATGATGGGCGATAATCGAGACAATAGTCTGGATTCCCGTTATTGGGGTTTTGTGCCAGATAAAAATATTGTTGGAAAAGCATTTTTTGTATGGATGAATCTTGGTAACCTTAAGCGTATCGGGCCTTTTGATTAACAGCATTGTTTTTCTTCCAGCGCGAGGAGCCATTCGATGAGATTGCGGTCTGATCCTTTGCAAGCGGGCTTTTCCCTGATCAGCGGTTTACTTACCCTGTGCGCGCTTGGGCTGCTTGGACTGTTTGCGTTGCGTGCTGTTCCCAGTCTGGTGGAGTACTGGGCAGTCAGTAAAGCGGTGCTTGCAGCGCGGGCCGTTGCGCGCAATCCGGCCGAAGTGCGCAGTAGCTTCGATAAGCTGGCCAACGTTGGCTACATTGATGCGATCAGCGGCAAAGATTTGGATATTCGTGGCACCGGTCAAGAAATGGAAGTCAATTTTTCCTACCAAAAGCGCCTATTTTCTGCCGGCCCGGCGACCTTGCTGATCGAATACAAAGGATCAAGCGCGACGGCGTCGTCAGACAAACCCGAGACGAAAGTCCGATAGCCTCACATGGACCTCACACTATTACAAACCCGATTGGGTCATCGCTTTGCCAATGCTGCGCTACTGCAGCAGGCACTGACTCATCGCAGCCATAGCAGTGCACACAACGAAAGACTGGAATTTCTCGGTGATTCGGTGCTCAATTGCGCGGTGGCTTCCTTGCTGTTTGATCGTTACGCGACGATTGACGAAGGCGATTTGTCGCGCGTGCGCGCCAATCTGGTCAAGCAGCAGTCGCTGTATGAAATTGCACAAAGGCTGGAGCTGTCACAGTTTCTGCGTCTGGGCGAAGGCGAACTCAAATCGGGCGGATTTCGCCGGCCATCGATTCTGGCTGACACGCTTGAAGCCCTGTTCGGTGCCATTTTGCTCGATGCCGGATTTGATGCTGCGCGGGACGTCATTCGTGCGCTCTACATTCCCATTCTTGAAACTGTTGACCCGAAAACCCTGGGCAAGGATGCGAAGACCTTGTTGCAGGAATACCTGCAAGGCAAAAAAATCGCACTGCCTCAATACAATGTCGTGGCCACCCATGGTGCTGCGCATAGTCAGGAATTTGAAATTGAATGTCTGGTGCCCAAGCTTGATATTCAAGTCTTTGGCGCCGGCGGCAGTCGCCGTGCAGGTGAGCAGGCCGCGGCCAAGCTCGCGCTGGAAGCGGTGCAACTGGCCTTTGTAAAAACGCCGGCAGCGGCCAAAAAAGCCAAGCCGCGCACCACGCAGCTCAAGCTTGCAGGCATTGCCACCATACAGCCTGACGCACCCGCGGAAGACGCCAAAACCTCCGGCAAAACGACACAGAAGCCGGAAGCAGCCAAAGCCAAAACAGAACCGAAAAAGATCGCTGCCAAAGTCCAGGAAAAAGAGCAGCAGGAATTGCTGACTGACCCGGACACCAACAAACCCCTCGCTGCCAACCAAAGACCATCCGCATGACAGACACCGCAGCAACCCCTGATTTCCGATGCGGCTATATTGCCATCGTTGGACGACCCAACGTTGGCAAATCAACGCTGATGAATACCTTAATTGGCGCCAACGTCAGCATCACCTCGCGCAAGGCACAAACCACGCGCCATCGCATCACCGGCATTCAGACCCGGCCCGATGCGCAGTACATCTACGTTGACACCCCCGGCTTTCAGACCCGTCACAACAATGCGCTCAACAAAACCCTGAACCGCACGGTCACCAACCCCCTCACTGCATCCGATGTGGTGTTGTACGTGGTGGAAGCCGGCAGCTTTGGTGACGCCGACATGGAAGTGGTCAACCTGTTGCCGAAAAATGTGCCGGTGATTTTGGTGATCAATAAATCCGACAAGGTCAAAGACAAAGCCCAGCTGATGCCGTTTGCGCAGCAGGTCGCTGCGCGCCATCCGTTTGCAGCCATTGTGCCGGTGTCCGCACGTCAGCGTTTTCAGCTTGACCGGCTCGAAGCTGAAATTCGCCAGCACCTGCCGCAAAATGAAGCCGTATTTGGCCCCGATGACATTACCGACCGCAGCGAAAAATTTCTGGCAACCGAAATCGTGCGCGAGAAACTGTTTCGTTTCGTTGGCGATGAACTGCCTTATACCAGCACCGTCCTGCTCGAAAAATTTGAACAGGAAGGTGACCTACGGCGAATTTTCATTGCCATTCTGGTTGAGCGTGATACGCATAAATCCATGGTGATCGGGCAAAAAGGCGCGCGTCTGAAAGACATTTCTACCCAGGCCCGTCTGGATATGGAAAAACTCTTTGGTGGTCCGGTGTATCTGGAAATCTGGGTCAAGGTCAAATCCGGCTGGGCTGATAATGAAGCCGGTTTGCGCGCCTACGGCTACGAATAAACAGTTGTCATGAGCGTGACTGCGCCTGCTGCCGAACTCGCGAGGCCTGCTTCGGGCACGCGTGCGGCTTCGGCTTCCGGCAAAAAATTAGCCGAACGCGAACACCGCGTCGTCAACCAGCCTGCGTTTGTATTGCACAGCTATCCGTACAAAGAAACCAGCCTGATCGTGGACGTGCTCACGCGCGACTATGGCCGCATCGCACTGATGGCCAAAGGCGCCAAGCGTCCGCATTCCAAACTGCGCGGGGCCTTGCAGACTTTTCAACCGCTGCAAATTGGCTGGAGTGGAAAATCCGAAGTGCGCACCCTGATTGCCGCCGAATGGGTAGGGGGCTTGCTGCCGCTGGAACGGGCTGCGCTGTTGTGCGGGTTTTATCTCAATGAGCTGCTGGTCAAATTGCTGGCGCGCGAAGATCCGCATCCGGCTTTGTTTGATCACTATGTGGCCGCGCTCAACCAGCTCGCGCATGATGAATCGGCGGCCATCGTGCTGCGCAAATTCGAGTTATCCTTACTCAAAGAAACCGGTGTGGCGGGCAGCCTCAGTGTGTCGACCACGACTCGCGAGCCTGTTGAACCAGATCTGTTGTATGTGTTTGATCCCGAGCGCGGTCCGCGTGAAGCCAAAGTCCATGACAATACGCCTGTGGTCAGCGGCAAGACCCTGCTCGATATGGCCCGCGAAGATTACAGCGACGCGACCACGCAAATGCAAAGCAAATTTCTGATGCGCTACCTGCTGGCGCATCATCTGGGTGGCATTCCATTGAACACCAGACAAATACTGATTGACTTGTTGCAGCTATAAACAGAACCAACAGAACCAACAGAACCAGACCACATCTTCCATGAGTTTTCTACAGCCCCAACACCTTGATCTTGATCTCGGCATCAACATCGACCACGTAGCTACCTTGCGCAATGCACGCGGCACCATTTATCCCGATCCCATACAGGCAGCGCTGTTAGCCGAACAAGCCGGTGCTGACGCCATCACGCTGCATTTGCGTGAAGACCGTCGTCATATCAAAGACGCCGATGTAGAGGCGATCCGGCCACTGCTTGCCACGCGCATGAATCTGGAATCGGCCGTCACTGCTGAAATGCTGGATTTCGCCTGCCGTATCCGGCCGCAAGATGTCTGTCTGGTACCGGAGCGCCGGCATGAAGTCACCACCGAAGGCGGGCTTGATGTGCTGCGTTATTTCACTGAAGTCAAAGCAGCGGTGCAGCAGCTGGCAGCAGAGGGCATTCGCGTTTCGCTGTTTATCGATCCTGACAACGAGCAGATTGCGGCCGCTGCAGAGGCTGGCGCACCAGTGATTGAATTGCACACCGGACGCTATGCCGATGCGCATGATGAAGCGATCCGGCAAGCCGAATTAATCCGCATCGACCAGGCTGCGAAAACGGGTGTGCGCCACGGACTGAAAGTCAATGCCGGTCACGGACTGCATTACACCAATGTGCAGGCGATTGCTGCCATTCGCGAGATTACTGAACTCAATATTGGCCATGCGATTGTGGCCCATGCGGTATTCGTTGGCTGGCAAAATGCCGTGCGCGAAATGAAAGCGGCGATGACGCTGGCGCGGCACGGAGCGCGTTAAAAAATGATCTTTGGTATTGGCACCGATATTTTGCGCATCGAGCGCGTTGCCGCGGCGTTAAGCCGCCACGGCGATCGCTTCGCGGAAAAAATTCTGGGTGCCGAAGAGCTGGAAAAATATCATCGTCGCAAAGACAAAGTGGCAGCCCGTGGCCTGCGATTTCTGGCCACCCGCTTCGCTGCCAAGGAAGCATTTTCAAAAGCAATCGGATTGGGCATGCGCATGCCCATGACCTGGCGCGCGATGCAAGTACTCAATGCACCGAGCGGCAAACCTATTATTGTCACCAGCGGCGCGCTGACTGCCTTCATGCAGGAACATGGACTGACTGCACAAGTCACCATTACCGATGAAGTGGAGTATGCAGTCGCCTTCGTTATCGTGGAAAAAACATGAACCCAACAAACTACGTTTCCAAACTCGGCCCTGTGATGCTCGACGTAGTCGGCACACAACTCGATGAACAGGATGTGCGCCGCATTCGTCATCCCTTGACAGGTGGCGTGATTCTGTTTGCGCGCAACTACACAAATCGCGCGCAACTGACGGCCTTGTGTGCGGCCATTCATGCCGCACGGCCCGGCGTTCTGATTGCGGTTGACCACGAAGGTGGTCGCGTGCAGCGTTTTCGTACCGATGGCTTTACGCGTTTGCCTGCCATGCGCGTGCTCGGCGCGTTGTGGGAGCGCGATGTACTGGCCGCCTGCAAAGCTGCCACCGCGTTGGGTTATGTGCTGGCTGCCGAGTTGCGTGCCTGCGGTGTGGACCTGTCGTTTACGCCGGTGCTGGACCTCGATTATGGTGAATCCGGCGTCATTGGCGACCGTGCTTTTCATCGTGATCCGCGTGTTGTTGCCTTGCTGGCGAAAAGTCTCAATCACGGTCTGGCATTGGCCGGCATGGCCAATTGCGGCAAGCATTTTCCCGGACATGGTTTCGTCAAAGCAGACTCACACATCGATATCCCGGTGGATGAGCGCAAGCCTGCAGACATTGTTGAAGAAGATGCCGCGCCCTACGATTGGCTGGGCATGAGTTTGTCCGCAGTGATGCCGGCGCACGTGATCTATCCGGCCTTTGATAAGCATCCGGCCGGTTTTTCAAAAAAATGGCTGACGCTGTTGCGTAAAAAAATGGGTTTTGACGGCATGATTTTCAGTGACGATCTGTCGATGGAAGGCGCCAGCGTTGCCGGCAATGTGGTGCAGGGCGCACACGCTGCGCTGGCTGCCGGCTGCGACATGGTCTTGATCTGCAATGCGCCGGACAAGGCGGACCAGTTG
The DNA here is from genome assembly GCA_947451925.1 of Burkholderiales bacterium. GTDB lineage: Bacteria > Pseudomonadota > Gammaproteobacteria > Burkholderiales > Burkholderiaceae_D > Pernthalerella. The sequence goes on along the minus strand of CANGAW010000017.1, from coordinate 15,888 downwards.
CTTGAAGGTTTGGACCCGGCGCAGAGCATTGATGCGGCCCGTTCCGAACAGCGCCTGACTGCTTTGCTGCCGCAGGGCGCAGCTATGGACTGGCAGGCATTGCAGGCACATCCGCAATACAAGCGCGCACGCAAACTCGTGAGCAGCCTGTCATGACTGGCGCTGTGCGGCGTGTGAAGCGATCCCATTAATATAAACAGCAGCGATTCACAGAATCCGGTCCAACATGTCCGAAGCCGAGCCCCCCGAGCAAACTGACCCGCGTGCCGCGCTGCTGGCCGAAGTCGGTCGTCTGCCGCATTTGCCGGGTGTCTATCGTTACTTCGACCTGCAAGACAAGCTGCTGTATGTCGGCAAAGCGCGCGACCTGAAAAAACGGGTCAGCACGTATTTTCAAAAAAACCTGAGTAGTCCGCGAACCGCGATGATGGTCGAGCGCATTGTGCGACTCGAAACCACCGTTACCCGCAGTGAAGCCGAAGCGCTGATTCTTGAAAATAATCTGATCAAGACCCAGCAGCCGCGCTTCAATATTTTGTTTCGCGATGATAAGTCCTATCCTTACCTGAAACTCTCAGGCGGCGACTATCCGCGCATGGGCTATTACCGCGGTGCGGTGGATAAAAAAAATCAGTATTTCGGCCCATTTCCCAGTGCCTGGGCAGTCAAAGAATCGATGCAGATTTTGCAAAAGATTTTTTTATTGCGCACCTGTGAAGACTCCGTATTTGCCAACCGTACCCGGCCTTGCCTGCTGCATCAAATCCACCGCTGTAGCGGGCCTTGCGTGGGTTTGATTTCGCATGAAGATTACACCACCGATGTCAATAATGCGGCCCAATTTTTACATGGTCGTCAGTCCGAACTGATGCGCTCGCTCGAAGTAAAAATGCAAGGCTTTGCCAGCGAACTCAAATTCGAACAGGCTGCGCTGGTGCGCAATCAGATTACGGCGCTGTCGCGCGTGCTGCATCAGCAAAGCATGGAAACAGGCGGCGACGCCGACATTGATATTATCGCCGTCGTGGTGCATGGCGGACGTGCCTGCGTCAACCTGGCGATGGTGCGTGGCGGCCGCCATCTTGGCGACCGTGCCTATTTCCCCCTGCATGTTGATGGTGCTCTGGTCGCTGACAGTTCCATTGAAGCCGAAGTGCTGAAGGCTTTTCTGGCGCAGCACTACATCGACAAATTCGTGCCCGGCATTCTGATCATTAATCTGGAACTCGATGAGCCCGAGCTGATGCTGGCCTTGATGGAGCAATGCGGGCATCGCATCAGTTTGTTATTTCAGCCACAGGGCCAGCGTCGTCAATGGCAGGACATGGCGATCAAGGGCGCCGAGCTGGCGTTAGCGCGCTTGTTGTCCGAACAAGGTTCGCAACAGGCACGCACACAGGCCCTGATTGATACCCTGGGCACCGACGTCCCCGAGCCGGATCTGCTGCGTATTGAATGCTTTGACATCAGCCACACGCAGGGCGAGGCTACGCAAGCGTCTTGCGTGGTGTTTCATCACCACCAAATGCAGAACGCAGAATACCGTCGCTACAACATCAACGACATTACACCGGGCGACGATTATGCAGCGATGCGTCAGGTACTGATGCGCCGCTATGAAAAAGTCGCCAATGGCGATGGAGTAATGCCCGATATCGTATTGATTGATGGCGGCAAGGGGCAGGTTGAAAGTGCGCGTCAGGTGTTGGCCGAACTCGGACTAGATATCAGCTTGATTGTTGGTGTGGCCAAGGGCGAGGGCCGCAAGGTGGGACTGGAAACACTGATCTTTGCCGATGGCAGGGCTGCACTGGAGTTGGGTAAAGAGTCGGCCGCATTGATGCTGATTGCACAAATCCGCGACGAGGCGCATCGCTTTGCCATTACCGGCATGCGCGCCAAGCGTGCCAAGGCGCGGCAGACCTCGCGACTGGAAGAGATTGAAGGCGTAGGCGCCAAGCGCCGGCAAAAACTGCTGGCGCGTTTTGGTAGTCTGCGCGGCGTAGCCGACGCCAGTGTTGATGATCTGGCGTCGGTGGAAGGCATCTCGCGCCAATTGGCAGAAGACATTTACCGGCAATTACATTAAATTACAGAGCAGCCAGCCATTCGTTGGCCAACAACCAGAGAAAAAATTTAGCAATGCCTTTAACAATACCGATGCTGTTGACCTGGCTGCGCGTGGCGCTCATTCCATTGGTGGTGGGCGTTTTTTATTTGCCCGTTGGCTGGCTCACAGCCTATGAGCAGGGGCTTGCAGCGACAATGATTTTTGTGGTGGCTGCAGTCACCGACTGGTTTGACGGTTATCTGGCGCGGCGCTGGAATCAGACTTCCGCGTTTGGCGCATTTCTCGACCCCGTTGCCGACAAGCTGATGGTCGCAGGTGCGTTGCTGCTACTGGTGCAGTTAGGTCGTGTGGACGCAGTCATTGCCTTCATCATTATTGGCCGCGAAATCGCCATCAGTGCATTGCGCGAATGGATGGCACAGATAGGCGCGTCCAAGTCAGTGGCGGTCAGCTCCATCGGCAAAATAAAAACCTTCGCACAGATGGTGGCCATTCCTATGCTGCTGTATGCGTATCCGCTTTGCGAATCGGTGGACACACTTTTTTGGGGACAGCGTTTACTTGACGTTGCTGCGGTGCTGACCATTTGGTCCATGCTGTATTACTTGCGAAAAGCCTGGCCCATGATTAAAGACCGCGCATGAATTTAATAAATTTCCCTTAGTTTCTGTTGACAAATTCCTGTGCTGGTTTATACTTCTGTTTCTGCATGACGCGGGAGTAGCTCAGTTGGTAGAGCGCAACCTTGCCAAGGTTGAGGTCGAGAGTTCGAGACTCTTCTCCCGCTCCACAATTCCAAAAAAGGGAAGCTCGAAAAAGCTTCCTTTTTTTTATCAGTAAAATTTTTGTTGATGAAAGCAGTCTCATCAACATGGCGTGGACCAGTCTACAAAGTTTCGCGTTCACAGTTACAATATGCACCCTTGGCGGGGTAGCAAAGTGGTTATGCAGCGGCCTGCAAAGCCGTTTACGCCGGTTCGATCCCGACCCCCGCCTCCAAATTTTTAGCGGCCCCTGGAAACAGGGGCCGCTTTTTTTTGTGCCGTGCGTTAAAGCTCTTTGACCCGGCATTACCAACGATAGTCCCTGCGATCATGATCACGATGTTCCCAACGATGACGATAGGGATCGTCGTGATACTCACGATACCCACGATCGTAGTAGCCACGAAAATAGACAGGTGCTGGCGCATAAACCGGCGGTGGTGTCTGATAAATCACTTGCGGCGCTGAGTACACGACCGGTGGTGGCGCATACACGACTTGCGGCGGATAGGGGTTTGGGTACGGGTAAGGATAAGCGCTGACAACAGGTCCTCTGTTGGCATCTGCGATCTGGCTGCCGATCACGGCACCAATCAGCACACCACCAATGACTTTTTCAAAATCACCCGCATGAGACACGCCAGCGACACTGGCAAGTAATACGAGCGCAATAATTTTTGATTTCATGATGTCCTCTTTGTTCTGATTACCTGCAGCTAAGATATCGGAAGCAGTAAAGTCCGGTAAAGCAAAAGAGTGTCAGAAGTTGTAAGCGCTTAATGTTGCGTGCGCTGGATTGATGATGCAGCTATATCGTGTGCGACAAGCATCATGGGCAATGCCGCTCATGGTAAACTTCACCCCTGTTTTGATGACTGCAATCTGAACCTTAAGCTTCAATTGCCGGGTTGATGAACACGTTTAAATTCTTCGCGACGATTCACAACAATCTGGTATCGGTTCACAAACTAGTTAAAAAATGCGCGCAAACGCGCTTTTTTTATTGTTGGACTGACATACAATGCTGGCTTCTGGCGCAAGGCCAGAAATTCTGCTCAAAGCCTGAGTGGTGAAATTGGTAGACACAGCGGACTTAAAATCCGCCGCTTACTCGCGAGAGGGCGTACCGGTTCGATTCCGGTCTCAGGCACCATTTATTCCCTTTCCGATCAAGCACTTACGGCCTTCCATAGGCTTACACCGTAAGTTGCTCTTTTTATATTGTTGATCAGTCGTTGATCAAAATTAACACTGGCTATATGCTCTCAAGCATGAGAAATAGTCTGACTGATCAACAATTTCTCCTAAGAGATTAGCGATTTTCACATCGCAAATCTACTTCCAAAATTTCAGCAATATCGGGCTATAAAAACCCATAGAACTGAGCGATCAGAATCTTCAATCATGAAATCCATGCTAAGGGCTTTAAAACCGTCTCAGAGCGATTTTGTTGACTTGAAGTATCACACTCGTTATAACTTTTATAAACAGCTCAGAGACGGTCTCAATGCCCCAGAAAAGCGATAACACACATCACATTCTTGAAGGTAGGGCGACGCTTTATAAGCGACAGCTTTCTCCGCTATGGTATGTGCGCTTCAAAGTGCAGGGTAAATGGGTCAAAGCATCCACGAAATCGGATGAACTCAAAGAAGCAAAATCCAATGCCGTTGAGATCGTGACGAATGCATGGTTCAGAGAAAAAAATGATCTACCCATTATCTCCAAGCGATTTACACAAGTCGCCAATCTAGCCATCAGACGCATGGAAGATACGGAGAAAGCAGGGGAGTACAAGAAAACATATAAGACTTATGTACAAGCCCTACGAAAGTACTTGATTCCTTTTTTTTGCTAATCACAATGTGGACCGAATTGATAACGCCTTGCTATTTGAATTCAATCGTTGGCGTGTTCAAGAAATGAAACGTCAGCCAAGCAAAAGCGTATTGAATAACCATAACTCTGCATTGAATCGCGTGTTTGATGAAGCCGTAGAACGCGGCTATATGACCAAGCTGCAAGTGCCATCTTTGAAGAACGACGGGAAACTCTCAGAGCGCCGACCAGACATCACGATTGAAGATTACGCCAGGCTCTATCGTGGAATGCGCAATTGGGTCAAGAATGCCAGACAAGGGCATGAGCAAGTGATGCGTGAAGCCTTGCGTGAATACATTTTAGTGATTGCCAATGTAGGCTTCAGGCCAGGTACGGAAGGGATGAATCTGAAATGGAGCAATGTGTATTTTTACGAGCAAGACCAAAAGCAATATTTAGCGTTGTGGGTAGATGGTAAAACTCAAGCGCATGAAATGACAGCCAGACATTCTGTGGTCAGATATTTAGATCGTCTCAGAATGTGCAATCCAGCGTGGCGAAACGGCTCATTTGAAGAATTCATCAGCCGCAGACTGGATGAGTATGTGTTTAGGATTGATGGCAGAGACATGACGACACAGTTTGGTCGCATGTTCAAACGCTTGCTGGATCAGTTGGGTTTGTTAATGGATCCCAGAACAGGTAAAGAACGCACGCTGTACAGCTTACGCCATATGTATGCCACCCATGTGCTGACCAAGCATCGTATGTCTATTGAAGAATTGGCTGAGCATATGAACACGAGTGTCACGATGACTCAGAAACACTACAACCATATCCTATTGAGAAAAGCAGCAGGCAGAATTGCTGGCGATAGCAATTGGCGTGGGAAGATGCCTAATTATTAATGGGATATTAACCATGAAACCTATTTGCAAGAGTTGCAAGCGAAAATACTTCCATGAAAAGTCAGTAGAAAAAAGTAGCGTTACTATCCATAGCGGACACAGATTATTGATAGGCTCAGGAAATAGCTCTCTGAGCAAGCCCAATAAAATTATTTTGGAGAATTGTCCCAATTGTGGAAATAATATGGAAAAAATAACTAATCAGAAATTAAATATAAGTCCTGAAGTAGTCATGCTTTTTGGCGCAGGAGCAAGTACTGGATCATGTGAAATTGATGCTCCACCACTTGGGAAATATTTATTTGGTGCGCTTGCTAAATTTGATCCGAATGGATGGGGATGTATTCCAGAATCAAAAAAGGTAATTTTTGAAGATGAATTTGAAAATGGTATGAAAATACTTGCTGAAGAAAATGGAAATTTGCTTCCTTTTCTTCAAAATTCTATGGCTAAATTCTTCTTTAAATACATACCCACTAAAGAAAATTTATATATAAAACTTTGTAAAATAATTAAAGAAAATAACATTTCAATAGGATTTACATCACTTAATTATGAAAGACTCTTAGAGTTAGCACTTTTTAAATCTGAATTAGATATAGATATTTGTTTGCCGCACGGTTGCTGTAATATTTTTTGCGATGGGGCTAGCACGGATAATCATGATGCAGAATTTTCAGGAATTGGTATTACAACTACTGGTCTTATTTATTCAATCAATGATGAAATTGAATTTCATAAAAAAATAAATAATGATTTATTCCCACCAGTGATGTGTTACTTTGAACCATTAAAGAGAGTGACCTCTGGAATAAATTTTATTAATGAACAAAAATCAAAATGGGCTGATTATTGTACAAAAGCGAAAACTATAGTAATTATTGGAATAAAGCCAAGGATTCATGATGAACATATATGGAAGCCATTAGCAGTTACCCAAGCAAAAATTGTTTATTGTGGTGGTAAAGATGGTTTAAATGACTTCAATGAGTGGAAGTTGAGAACAAAAAGAGTTTCCCAAGATATCGTATTGAATGGGCACTTCAAGGAAGAATTTGATAAAATATGTATGCATATCGGGGCAAAACTTTAATTTATTTATAATTATTAAAATATTTAATTTGATATTATTATTCATGTCAATAGCCGATATTTTTTGTGTAGAGTTAGATTGGCTGTTATCAAATAAGGATATTTTTAACTTTTTGATGAATATTAAATTGTTGATCATTTCAGTCAAGATCGTCCCGCAACGGGACGTTAGTGAATTTAGATGGGGGCTGTAATGAGGGAAAATGCCCCATTCCCGCGTTATCAATCAGGTTTCGTGCCTGCGCCAATAGCCTGCTGATTGCAATAGTCGTTCTTCGTATTTCTGCTTTTGCATTCATTATCTCTCCACCCTTGTCAGCCAAATTTGTGATAAATCCGCGTCGGCCAGAATGACTGGATGCACCTGTAACTCCAGCTCGCTGATAGAGGTAATGAAAGTGCTGCGCCAATGTGTTTGCAGTGAATCCCCGCTTGGGATACTTCTGCGTTGGGAAGAGAGCGATTGAAGTATCAGTGAAATGCACGACTGCCAATTTCTCCAGCCCATACTTGGTGATTAGGTACTGTTTAAGCTCAATCTGTAGTCGTTTGGGGATCAAGACTGTACGACCGCGAGAGCCTTTCGTCTGATCAGCAGACAAATGCACTTCATCTTTGATCTCGCCGTCGTCATTGAGTACATCTCTTACTTTTAAAGCAGAGACCTCTCTGACTCTAAGACCAGCAAGATGCGTCATTAAGAGCATGGCGCGATTTCGTGTGGGGTGTTTGTGTTGATTGCAATACTGTAGGACTTTCTTGAGCTCACGTTCTGTGAGAACACGTGCTTGCGCCATAAATTTCTACTTAAATCAAAGACTTGTCATGTATTTATGATCTAAGTACTCAAGCAAAATTAATTGTGAACCGGCTGCCGAAGCCACGCATCAGTGTCTCGACTTCATCGCGCAGTGCGGCGCCGGTTAGTCCCAGTGGCCGGCGCCAGAAATGCTTGGCGTGCTTCCACAGGATCTCGATGCGGTTCAATTCCGGACTGTACGGCGGCAGGAAGAACAACCCTAGCCCCTGGCTGGCCCAGCGCCGGCGGCACCGTTCGATGGCCTTGCTTCGGTGGATGCCGGCATTGTCGAGTACCACGATGTGCGGTAGCGTCCCGACCTGCGCACTGAGTCGATCGAAGAATCTGATCACATCCTCCTGGCGGGTCGGCCGCGCCACCGTCGTCCACGTGAGTTGACCTCGCTCGTCAAGCCCGCCGAGGACATTAATGCGTTCGCGATGCGACTGCGGCTCAATGGCATGTGTCTGGCCACGCAGTGCCCAGCCATACGTAATCGGCGGGTTGGGACTGAAGCCGGATTCGTCGAAGAAGAGGAGCCGGCACAGTCCCTCGCGTGCCAGCGTGCTCAGTCGTCCAAGGATGACTTGGGCACGACGGAACGCAGATTCATCACGCTTTTTTTTACATTGTATCGGCAGCGCTTATACCGCAGCCCTTGATCATGCAAATAACGGCGTGCGGTGCTGTCGCTGATGTCGCTGATGTCACCGGCCGCGAGCGTGCCGAGCAGATGGTGGACAGTGCCACCGCGCTGCTGCGCCAACTTGCCCAACGCTTGCCGAAGGCTCGCATCCCATTTCGGTGGCCGGCCAGGTCGCGGTGGCTGGGAACAGACCGACCACCCCTTGTTGCCGCCACCAGCGCGCCCAATTCTCGATGCTGTTGAGGTGTACGCCAAAAGTGGCCGCCACAGCGGCCAGCGTCTCGCCGCGTGCCAGTTGCTGTAGCGCTCGGGTGCGGGTGATGAATTCCCATTTCGTGCAACGTGCGTCGCTGTGCTTCATCTAGTTGCAAGCAGGACATGATTCCCTCGTCGTCAATAGGTCATCAGCCTTTGACAACGAAATTAGCGAGACTACTTAGCCTGTGATTGGAAAGGACAACCGTTTTTCTCCAGTCAAAAAATCAATTGTGGCCCACACATTCATGCGGCTTTAAAGGGAACCACAGGTATTCTCAATTCCCTTTGTTTTTGCAAATTTGACATTGGTAATCAAAATAGACCTTCCTGCACATTGCGAAATGGATGTATCCTTACATAGTTATAATATTTTGACCAAAAAATAAGTTTTATTTTTTACAATTTAAAACTTTACTTTAAAAACTACCAGAAAATTATTAATTTTAAATAAAATATTGAAGTGCAATATTTTTTAATACGAGGTTTTTATGCTGATAAGAATATATTTAGCTATTTTAATGTTAATTATAGTTGCTGGGTGCGCAACAAAAGCTCAACAACAAAGCAATTATATTAAAGAGAATTTTGCAACTGAGATGGCAAAATATAATGCTTGCAGAAAGGTAATGAATAGCAACCAAATTATACAAGAGGTTTATAAGACCATACTATTTGATGCAACCCAATCTTCTACTAGTGAAAAGTATGAATTGCTTTCATCAAATTCTAAACTTAGCGCAGATGGAAAAGAAAAAATAATTTTATATTTAAATGAACTTTCAAAATGTAGAACAGTATCTATTGAAGGACTTTCAAAAATTCATTCTGCATATGTTGTTGTTGTAATTAATTCATATAGAAAAGCTGACCTTATTTACTCAAAACTCTTATCTAATGAAATAAACATAGGTGAATTTAATAGGGCAATTGAATTAGTTCGCTCAGAGCAAGAAGCGGAATGGAGATTGGCTTCAAAAGAAATTAATGATGCGCTAAGAAATGATCATAATTTTGAAATGCAAAGTAGAAAAAATGCATCAATAGCATCACAAAACTGGTCTACCCAACAAGATAAAATTTATCAAATGCCGATGTTTTTAAATAACATTAACCGACCAAGTACAACAAATTGCAATGTGAACGGCAATGTCATAAATTGTACGAGTTATTAATCCAGCTAAATTAAAAATTTTTTAATTTAAGTAATTTTAAATATTAATAGAAGAAACCTTTACTGGTCTCTTTTTTTATTTTAATTTTCTGAGATATCCAATTGCTATGGAGCTATAATTTTTTTAAATATGGATATCCAGAGGATTCTGTGTGGGTAGTTTTATATTAAATATATATTGTTTCTTGATATCTTCGTAACCTATATTTTAACTCTACTGTTTACGAATTTTTAGATAAAGCTTCGCTATTAAAGCTTCTGCAGCTTTTTCACCAACTCATAAGGAACATTTGTTCAGCGGTGAGTGAGAACATCTTTAGGAATTTTCACTTGATCCCAAGCGATACTTTCCCTGTTTAGGTACACAGCTTGTCTGCTGATGTAGCTAAGCCAACCGCTGTTCTCATACGCGTTGACTTGATTCATGTATCCAGCGAGTGGTGTAGCTCGCCAGGCATGTAATATCTTTTGTTCAATTCCTTCAAGACGATCTGTTGGAACTCCAATCGCACAATGAAAATGCAATCTGCCGTCTTGATACTGCCCTTCAATGACGGGAATGATCAGCAGCGTTTTATCGTATCGGCGGCTTGCGTTTCCAAAGACCCACTACCTTCAAGCACGATATTGATCAGCAACAATTGCTCAAAAAATTCAAGCGCGATGCACTGCGCGTAAAGCCTACGGTTGATGACTTGCGTGCTGCTCATGATGAATTTGATGTTCAGCAAAAGCGTGTTAATCGTGAGTACAGAAATAAGCAGAAATGGTCTAAGATCAGGCAGCGGAATCAGAACATTTGAATTATTCTTCATTTAAATAATTAACCATTCAATTTCTTTATATTGGTTTTTTATGATTGATTAGTATCCAGCGCACATCTTTCAATAATAAATAAATTATATATACAATAAATGGTGATGCCGCGATTGAAATTTCCCAATGATTTTTGTTTAATGTTCCTAGAAACAAACCCAAAATCAAAAAACATCCAATAAAATATGACAACGCCAGAATTGTATAGATAGGTATTAAACTACATTTAGCACGCGAAGAAATCCAATTTTTTATTCGCTTTGATCCAAAGATAACCACTGGAAAAATAAGAATAAAGATAACAACTGTAATTAAAAGAGAATTCATAATAGGTATTGAGATACTATCCGCTTCTGGATGGTATAGCTCTTTATACAGATTTCTTGTGTAAATATAATCATTTACTTTGAAATAGATTAAAGTAAATATTACATAAGATATAAATCGTTTAAAAATTTTATTTACCTATATATAAAAATTCATACCTGCAAATCAACATTCTACAATGTGAGTTTTTTGTAGGCTTAATTAATTTAATCACAATTTTTATAATTACGCGATTGGCAATCACGAGCCATTTTTTGTGCTAACTCAATCTGTTGTGTTGTCATTCGCTCTGCTACTGTGTTACGAGCTTCAACTGCATTATTATTACCATTTGCGGCAGCTAAGTTAAGCCACATGTGAGCGCGAGTATAATCTTGCAAAACACCTGTTCCAAAGAGATACATACCTCCGAACTTCCATTGTGCGTTCGCATTTCCTTGCTCAGCCGCCAATTTGAACCATTTAACTGCTTCTGCGTAATCTTGCGTAATACCTTGCCCGTTATAGTACATTGACGCAAACATATATTGCGCTGCTGAATAACCTTGGGATGCGGAAAATTTAAACCATTTAAATGCTTCTTTATAATCTTGTTGAATGCCTTTTCCATCGTAATTCATAAATGCAAACATATATTGTGCAGTTGAATAACCTTGGCCTGCAGCTAATTTAAACCACTTTATTGCCTCTTTATAATCTTGCGTAATACCTTGGCCGTTGTAGTACATTAATGCGAGATTGTTTTGTGCTGCTGGGTTACCTTGCTCAGCTGCTGATTTGTACCAGCGTATTGCCTCTTTATAATCTTGCGCAACACCTTGGCCGTTGTAGTACATTAATGCGAGATTGTTCTGTGCTGCTGGGTTACCTTGTTCAGCTGCCGATTTGTACCAGCCTATTGCTTCTTTATAATCTTGCGTAATACCTTGGCCGTTGTTGTACATCTCGCCAAGGATGACCTGAGCAGCAACATTACCTTGCAATGCAGCTAATTTGTATAACTTTATAGATTCAGCATTGTCTTGGTTGACGCCCTTTCCCAAGCGATGCATGATGCCTAGTATGACTTGTGCTTTATCGTTGCCTCGCGCCGCTGCTAGTTTGTACCAACGAGCAGCTTCAGCATAGTCTTCTTGCCCACCAAGACCCAACCTATAAATTTCTCCGAGATTAAACTGTGCGCTTGAGTTTCCTTGAGCAGCAGCCAACTTATATAGTCTCATCGCCTCTGAAAAATCGTGCTTTTGATACGCTGCAAAGCCATCTTCAAAGTCGCCAGCCCAGGATGTGCAGCAACACACCAGCAAAAGACTTGTAAGTAATTTACTCATTACAACCTCAATAATCATTAATCAGACTACAAATCGCAGCAGTGTTCTACCGTTTCGGCATTCTTCCGCCAGACTTCAAGCATTCATCAAGCGTTTTAAATGGCGTGAAATTTTTTGTCTGAACATAGTAGGTCGTATTCGGTGCGTGGCAGATTCCTGTAGATGACTTCTTAACTACATCTACATTTTGCTTTGCATCAGGCTGTGTTTCTGCATAAGAGGCAGCAGTAATTGCAGTAAAGATGATCGGCAAAATCAATTTCAAGACATTTTTCATTTATCACCTTAATTCATGCAGTTTTAGCAACAAAATATGTTTCTATATTTCATTCCTAAACACTAGCACACTGCCTTCAAAATCAGTTGCTTTTTTGCATGAAATTAAAAAAAGCTACTGAGATGAGTGGACTTAGATTTGCGAATGTTTAGCTATAAAAATAAAGTTACGAGTGGCTTGAATCAGACTGGATTTTGCGGCCAAGAATTAATTTGATTGGAATGGTTGGGGGAGTGCATTTTGTCGCTGCACGCGACAAGTAAATTATCCTGCTTATTGCGGCTTGATAAACTGGATTCGGTTAAATCTGGTCTTGGATTTCTGCTCTTTTTTATCAAACAAGCTCGTTGATCAAAACATTGATCAGTAAAATACGATGACCGTATAACCATTGTCAGTACTAGTATCTAAAATGGGCGCGTTATTCTTAAAATCCGCCGCTTACCCGAGAGGGGGCGTACCGGTTCGATTCCGGTCTCAGGCACCATTATCTATTCGCTTTTTCAAGTGATTGACGCTTTGAAAAGCGTTTTTTTGAGCGTTCGTTGTTCGATCAAAAGCTCATGGGTAGTGAGAAGAAACTAAGACATTTCAGCTAGTCGTTGTTTCCATCGTGTTATGCAGTGATAGCTGTAAAAACAAAGCCTCCAGCATAGGTGCTGCGATGCCTGTGCTTTCTGCCATGAGCCGACGTGCATTTTTTACGCTTAATTTAATGCATACAGTTTTACCTACTGCTTTTGCAGTTGCGGCTCTGACACCCCCTTTAAGCAAAGCCTGCTCGCCAAAACAGTCACCGGCAGACAAGAGGGCAATTTCCGGCTTGCGCTTGGGATCATAAATACTGATCTGACCTGATTCGATCATGTAAAAACAATCTGCAGGATCATTATTTTCAAATAAAATTTCCCCATCTTCATAATTACCTGAAACTAAATCACTCATATCAATTCCTTGGGTGGCTGCTTGAGGTTCAAAATGCGCATCACAGTAAAGCGACAGACACCTTTTAATCCCTGATTCAGTGTTTTTGCTTCAGTCAACGCATCTTTGATGGGAATGCATTGCATCACAACATGGTTGTTGGCGACGATGTCGAGGGAACAGGCTTGATTAGCGAGGCCCTCGGCCAGACAAAATACGCTACCCGGGCCAAATGTATAACTTGATTTGTCCGTCGATCCTGTCACCGATCCTGCAATGATCACGTATCCAAATTCAGGCAATTGAGAACGTGTGGCGATCGTGTCGCCTTTTTCAAAATTACGGACGTTAAGCTGTTTGTTTGACCATAGTTTGAAAAACAATCTTTCGGTACCTGATAAATCGGTGCTTTTAAAGTCCGCATCGTCGTCTTCTGAATCAGCATCCCAATGCAAATTCTCAAAGCGGGCCGTATCCATGCCGAACTGCATGTCCGGACTTACTTTTTTCTGCTGTGCTTCGCGCAGTATTTCCATTTTTTTCTGGATACGTGCTTTAGCCAAAGCTAAGTCTTCACCGCGAATCTCTGCCATGGCCATTTCATAAGCTTCAAGCAAGACTGGGTCAATATCGATGCGCCATTCTTCCATACTGTTCTCGCCATATTTCAATTATTTAATACGGTCTTATCGTAAACCGTAACGCACTTTTTGCGGAAATTCGTTTCGATTTTTGGCAGGGATTTCGGGAAATATATTTTCAGCACTGAGTGCAGGTGTCAGTCATGTAATTGCGAAGAGTTAAAAATTGCGTCAACAAAGTTTAATAGCGAATTTATAAGTGTTTTTCAGTCATGGGCGTGGTCAGAAATTGACATTGTGGCGTCCCTTGAGTTTCAGCATACTGCGGGCTTCGTCAGGTGTTGCCACCTCAAGAGAGAGGCCTTCGATGACTTTGCGAATGCGCTGCACTTGCTCAGCATTGGTTTTTGCAAGCTGGCCAGGTCCGTCCCATAAGGAATCTTCCAGACCAACACGCACATTGCCACCCAGGGATAATGCCTGCGTGCCAATTGGCATTTGATTGCGGCCTGCGCCAAGTACAGACCAAATGTAGTCATTGCCAAACAGGCGGTCTGCAGTGCGCTTCATGTGCGCCACATCTTCAGGATGGGAGCCGATTCCACCAAGCAGGCCAAACACGGATTGAATCAGAAACGGCGGCTTGATCAGCCCACGTTCAATAAAATGTGCCGCCGTATATAAATGCCCAATGTCATAACACTCAATTTCGAAGCGGGTGCCATGATCGTTGCAAGATTCAAGGATGTAGGCAATGTCCTTGAACGTGTTTCTGAACACGCGGTCGTCACTGCCGGCCAGGTAGGGTTCTTCCCAGTCGTATTTAAATTCTTTATAACGTGAGAGCATGCCGAACAAGCCAAAATTCATCGAGCCCATATTAAGCGAAGCAACTTCGGGCTTGAATTGATGGGCTGGGCGCAGCCGCTCTTCGACCAGCATCGTGGGCGCCCCGCCGGTTGTGATGTTGATGACCACATCACTTTTTTCCTTAATTTCGGGCAAAAAAGTGTTGAAAAGTTCAGGGTTTTGCGATGGTTTGCCATTGTGAATTTCACGAGCATGCAAATGAACAATTGCTGCGCCTGCTTTTGCGGCGTCCAAGGCTGCCTTGGCAATTTCCTCTCCCGTGATGGGAAGGTAGGGCGACATGCTGGGGGTATGAATGGCGCCAGTGACGGCGCAGCTGATAATCACTTTGCGAGCCATGATATTTTCCTGAGATTGTTAATTAGTCTTGCGAGGCAAGCGAATAGATCACATTTTGTCTGTGCATCACGGCTTAATGTTTGGAAAAATTTAATGCAGGCTTTTTTATAAGCATGAAAAAGAATGTGAGAATAGGGTGACGATTTCGTTGACTTGTGGTTTTTATAATTATAAATTCCATGTTTATAGTTATGTATTTGTCCACGCAGATAGAAAACGTAAAAATATAAAATGAAAAAACTTGTTACGCTGATTTTATTGTTTTTTTCAACTGTTACTTTTGCAGAAGAAGTATCTCGGGACTATGTTCTTGAAAGCTTGAAAAAAATAGTCCGTACTCCGGAATTTATTGAAAGATCTGTCAATGCCTATGGTCTCACTGGCCCAGCTAAACAGGTAATCAAAAATCATTTTATTGAAATTTATAAATCTGATGAATTGATTATTCGGATTGTGGATGAAATGATCAATGCAAGGATGCTGGAAAATAATTCAAAATCTTTGCAAGAAAATTTTGCGGCAGGAAGGAAATTTGGTTCCGAATTGGTCTTTAATTTAACAATTAAAGGCATGAGCAGATTGGAGCCCAAAGATCAAAGAGTTTTTATAAGCTTTACAAGATTATTTCTTGATGGGCTGACCTACGATCAATGCAAAAATTATCTTGTGAATGGTGGCAGCATGACAGCTCTTGAAAATTCCAAATTGGAAGCAAAAGTTTATGGAGTTTTCAGCCAAGTACAGTTGGAAAATTATTTTTCCATTTCAAGAAAGGCATTGTTTGCAGAGTTGAGAGATTTTCCTCAGCCTAAAACGATGAATGTGAATGAGCAGGAAATCGCCAGCAATGCCTTCCAAAAAGAATTTTTAAATATGCTTTCCACTACCAAGGT